>JBBAPL010000120.1:0-16813 GCA_040400895.1 Aquabacterium sp.
ACCGCGGCGACCTGCGCAGCCTGGCGTTCAGCCCCGACAGCAAGGCCCTGGTCACCGCCAGCGGCGACCGCACCGCCCGGGTGTGGCCGGTGGCCGGCAACGGCGCGCCGGTGGTGCTGCAGGGCGGCCATGCCGGCGCGCTGACATCCGCCGCCTTCAGCCCCGACGGCCGCCAGGTATTGACCGGCAGCACCGACAGCAGCATGCGGCTGTGGGACGCCACCACCGGCCGGGAGCTGGCCACGGTGGAACGCCATGCCGACGCAGTGACGGCCGTGCTGTTCGGCGCCGACGGCCAGCAGCTGCTGTCGGCCAGCGCCGACGGCACAGTGCGCTTCGACCGCTGCCAGGCCTGCAGCCTGCCGGCCGACAAGCTGGCCACCCAGGCCCGCGCCGCTGTTCAGCTGGCCGGCCCGCCCGACGCCGAAGATGCCACCGCGTTGGCACCAGGCATGTTCACCCGCTGGCTGGGCGGCAGCCGGTAGGCGGCCGACAGGCCGCCCGGCCGCCCACCGCGTCAGCGCGTGACCTGGGCGTAGGTGGAGGTGGCGTTGCGGCCCGACTTGCTGGGCCGCAGGTGACCGGCGGCGCGGTTGTGCGCGGCCACCACCTCGTTGGCCACGTCGTCGAACCATTTCCACTGGTTCATCTCCAGGCCGTTGTCGCCCTGCAGGTCCTGCACGTGCATCGACGCCACGCGCATGTCGGCGCGGGCCCAGTGGGTGTGCACGTTCATCACCGTGCCGTCGTGGAACACATGCGCCAGGAAGCCGGTGCGCTGGGCGTCGTCCCTCTTGTACCACTTGTCGGCCTGGGTGACGGCAAGTTGGGCGCCCGTGGCCAGCAGCGCCTGGAACCGCACCAGTTGCCGCAGTTGGCTGGGGCTGGCAGCCGTCACGCCATAGGCCAGCCAGCTGCTCACATAGTCGGCGTTGATTTCATGGACGGTGTCCACCAGGGCCTGGCTGGTGGCAGCATCGCCATGGCTGCTGGCCCAGTCCAGCAACTGCTGCTGGCTGTAGCTGGCCCCATGGTCGTTGAGCAGCTTCAGCACGCCCCGCAGCGTGTTCTTGCCGCTGGCCACGCAGTGCAGGACGGCCTCGGTGGCGGGGTGGCCGCTGTCGAGGAAATCGCCCAGCGCCTTGTCGCTGGCCTTGCCGCCCGACAGCACCTGGTCGGCGATGGTGGTGACCATGCCCAGCGCGTTCAGCACACGGTCGTGCAACGTGAGCGGGGCGTCCTTCTTCGACCCCAGGCTGGCCAGTCTGTCCAGCTCCGTCAGGATGGCAGCCGCACGCTTCTTGCCAGAGCCGGGCACCTCATGGGCCGCGAGTTTTTCGTACGCCTCGGGCAGCCGACCCGCGCGCTCGAGTGCGTCCATGTCGTCGTCGCTGAGGCGGGCATCCGTCTGCCAGTCCTGCAGCATCCCCGTGTCGGGGTCCTTCTTCCTGTAGATGCTCGCCAGCTTGGACGACAGCCGCTGCACCACAGCCACCACGGCGGTCGCAGGCGCTGGCAGCGCCGCCGGTGCCGGGCCGGCCGACACCTGCAGCGCCCGCTGGCCCATCACGTCGGCTTCATGCTCCAGCGCGGCGTCGTCGTTGCCGGGCACGGCCGCACGCAGTTGCAGCGTGGGCTGCACCCGGCCTTGCAGCTGCTGCACCACATGCCAGGCCTCATGCGGCAGGTGCTGCTCCTGGCCGGGGCCAAGGTGGATGTCGTGGCCCTGGGCGAAGGCCAGCGCGCCCAGGCGGGCCGGCTCGGCCGAGTCGGCATGCACCCGCACGGAGTCCATCGACAGGCCCGACAGCGCCTCGATGCCCTGGCGCAGTGGTGCCGGCAGGCCGGCGCCTGCACCGCGCGGCGCAGCGGCTTGGCGGCGTGGTGGGCTGGCGCTGCGGGTGCGGGTGGACGGCGCGGCGGATGTCTTCATCACAGGGCTCCCGAGGCACGGCGCCCTGCAGACCGGACGCGCCGGTTGCATGCTAACGCGGTGGAAACGCCGGCGGGCGCTTGGCCAGGAAGGCGGCCACGCCTTCGGCGAACTCGGGCTTGTCGATCAGCACGCGCTGGCGCTCGGCCTCGTAAGCCAGCTGGTCGGCCAGGCTGCTGGTGGCCGCGGCGTCGTAGGCGCGGCGGGTCTCCAGCGCGGCATGGGCCGGCAAGGTGGCCAGCAGGCGGGCGGTGGCCAGGGCGCGCGGCATCAGGTCGGCGTCGTCCACGCAATCCCACACCAGGCCCCAGGCCGCTGCCTTCTCGGCCGGCAGCTTGTCGCCCAGCAGCGTCAGCGCGGTGGCCCGCCCGCTGCCCAGCAGGCGCTGGTAGAACCAGGTGCTGCCCACGTCGGGCACGATGCCCAGCTTGGCCATGAACGGCAGGTAGAAGTAGGCCGAGCGCGCCGCCAGCACCACATCGCCCGCCAACGCCAGGCCCAGGCCGCCACCGGCGGCCACGCCATTGATGGCGCACACCACCGGCATCGGCAGCGCGCGCAGGTCGAGCACGATGCGGTTGGTCACCGCATGCATCGCATCAGCCGCGCGGTTGCCGGGGCTGCGGCCCTGCGGATCCGGGGTGGAGATGCCACCGGCTAAGTCAGCGCCCGAGCAGAACGCCCGGCCGGCACCGGTGAGCACCAGGGCGCGCACACTGGTGTCGGCCGCCAGGTCGGCAAAGGCCCGCAGCAGGCTGGCCTGCAGCGTGGCGCTGATCGGGTTCAGCCGCGCCGGGTTGTCCAGCGTCAGGATGGCGATGTCGCCATCGCGGGCGAGCTGCAGTTCGGCGTAGGTGGTCATGGTGTGTCCGCAGGCGGAGTGGGCGCCGCGTGGCGCTGGAGGGTGTCGTAACCGGGCTGGTCGACGGCCAGCTTGGCCAGGGTGGTGGCCCACAGGTGGTCGGCCAGGCCGGGCTGGCTGCTGTCGATGGCGCCGTCGGCCAGGCCGCTGGCCAGGCAGCGGTTCAGCGCGGCCAGGTCTGTTTCGTCCGGCAGGCCCAGAAGCACCTGAAGGCGGCAACGTTCGGCAGCATCCGCCGCCGGGGCCAGATGCGTCTGGCGTGCCACGGTATCGACCATGTTGGCGGCCACCCGCGCCTGGTAGGCCAGTGCGTTGTCGCCATGGCGGGCCAGGGCCGGACCGGCGTCGTCGCGCAAAAAGCGGGTCACGGCCGCCAGCAGTTGTTCGGGGGTGGGCAGGTCTTGCATCTCAGGTCACCGGGGATCGGGGCAGCAGCAGGTCCAGCAAGTCGATCTCGGCTTCGGATGCGCGGCGGCCGATGGCGGCCTTCTCCATCACCGGCTCGGCACCGCTGAGCCAGGCCTCGCCCATGCTTTCGCAGATGACGCCCCAGCGCAGGCTGCCCAGCACCTGCCACCAGTGGACCCGGGCTTCGTCGACGGTGCCGCCGGCGCTGCGGTAGCCGTCGAACAGCTGGGTCCAGTGGCCGAAGCCGCCCACCGGCCGCTGGTGGCGGCCATAGCGCCAGCTGTTGACGCCCAGCCAGCCCAGGTCGGCCATCGGGTCGCCCAGGTGGGCCAGTTCCCAGTCCAGCACCCCGACCAGTTGGCCGCCTTCGGCGTCCAGGTCGACCATCAGGTTGCCATTGCGGAAGTCGCCGTGCACGAGGGCGGGCAACACATTGGCCGGCGCATGGTCGGCCAGCCAGCGCAGCGCCAGCTGGAACACCGGCCGCACCGTGCCGTGGCGGCCATGCCAGTCGGCCAGGTGTTGCACCTCGGCACGCGGCTGGGTGCGGCGCAACTCGGGCCCGCCGGCCATGTCCACCTGGTGGATGCAGGCCAGCGCGGCGCCGCACTGCCAGGCCAGCGCCGGGCGGTGGGCCGCGGCCACCCGCCGGCCCAGGGTTTCGCCGCGCAGGCGCGCCATCACGAAGCCGTCGCCCAGCTGGTGCTGCGGCTGCAGCACCGCCACCACGGCCGGTACCGGCACGCCGGCGGCGCCGGCCCGGCGGATCAGCTCGGCCTCGGCGGCCAGGCCGGCATTGCCGGTGGCACGCAGTTCCGCCCCGGGCGGGGCACGCCGCAGGATCAGCGGCTGGGGCTGGCCATCGACGGTGGCGTCGAAGGCCCAGGTCTCCTGGCTGGCGCCGCCCGACAAGCGGCTGACGGGGCCGACGCTGACCGTTGCACCGCCAGGCGTGGCCAGCAGCGCCGCCAGGCCGGCGGCCAAACCCTCGCCAGCGCTGCTCATGCCCGCTGCATCATGGCTGGAAGGGGCTGCCAGCCAGCGGCTGCAGCACCGCGCTGCCGGGCACCACGCCGTGCTCCATCACGAGGAACAGCGGCGAGGCCGACAGGTCGATGAAGCGCCGCTCGTCGGCCAGCAGTTCGACTGCCGCGGCGCGGGCAGCGTCGCCGCGCGCCGCAGCGCGGTCATCCAGGCTGTCCCACCACAGCTCGGCCACGCCATCGAAGGCCGGCGGCGACCCACGTGCCGCCGCCAGGCTGGCGGCGACCGGATCGTCCACGGTGTGGCACTGCACATAGCGGCGCAGGCGCATCGCAGGGGCATGGCGCGCCACCAGCGGCGCGTGGTGCTCACGCCAGTAGGCCTGGAAGGCCGCGCGGTCCAGCGCCGGCAGGCGGCGCAGGCAGAACATCAGCTTGATCATGGGCGTGTGGCCCGCCGTGCGGCAAGCCGCGGCGGGGTCAGAGCCGCTCGACGATGGTGACGTTGGCCAGGCCGCCGCCCTCGCACATGGTCTGCAGGCCGTAGCGCTTGCCACGGCTGTTCAGGGCATGCACCAGGGTGGTCATCAGCTTGGCGCCGCTGCCGCCCAGCGGGTGGCCCAGGGCGATGGCGCCGCCGTTGACATTCAGGCGAGCCGGGTCGGCGCCGGTGTCCTTCAGCCACGACACCGGCACGCTGGCGAAGGCCTCGTTCACCTCGAACAGGTCGATGTCGTTGACCGACATGCCGGCGCGCTTGAGCGCGCGGTGGGTGGCGGGCAGCGGGGCTTCCAGCATGATGACCGGGTCGGCGCCCAGCACGCTCATGTGGTGGATGCGGGCCAGCGGCTGGACACCCAGGGCCTTCAGGCCACGCTCGTTGACCACCATCAGGCCGGCGGCGCCGTCGCAGATCTGGCTGGAACTGGCGGCCGTCAGCGCGCCGCCTTCGGTCAGCAGCTTGACGCCGCGGATGCCGTCCAGCGACGCCTCGAAGCGGATGCCTTCGTCCACGGTGTGCATCTCGCCGGTCTCGGTGCCGTCGTTCATGCGCACCGCCACAGGCACGATCTCGCTGCTGAAGGCGCCGCCGCGGCTGGCGGCGATGGCGTTCTGGTGGCTGCGGAAGGCGAACTCATCCAGCATGTCCTTGGTCAGGCCGTACTTCTTGACCAACATCTCGCCGCCGGTGAACTGGCTGAACTGCACACCGGGGTAGCGCCTCTGCATCGCCGGGCTGACGTAGAAGCCGAAGCCGTTCTTGGCCGGCAGTGTCATCGGCATGCCGATGGGCACGCGCGACATGCTTTCCACGCCGGCGGCGATCACCACGTCCATCGTGCCCGACATCACCGCCTGCGCGGCGAAGTGCAGCGCCTGCTGCGACGAGCCGCACTGCCGGTCCACCGAGGTGGCGGGCACCGATTCAGGCAGCTTGCTCGACAGCACGGCATTGCGGGCGATGTTGGCGCCCTGCTCGCCGGCCTGGCCCACGCAGCCCATGATGACGTCTTCCACCAGGGCTGGGTCGGCGCCGGTGCGCGCGATCAGCGCGTCCAGCACCTGGGCGGCCAGGTCGGCCGGGTGCCAGCCCGAGAGTTTGCCGTTGCGCTTGCCGCCGGCGGTGCGGGCGGCGGCGACGATGAAGGCTTCTGCCATGGTGCGGACTCCTGGAATTGAATCGGACCTGGATTGTTCGCCGCCCCCGCCATGGCCGGGGTCGTCGGAAGCGATGATTTTTTGCAGGGTGCCTGGCGCTGTGCCGGCCAGCCCGGTGCGCCTGGGCCGCCAGCCACAATCCGGCGCATGCGATTCCCTGCGCCGGTGCACCAGTCTGCGCAAGCTCCGGCCCGGCCCTGCCTGCGCCTGCAGACCCTGGACCGCGGCGACGGCCTGCTGGGGCTGCGCCCCTGCGGCCCGGTGCTGCCGCCGGCACGCGCCCCGCTGTTCGGCGCCCGCGGCCCGCAGGTGACGGTGGCCTGGCTGGACTGGCTGCCTGGCGGCGCCCGGCCAGTGCCGGCCGTGCTGTCGGCTGCGCTGGCCCGCCTGCAGGCCACCGGCCTGCGCCCGCTGCCGGTTGAAGCCCTGCAATGGCGGGGCACCCCTGCGCTGCCCGAGGTGCCGGACACCAGCACCCTGCTGAGCCTGGTGCGCGAGGCCGACTTCGCCGCCTTTTGGGCCGACACCCTGCCCGCGCTGCAAGCCGAAGGCTGGGCCATCGACCAGCGCCCCGGCTTCGCCCATGCGGCGCTGCCGGTCAGCGGCTGGCAGATCCGCATCACGCCGCTGACGCAGCCCAAGGGCATGGGCTCGTGGCTGCTGAGCCTGGGCGTGGACCTGCAGACCCGCGACGGCAGCGAGACCCTGGACCTGGTGCCGCTGCTGGCACGCCTGATCAAGCACGACCGGCGCTGGACCGATGCCGACGCGCTGGCCGCCATCCCCGACGACGCGCTGATCCGCCTGGTGGCCCCCGGCGGGCGGGTGATCGACGCCGAGGCCGCGCCGCTGAAGGCCATCGTGCGCAACATGCTCGACGTGCTGACCTGCCCGCGCCGCCGCGCCGACGAACCGCTGGTGCTGAGCAGCTGGGAGGCCCAGCGCCTGGCCCTGCTGCGCGCCGGCCTGAAGGACGCGATGGCCAGCCACCCCAGCGCCCGGCGGGATTGGGCCCTGCAAGGCGACATGGGCCTGGCCTGGCTGGCCGACGTTGGCGCTGGTGAGCCCCCACCGCCGGTGGCGCCCCCGCCAGGCCTGGGCATCAGCCTGCGGCCCTACCAGCACACCGGCCTGGCCTGGCTGCAGCACCTGCGCCGCCACCGCTTGGCCGGCATCCTGGCCGACGACATGGGCCTGGGCAAGACCGCGCAAGCCCTGGCCCACCTGCTGCTGGAGCAGCAGGCCGGCCGGTTGGCGGGTGGTGCCGACGGGCGCCCGGCCCTGGTGGTGGCGCCGGCCAGCCTGCTGTTCAACTGGCAGGCCGAGGCCGCCCGCGTGGCCCCGGCGCTGAAGCTGCTGACCCTGGACGGCCCCGACCGCGCCAAGCGCATCGCCCGCATCGCCGAGCACGATGTGGTGCTGACCAGCTACCCGCTGCTGTGGCGCGACGCCATGGCGCTGCAGCGCCAGCCCTGGCACCTGGTGGTGCTGGACGAGGCGCAGATGGTCAAGAACGCCGGCAGCCGCACGGCCACCGCTGCCCGCCGACTGAACGCCCGTCACCGCCTGTGCCTGACCGGCACGCCGCTGGAGAACCACCTGGGCGAGCTGTGGGCGCAGTTCCACTTCCTGCTGCCCGGCTACCTGGGTGACCAGCGCAGTTTTCAACGGGACTGGCGCACGCCGATCGAGAGAAACGGCGAGACCGCCCGCGCCCGGCTGCTGGCCGACCGGGTGCGGCCGTTCATCCTGCGCCGCCACAAGGCCACCGTGGCCACCGAGCTGCCGCCGCTGACCGAGCAGGTGCACCGCCTGCCGCTGGCCGGCGCCCAGCGCACGCTGTACGAGAGCGTGCGCCTGGCCGCCGACGAGCGGGTGCGCCGGGTGCTGGACGCGCAGAAGTTCAACGGCGCGATGGTCAGCATCCTGGACGCGCTGCTGAAGCTGCGCCAGGTGTGCAACGACCCGCGGCTGCTCGACGACCGCGCGGCCATCGGCCCGGCCGGGGACGTGGGCAGCAGCGCCAAGCTGACTTGGCTGGCCGCCACCCTGCCCAGCCTGGTGGCCGAGGGCCGGCGGGTGCTGGTGTTCTCGCAATTCACCCGCATGCTGGCCTTGGTGCAGGTGGAACTGCAGGCCCTGGGGCTGCCGCACCTGGTGCTGACCGGCGACACGCCCACGGCCCAGCGCGGCGCGGTGGTGGCGCAATTCCAGGCCGGGCAGGTGCCGGTGTTCCTGGTCAGCCTGAAGGCCGGCGGCGTGGGCCTGAACCTGACCGCCGCCGACACCGTGGTGCACATCGATCCCTGGTGGAACCCGGCGGTGGAACAACAGGCCAGCGCCCGCGCCCACCGCATCGGCCAGACACAGCCCGTGACCGTCTACCGCCTGGTGGCAGCCGGCAGCATCGAGGAGCGGCTGCTGGCCCTGCAGCAGCGCAAGGCGGCGCTGGCCGATGCGGTGCTGGGCGCGGCCGGCGGGGCCGAGACGGCGCTGCAGCCGGCCGATGTGCAGGCGCTGCTGGCGCCGCTGGACGACGGCTGAGCCGGGGCCGTCAGGTGGATGCGGCGGGTGTGGTCGACCCCACCGCGCCACCTGCCCGCAGCCGCACCGCGCAGAACTTGAAGCCCGGGATCTTGGCCGCCGGGTCCAGTGCCGGGTGGGTCAATCGATTCGCCGCCGCCTCGGCATAGGCGAAGGGGATGAACACCGTGCCGGGCGGCGTGCCGTCGTCGCGGCGGGCCTGCAACTGGATCTGGCCGCGGCGGCTTTCCACCGTCAGCGCGTCGCCCGGCTGCAGGCCCAGCGTGGCCAGGTCGCTGCCGTGCAGGCTGGCGGTGGCCACGGGTTCCAGCGCGTCCAGCACCTCGGCGCGGCGGGTCATGCTGCCGGTGTGCCAATGCTCCAGCTGGCGGCCGGTGATCAGCACGAAGGGGTAGTCGGCGTCGGGCGGCTCGGCGCCCGCCGTCACGGATGCCGGCACCAGGTGCACCCGGCCGTCGGACGTGGGGAAGTGGTCGGTGAAGACGATGGGCTGGCCCGGGTCGTCAGCGGTCAGGCAGGGGTAGGTGATGCTGCCGGCGGCGTCCAGCCGCTCCCAGGGCACGCCGGCGATCACGCCATGCAGGGCCTGGCGCACTTCTTCGTACACCGCCGCCACGCCGCTGTCGGGGCCGGGGTAGTGCCAGGCCAGGCCCAGGCGCTGCGCCAACTGCTGCAGGATCCACAGGTCCTGCTTCGCCTCGCCGGGGGCGTCCAGCGCGCGGCGGCCCATCTGCAGCATGCGGTCGGTGTTGGTCACCGTGCCGGCCTTCTCGGGCCAGCCGCTGGCGGGCAGCACCACGTCGGCCAGCCAGGCGGTCTCGGTCATGAACAGGTCCTGCACCACCAGGTGCTGCAGGCTGGCGAGCCCGGCGCGGGCGTGGTTCAGGTCGGGGTCGCTCATCGCCGGGTTCTCGCCCATCACCAGCATGCCGCGCACCTTGGCAGGGTCGTTGTCGGGTGCGGCGGCCTGGTGCAGCACCTCCACCACCGTCAACCCAGGCTGGGCGCTCAGCGGCTGGCCCCAGAAGGCCTCGAACCAGGCATGCACCTGCGGGTCGTCCACCCGCTGGTAGTTGGGGAACATCATCGGGATCAGGCCCGCATCGCTGGCGCCCTGCACATTGTTCTGGCCGCGCAGCGGGTGCAGGCCCGAGCCCGGCTTGCCGATCTGGCCGGTGATGGCCGACAGCGCGATCAGGCAGCGGGCGTTGTCGGTGCCGTGCACATGCTGGCTGACGCCCATGCCCCACAGGATCATCGACGCCGGGCTGGTGGCGAAGGCGCGCGCCACCTCGCGGAGGGTGGCGGCCGGCACGCCGCACACGGCGGCCATGCGTTCGGGCGAGCAGGCGGCCACGCCAGCCTTCAGCGCGTCGAAGTTGCTGGCCCGGTCGCGCAGGAAGGCGGGGTCGGTCAGGCCCTCGTCGATCACGGTGTGGATCAGCGCATTGAGCAGCGCCACGTCGGTGTCGGGCTTGAACTGCAGCGTGCGCCAGGCATGGCGGGCCAGGTCGGTGCGGCGCGGGTCGGCCAGCACGATCTTCGTGCCGCGGGCGGCGGCGTTCTTCATCCAGGTGGCGGCCACCGGGTGGTTGTTGGTGGGGTTGCTGCCGATCACCAGGATCAGCCCGGCATGCTGCACGTCGTTGACCGGGTTGCTGACCGCGCCCGAGCCCACGCCTTCGAGCAGGGCCGTCACGCTGCTGGCATGGCACAGCCGGGTGCAGTGGTCGACGTTGTTGCTGCCGAACCCCGTGCGCACCAGCTTCTGGAACAGGTAGGCCTCTTCGTTGCTGCCCTTGGCCGAGCCGAAGCCGGCCAGGGCCTGCGGGCCGTGGCGGTCGCGCAGCGCCCGCAGGCCGCCTGCGGCCAGGTCCAGCGCCTCGTCCCAACTGGCTTCGCGGAAGACATCTTGCCAGTCGCCCGGCCGGGCGTCGATGCTGCCGTCCTTGGGCACGCCTGGCTTGCGGATCAGCGGCTTCGTCAGCCGCTGGCGGTGGTGCACATAGTCGAAGCCGAAGCGGCCCTTCACGCACAACCGGCCGGCGTTGGCAGGGCCGTCGCGGCCCTGCACGGCCACGATGCGGTTGTCGCGCACCTGGTAGCTGATCAGGCAGCCCACGCCGCAGTAGGGGCAGACGGAATCCACCGTCTTGTCCACCCGCTGGTCGCCCACCAGGGTCTTGGCGCTGAGCGCGCCGGTGGGGCAGGCCTGCACACATTCGCCGCAGCCCACGCAGCTGCTGTCGCCCATGGCGTCGCCCAGGTCGAAGGCGATCTGGGTGCCGGCGCCGCGGTGGACCAGGCCGATGACGTCGTTCATCTGCGTCTCGCGGCAGGCGCGCACGCAGCGGGTGCACTGGATGCAGGCGTCCAGGTTGACCAGCATGGCCGGGTGCGATGCATCGGGCACCGGCTGGGTGCGCTGCAGTGCGGCGAGCGCCGGGCGCGGGGTGACGCCCAGCCTGTCGGCCCAGTCGCTCAGCTCGCCATGCGGGCGGGTAGCGTCGCCATCCACCCATTTGCTGCCTGCACCCGGTTCTGCGGGCAGGTCGGCCAGCAGCAGTTCCAGCACCATCTTCTGGCTCTTGACTGCGCGTTCACTGCGGGCCTGCACCTGCATGCCCGGCGTGGGCGCCCTGCAGCAGCTGGGCGCCAGGGTGCGCTCGCCGGTGATCTCGACCACGCAGGCGCGGCAGTTGCCGTCGGGCCGCAGGCCGTCGCTGAAGCACAGGCGCGGGATCTCGACGCCCTGGCGCTGCGCGGCCTGCAGGATGGTCTCGCCCGGGCGGGCGTTGACGGTGGCGCCGTCGAGCTGGAAGTCGAAGAGGTCGGTCGCCGACATGTCACACCGCCTCGGGGAAGTGGGTCTGCACGCAGCGGATGGCGTTCGGCGCCGCCTGGCCCAGGCCGCAGATGCTGGCGTCGGCCAGCACCACGGCCAGGTCGTCCAGCGTGGCGTGGTCCCAGCGCGGCGCGGCCATCAGCGCAGCAGCCTTGGCCGTGCCCACCCGGCAGGGCGTGCACTGGCCACAGCTCTCGTCGGCGAAGAACTGCATGGTGTTGACCGCAGCGTCGCGCACGCTGTCGTGCTGGCCCAGCACCACCACTGCGGCCGACCCGATGAAACAGCCGTACTGCTGCAGGGTGTCGAAGTCCAGCGGCACATCGGCCAGCCGCGCCGGCAGCAGGCCGCCCGACGCACCGCCCGGCAGATAGGCGGCCAGCGTGTGCCCCTCGGCCATGCCGCCGCAGAATTCATCGATCAGCTCGCACAGCGTGATGCCGGCCGGCGCCAGCTTCACCCCGGGCTGGCGCACCCGGCCGCTGACGCTGAAGCTGCGCAAGCCGCGCCGCCCATGCCGGCCGAAGCTGGTGAACCAGGCCGGGCCGCGCTGCACGATGTCGCGCACCCAGTACAAGGTCTCGAAGTTGTGCGCCAGCGTCGGCCGGCCGAACAACCCGCGCTCGGCGATGTAGGGTGGGCGCAGCCGGGGCTCGCCGCGCTTGCCTTCGATGCTTTCCAACATCGCCGACTCTTCACCACAGATGTAGGCACCGGCGCCGCGGCGCAGGTCAATGGCGGGCAGCGGGCACGGCGGGGCCGCCTGCAGCTCGGCCAGCGCCTGCTGCAGGATGGCGCGGGCGCCGTGGTACTCATCACGCAGGTAGATCCACACCGCCTCGATGCCCACCACCCGGGCGGCCACCAGCAGGCCTTCCAGGAAGCGGTGCGGGTCGCGTTCCAGATAGGTGCGGTCCTTGAAGGTGCCGGGCTCGCCTTCGTCGAGGTTGACGGCCAGCAGGCGCGGCGCCGGCTGGCCGCGCACGATGGCCCACTTGCGCCCGGCCGGAAAGCCCGCGCCGCCCAGGCCGCGCAGGCCGGCGTCGGTCATCGCAGCCAGCACGGTGTCGGTGGCCAGGTCGCCACGCGCCAGCGCCGCGGCCAGCTGGTAGCCGCCGGCACGCTGGTAGGCGGCCAGGCCCACCCAGGCCGGTGCCGGGTCGGTCTCGCCCTGGGTGATGGGGCAGGGAGCCTGGGCGGCGGGGTCGAAGGCAGCATCGGCCTGCGCGGCGGGGTGGCGTGCTGCCGCAGGTGCCGCCAGCGCCTGCTGCACCTGCGCCTGGACCGCGACGGCATCGGCCACCAGCACCGGCGCCTGGCCGACCACCGCCACTGGGGCCTGCTCGCAGCGGCCCACGCAGGGAGCGGACAGCAGTTGCACGCCCTCCCCCAGCAAACCCCGCAGACGCTGCAGCAGATCGCCCCCCCCGGCCAGCTGGCAGCTCAGCCCGCTGCACACCCGCACCGTGAGGCGCGGCGCCGCCTGGTCGTCGGGCAGGATCTGGAAGTGGTGGTAGAAGCTGGCCACCTCGTGCACATCGGCCATCGGCAAGCGCATCAGCGCGGCCAGCGCCACCAGATGGCGCTGGAACAACGCGCCGAAGTGGTCGTTCAACGCATGCAGATGCTCGATCAGCCGGTCGCGCGGCGGCGCATCGGGGCCGGCCAGCTGCGGCAGCAGGGCCTGCACCTCGGCACGCGCGGCGTCGTCAGGCTGGCGGCCCTTGAGCTGGCCACGCCGCGCGGCACCCTGGCGCAGGCTGCTGCGCAAGGCCTCGGGGCGGATGGTGGCCACGGTCGGCGCGTCAATCAGAGGCATGGCGGGCAGAGCAGTGGAAGCCGAAGCGCATCATTGGCGCGGGCGGGCCCGGCCGTCCAATGGCTTTGGCGAACCGGGCGATTCAGCCGCTGAATGGCACGGCTGCGCTGCCGAGGTCCGCGGCACCCAGCGCCCCGCTGTGCGCCGCCACCAGGCCACGCCAGTCGTCGCGCTGGGCCACGGCCAGCGCCGCCTGCAAGGCCAGCGTGGGCCGGCCGGCGGCGTGGGTCAGAAAGCCCACCGGCGTGTGCAGCACCGGCGACACCAGCGGCCGCGCCAGCAGGCCGCTGCGGCTGCACGCCACGCTGACCAGTGCACCGGGCAGCACGGCGGCCAGCCCGGTCGCCGGGTCGGCGCCCGCCCCGGGCTGCACCGCCATCAGCAGGGCCAGCACCGAATTCGTCTCCAACGCCGGGCGCGGCACGGCACCCGCGCTGGCAAAGGCCTCGTCGGCCAGGGCACGGAAGTGCATGTCGGGCGTCAGCAGCGCCAGGCGCAGCCGGGCGGCCTCGCGCCAGGGCATCGGCGGGCCGAAACGGAACGGTGCATCCACCGGGCCGGCGGCCTGCAGCAGGTAGCTTTGCTCCTGGTACTGCGGCCAAACCGCCAGCTGACGCTGGCGCACCTCGGGCCGGTCGGTGTAGCCCAGGCCCAGGTCGATGGCCAAGGCGTCCAGCCCGGCCTCGATCTCGGGCGAGCTGAGCGAGCGCAGCACCGGCTGCAGCCCGGGGTGCAGCGTCTGCAGCAGGCCGGCAAAGCGCGCGGCCACCGGCTCGGCGCTGGGCACCACGCCCAGCGTCAGCCGGCCGGTGGGTGCGCCGGCGCGGCTGGCCAGGGCCTGGCGCAGGCTTTCGGCCTCGTGCAGCAGGCGGTGGGCGTGGGCCAGCGCCAGGTCACCCTCGGGCGTCAGGCCTTCGTACTGGCGGCCCCGACGCACGATGGTGGCGCCCAGGCTGTCTTCCAGCGCGCGGATGGCGTTCGACAGCGCCGGCTGGGTGATGTGGCAGGCCTGCGCCGCCCGGCCGAAGTGGCGGTGCTCCGCCAGGGCGGCCAGGTAGCGCAGGGACTCAAGCAGGTTCATGGGCCGCTACAGTCTAGTGCGGCGATGCTCGGGCCTGCACCCTGGCCTGCGCTAGGCTCGGCGGTGCATGCACAGGAGGTTGCCTTGTTCGACTTCGCCCACCTTGTCCTGCTCACGCCCCGCCTGCGCCTGCGCCCGCTGCGCCAGGCCGATGCCGCCGCCGTGTTGGCCCTGCATGCCGACCCCGAAGCCATGCGCTACTGGAGCACGCCGCCCTGGGACGACCTGGCGGTTGCCGAGGCCATGATCCAGCGTGACCTGGACGGCATGCCCGCCGGCGACCACATCCGCCTGGCGCTGGAGCGCAGCAGCGACGGCAGGCTGGTGGGACTTTGCAGCCTGTTTGCCTTCCACCTGACATGCCGGCGCGCCGAGATCGGCTACATGCTGGCGCGCGACTGCTGGGGCCAGGGCCTGATGCACGAGGCGCTGTGCGCGCTCCTGGACTACGGCTTCGGCGTGCTCGACCTGAACCGGGTGGAGGCCGACATCGACCCCCGCAACACCGGCAGCGAGCGGACCCTGCGCCGGCTGGGCTTCCAACTGGAGGGCACGCTACGCGAGCGCTGGATCGTTGACGGCGAGGTCTCGGACACGGGGCTGTACGGCTTGCTGCGGCGCGACTGGCTGGCGCGCGACCAGCCGGCGCCGCAGCGCGGATAATCTGCGGTTTGCCGGTGCCCGACCCAGCGCGCGCCGCCCCGAACATCTCCACCCGAGCATCCGCACATGGCCCAGTATGTTTTCACCATGAACCGTGTCTCCAAGACGGTTCCGCCCAAGCGGCAGATCCTCAAGGACGTCTCGTTGAGCTTCTTCCCTGGCGCCAAGATCGGCATGCTGGGCATCAACGGCTCGGGCAAGAGCTCGCTGCTGAAGATCATGGCCGGCGTCGACAAGGAATACGAGGGCGAGGCCACGCCGATGCCCGGCATCAAGATCGGCTACCTGCCGCAGGAGCCGCTGATCGATGCCGAGATCACCGTGCGCGAGGCGGTGGAACAGGGCATCGGCGGCGTGCTGGCCGCCAAGAAGCGGCTCGACGAGGTGTATGCCGAATACGCCGACGAGAACGCCGACTTCGACAAGCTGGCCGCCGAGCAGGCCGAACTGGAAGCCATCATCGCCGCCGCCGGCAGCGAGAACACCGACCTGCAATTGGAACTGGCCGCCGACGCCCTGCGCCTGCCGCCCTGGGACGCCAAGATCGGCCTGCTCTCCGGCGGTGAAAAGCGCCGCGTGGCGCTGTGCCAGCTGCTGCTGAGCAAGCCCGACATGCTGCTGCTCGACGAGCCCACCAACCACCTGGACGCCGAATCGGTGGAATGGCTGGAGCAGTTCCTGCTGCGTTTCAGTGGCACCGTGGTGGCCATCACCCACGACCGCTACTTCCTCGACAACGCCGCCGAATGGATCCTGGAACTGGACCGCGGACGTGGCATCCCCTGGAAGGGCAACTACTCCGACTGGCTCGAACAGAAGGAGAAACGTCTCGAAGGCGAGCAGAAGACCGAAGACGCCCGCATGAAGGCGATGAAGGAAGAGCTGAAGTGGGTGCGCAGCAACTCCAAGGCGCGCCAGACCAAGAGCAAGGCGCGCCTGGCCCGCTTCGAGGAACTGAGCGACGTCGAATACCAGAAGCGCAACGAGACCAACGAGATCTTCATCCCCGTGGCCGAGCGCCTGGGCAACGAGGTGATCGAGTTCGTCAACGTCAGCAAGAGCTTCGGCGACCGGCTGCTGATGGACAACTTGAGCTTCAAGGTGCCGGCGGGCGCCATCGTCGGCATCATCGGCCCCAACGGCGCGGGCAAGTCCACGCTGTTCCGCATGCTGCAAGGCATGGAAAAGCCCGATTCTGGCGACGTGCTGATCGGCAAGACCGCGCAGATGGCCTTCGTCGACCAGAGCCGCCAGAGCCTGGCCGCCGAGAAGACCGTGTGGCAGGACGTGTCGGGCGGGCTGGACAACATCGTGGTGGGCAAGTTCGTGATGCCCAGTCGCGCGTATCTCGGTCGCTTCAACTTCAAGGGCAACGACCAGCAGAAGCTGGTGGGCAGCCTGTCGGGCGGTGAGCGCGGCCGCCTGCACCTGGCCAAGACCCTGGCCCAGGGCGGCAACGTGCTGATGCTGGACGAGCCGTCGAACGACCTGGACGTGGAAACCCTGCGCGCGCTGGAAGAAGCGCTGCTGGAATTCGCCGGCTCGGCCATGGTGATCAGCCACGACCGCTGGTTCCTCGACCGCATCTGCACCCACATCCTGGCCTGCGAAGGCAACAGCCAGTGGTTCTTCTACGACGGCAACTACCAGGAATACGAAGTCGACAAGAAGAAGCGCCTGGGTGAAGAAGGCGCCAAGCCGCACCGCCTGCGTTTCAAAGCCCTGAAGTAAGCCGTCGCGGTGGCCGGGCCAGCGGCCTGCGGCAGCGGCGGCTGTGCCAGACTTCAACGGTTCCCCAGCCGAAGCCTGTGTCCATGCGCCATCTGACCTGCCCGCTCCCTGCCAACCCGTGGCGCACCACTGCGCTGGCGGCGCTGATCAGCCTGGGCGGCTGCGCCCAGCTGGGCGTGGCGCCCGCCACGCCCGCCCCGGTGCCAGCGGCCTCGCCACGGCCGGTGCCGACAGCCCAGCGCGCGCCGGGTGTGGCCCCCGGCGCTGTGCCGGTCACGCCCCCCG
>JBBAPL010000121.1:0-8311 GCA_040400895.1 Aquabacterium sp.
GTAGGCCACGATCAGGATGATGTACTGCGCCACCTGGGTCCAGGTGACGGCGCGCATGCCGCCCAGGAACGAGCACACCAGGATGCCACCCAGGCCGACGAACACGCCCACGGCGAAGTCCAGCCCGGTCAGGCGGGCGGTGATCAGGCCCACGCCGTAGATCTGCGCCACCACGTAGACGAACGACACCAGGATCGCCGCCAGGATGCCGATGAACCGGGGCAGGTTGCCGCCGTAGCGCGCGCCGAGGAAGTCGGGAATGGTGAACTGTCCGAACTTGCGCAGATAAGGCGCCAGCAGAAAGGCCACCAGGCAGTAGCCGCCGGTCCAGCCCAGGATGAAGGCCAGGCCGCCGTAGCCGGTGAGGTACAGCGTGCCGGCCATGCCGATGAACGACGCCGCGCTCATCCAGTCGGCGCCGGTGGCCATGCCGTTGTAGAGCGCTGGCACACGCCGGCCGGCCACGTAGTACTCCGACGCGTCGGAGGTGCGGCTCATGATGCCGATGCCGGCATACAGGCCCACCGTGGCCAGCAGGAAGGTCAGGCCGATCCAGCTGCGGGTCATGCCCATCTGCTCGAGGATGGTCAGCAGGATGACGAAGACCACGAAGCCGCCGGTGTACCAGACGTACACCTTGTTCAGCTGCTTCTTGAAGTCGGCCTGTGACTGGCCGCCCGACGCGCTGGCGGGTTCAGGTGAAAAGCCGGCCATGTCAGTACTCCTCCGCCACGTTGTGCTCTTGGTCCAGGCGGTTCATCGTCCGCGCGTAGTACCAGATCAGGACCATGTAGACCAGCAGCGCACCTTGTGCGCCGACCCAGAAGCTGAATGGCCAGCCGAAGAAGCTGAACGTCAACTCGCGGGCGAAAAAGGCCACGCCGAACGTGACCAGGAACCAGATCACCAGCAGCACGCCGGTGAGGTTGAGGTTCTTCTGCCAGTACCTGTGATGGCTCTCTGTCAGTTTCATGGAAATAACTCCTCCGTCAATCAAAAATCCGGGTTTCCCCGGGGCGCAAAGAACCGCCCGTGTGCGGTGTCGGGTCAGGCGCAGCGGGGCTCAGGCCGCGAGGCCGGTTTCGCGTTCGAGCTGCGCGGCCACCTTGGGCTCGAAGCCCCGCAGATGGCGGATGATCTTCACGGCCTCGGCACCGTTCTGGCGGCTGGCATGCAGGCGTGCCAGCTGGTACCAGCCGTAGGGGCTCATGGGTTGCAGCTCGGTGTTGCGCTTGAGCGCGGCCACCGCTTCGTCGGTCTGGCCCAGGCGGATCAGTGCCAGGCCCAGGCCGTACCAGGCGCGGTCGAGCTTGTCGTCCAGCGCAATGGCGCTGCGGAAGGCGGCCGCTGCGTCGGCCGGCCGGTCGGCCGCCTCCAGCAGAAAGGCCAGGTTGAACCAGTCGGCTGCGCTGCGCTGCGGGTGCGCGGCCACCAGGGCCTGCAGGTCGGTGATGGCCGCATCGCGCTGCCCGGCTTGCGCCAGGTGGTGGGCCCGGCTGGCCAGGGCATGGGCGTCATCGGGTTGGCGCGCCAGCATGGTGTCGAACACCTGCATCGCGCGGGTGTCCTGGCCCAGCGCCAGCCAGAACATGGCCTGCAGCTTCAGCCAGCGCTGCCCGCCGGGGCGGGCGGGGGTGGGGTTCAGCGGCATGTCTGCACCCCGGCTTCCAGGCACAGGCTGATCTTCAGCACCGTGGTGGCCATCCACACCAGGGCCATCAGCAGAAAGGCCACCAACGGCACATGCTGGTCCAGCACCATGCGCGGCGACACCCAGCGCGCCGCGCGCACGAACGGGCTGGTGATGACCGCCAGCACCCGGTAGAAGGGGTTGGTCTGGCGCCCGGCGCCAGCCAGCAAGGCCAGCAGCCCGCGGCCCAGCAATGCCATCAGGGCGATCTCGGCGATCAGTTTCAAGGCCATGGTCAACAACAACATGCAGGTCTCCTGAATGAACCTGAACTCAAGCTGAACAAGCAGCCGGGCGAAGGGTCATTTCTTTCCCTTACTGCTTTCTAACAAATCCGCGCTGATCAGGGCCAAATCAGGGTTAGCAAGAGGCCACCAAAACCCACCCCCCGAGCCGGTGTTGCGCCGATCCTGCTGGTCGGCCATGGGGGTGCAGGCCCGCCCGGCGACAATGCAGGCATGGCCCTGCTCTCACTTTCGAATGCCCACCTCGCTTACGGCCATGTCGCCCTGCTCGACGCCACCGGCCTCGCGCTGGAACCCGGTGAACGCCTGGGCCTGATCGGCCGCAACGGCGCCGGCAAGTCGTCGCTGCTGAAGGTGGTGGCCGGGCTGGAAAAGCTCGACGACGGTCTGCTGCAGATGACCCAGGGCCTGCGCATCTGCTATGTGCCGCAGGAGCCGGTGTTCGAGCCCGGCCACACCGTGTTCGAGGCGGTGAGCGAGGGCGTGGCCGAGGCGCGCGACGTGCGCAATGCTTACGAGGCCCATGCCGACGGGGTTGACCTGGACGCCCTGCAGACCCGCATCGAGGCGCTGGACGCCTGGAACTGGGAACAGCGGGTGGACACCACGCTGGCCCAACTGCACCTGGACGGCAGCCGCGAGATCGGCCAGTTGTCGGGCGGCATGAAGAAGCGTGTGGCCCTGGCCCAGGCCCTGGTGGCCGTGCCCGACGTGCTGCTGCTCGACGAGCCCACCAACCACCTGGACCTGGATTCCATCGACTGGCTGCAGGGCCTGCTGGTGGGCTTCAAGGGCAGCGTGATGCTGATCACCCACGACCGCGCGTTCCTGGACGGTGTGGCCACCCGCATCGTCGAGCTGGACCGCGGCATCCTGCGCAGCTACCCGGGCAACTTCAGCGCCTACGAGCGTTTGAAGGAAGAGCAACTGGCGTCTGACGCCCTGGCCAATGCCCGCGCCGACAAGCTGCTGGCGCAGGAAGAGGTGTGGATCCGCAAGGGCGTGGAAGCGCGCCGCACCCGCAGCGTGGCCCGCATCCAGCGGCTGGAGGCGCTGCGTGGTCAGCGCCAGGCGCGGCGTGACTCACTCGGCCAGGTGCGGCTGGAGATCGACGCCGGCGCGCCCAGCGGCAAGATCGTGGCCGAGCTGACCAACGTGGGCATGGCGTTCGGCGACAAGTTGATCGCCCAGGGCTTCAACGCCACCATCCTGCGTGGCGACAAGATCGGCCTGGTCGGCCCCAACGGCGCGGGCAAGACCACGCTGCTCAAGCTGATCCTGGGCGAGTTGCAGCCCACGGCAGGCAAGGTGCGCCAGGGCAGCAAGCTGGAGGTGGCCTATTTCGACCAGATGCGCGCCGGGCTCGACCTGGACGCCACGCTGGCCGACACCATCAGCCCGGGCAGCGAGTGGGTCGAGTTCAACGGCCAGCGCAAGCATGTGATGAGCTACCTGAACGACTTCCTGTTCTCGCCTGAGCGTGCCAACAGCCCGGTGCGCACACTGTCGGGCGGTGAACGCAACCGGGTGCTGCTGGCGCGGCTGTTCGCGCTGCCCGCCAACGTGCTGGTGCTCGACGAGCCCACCAACGACCTGGACATCGACACGCTGGAACTGCTGGAAGAACTGCTGCAGAGCTACCCCGGCACGGTGTTCCTGGTCAGCCACGACCGGCGCTTCCTCGACAACGTGGTCACCAGCCTGATCTGCTGGGAAGGCGACCTGAGCCCCGGCCGCTGGCGTGAATACGAAGGCGGCATCGCCGACTGGCAGGCCCAGCGCGCACGCATGCTGGCGGTGCAGGCGGCGGCCAACGTGGCGCCCAAGGCGGCGGCGCCTGTGGCCGCGGGGTCACCGGCAGCCGCTGCAGCCCCGGCGGTGGCCAAGCGCAAGCTCAGCTACAAGGAACAGCGCGAACGCGACGAACTGCCGGCCCGCATCGCCGCGCTGGAAGCCGAGCAGGCCGCCATCGCCGCCAAGCTGGCCGATGGCGTGCTGTTTGCCAAGGCGCCGGCCGAGGCCACCGCGCTGAGCCAGCGCCACGCTGCCATCGACGACGAACTGCTGGCCGCGCTGGAGCGGCAAGAGGTGCTGGGCGCCGCCTGACGAGGCGTGAACGGCGGCGTCAGTAGCCCGTCCAGCCGTCGTTGGTGGCCGCAGGGTGCGTGCGGCTGACGATCAGGCCCGACTGCAGGTACAGCGCGTTCAGCAGCCGCATCGCCCGATCGGGGCCGACGCCGGGCCAACTGGCGATCTGGCGCAGGTTGCAGGTGTGGCGGCGCAGCCGGGTGATGCAGGACGCCATCGAGCCGGGCACCATCTGGCCACCCAGGGCCAGGCCGGGTGACACGCGGTAAGCCGCCTGTCCGGCCAGCTCAGGCAGCAACGCGCTGCGGGCGCCGTGCAGTGCCACGGCCCACAGCAGCGGGCCCAGCGGCGCGTACAGCGCCGGCTGGTCGACGCGGTGGGCGTCGGTGCTGCCCGGTGCGCGCCAGCGTGCCGGCTGCACTTCCAGCACCTGCAGCGCGGCCAGGTCGCCCGCCAGCACATCGGCCAGCGGATGGGCGCAGTGCACCTGCCGGTCGGTGGGGAACACGCTGAGGACCAGTGGCGCCAGATCGGGTGCGCCCACGGTGATGGCCAGCGGCTGGGTGTGGCGCACGCAGGCGGCCAGCACCTCCAGCAGCGCCCGCTGGGTGCCGGCCGGCTCGAAGCGCAGCAGGTCCTGCAGCAGCGACGGGCTGAGTGAACTGAGTGCCGTGTGGCTGGCGCTGAGCGCGGCAGTGCGGGGCGCCGGGGAGGGCAGACTGTCGGCCGCGTCCATCGGACGGGTGCTGGGGAACATGCGCTGGTGGGCTGGAATCAAGCTGAGTTATCGCACAGGCGTGCCGGCCAGCGCTTGTCGGGCCGCCACGAAAGCGTGCCAGAACGTTGCATCCTGCGCTGAAGCGAAGTTCACCCGCATCAGCGTGGTGGCGCGCGGCGCGGCCAGGAACAGCCGGCCCGGCGCCACCAGCCAGCCGGCGGCGGCCAGCCGGGCGGCCAGCGGTTCGGTGTCCACGCCGGTGTCGACCCAGCCGAACAGCCCCTGCGGCGGGGCGACGAAGCGGCAGCCGCTGGTCTGCGCCAAACGCACCACCCGTTGGCGGGCGGCGTCCAGCTGCGCCACCACCCGCTCGGCATGGCGGCGCAGCAGGCCCTGGTCCAGGCACCAGGCCACGGCCCGTTCCAGCAGGGCGGGGGTGGTCAGGATGCCCAGCAGCTTGCTGTCGATCAGCCGCTCGACCAGCGCCGGTGCCGCCGCCACCACGCCCACCCGCCAGGCTGGCGCCAGGATCTTCGAGAAGCCGGTGATGTAGAGCGTGCGCTGCAGGCCGTCCAGCGCGGCCAGCCGCGGCGCATGCGCCGGCGCCAGCCAGGCGTAGGTGTCGTCCTCGACGATGGTCAGGTCGTGCTGCTCGGCCAGCTTCAGGATCTGGTGCGCCGCAGCCAGGCTGAGCGTCTGCCCGGTGGGGTTGTGCAGCACCGACACGGTGACATACAGCCGCGGCCGGTGTTCGGCCAGCAGTTGCGCCATCACCGCCAGGTCGGGCCCGTCGGCGCCGCGCGGCACCGGCAGCAGGCGCATGCCCAGGCGGGTGAGGCGGGCGAATTCCACCGCCCAGCCTGGCTCGTCGACCAGCACCGCGTCGCCCGGCTGCAGCAGGGTGCGGGCCACCACGTCCAGCGCATGGGTGGCGCCGATGGTGGTGATGATCTGGCTGGCCGGCGCGTTGATGCCCAGCTCGCCGCCCAGCCGGCGGGACATGGCCTGGCGCAGGGCCTCGTCACCGGCCGGGTTGCCGTAACGCAGCGCGTCGCCGGCAGCGCTGCCGCCCGCCAGGGTGCGGCGCAGGGCGCGGTCGAGCAGGGGCTGGTCGAGCCAGGCTTCCGGCAGGGTGCCCATGCCCGGGCCGCTGGGCGCCGAGCCCTGCTGGAACATCCCGCGGATCAGTGCCGTGGCGTCCAGCGGCGGTGCCAGTTGCGCGCCGGGCCGGGCGGCGGATGCCGGCGCGCCGCGGGCCGCCGCCTGCGGCTCGCGCACGTAGAAGCCGCGCTGCCGCCGCGCTTCCACCAGGCCCTGGGCCTGCAACTGGTCATAGGCCGACACCACGGTGCTGGGGCTCACGCCATGCAGGCGGGCACCCTCGCGCACCGACGGCAGCCTGGCACCTGGCGCCAGCACGCCGCGCCGGATGCGCTCGGCCACGCGGGCCGCCAGCTGCTGGCCGCGTGTGCCGGCGGGTGATGGGGGGGTGTCGATCTGTGCGGACGCGGTGGCTGTGTTGGTCATGTAATCAGTACAGTCAAGCAAACTGTATTGATGATTGTATTGATTCTGTGCTGGTTGTGCCTCTAGACTGGTTGCATGTCCCTTCCCCAGCACCCGCCCCCGTCCAACACGCCGCGCCTGTCGGCCCATGCCCTGGGCTGGTGGCTGGGTGCGCTGGGGGTGCTGGTGTTCGCGCTGACCATCCCGATGACGCGGCTGGCCTCCGGCAGCCTGGACGCGCCGCAGCTGCCGGCGGTGTTTGTCGCCATCGGCCGGGCGGCGCTGGCCGGCCTGCTGGCCGCGGCCTGGCTGCTGGCCACACGGGCGCCGCGGCCCCGCCCCGCGCAGTGGCGGCAACTGGCGCTGACGGCGCTGGGCGTGGTGTTCGGCTTCCCCCTGTTCCTGGGCCTGGCGGTGCAGCGGGTGGACGCAGCCCATGCGGCGGTGGTGTCGGGCCTGCTGCCCATCGCCACGGCGGTGATTGGCGCCCTGCTGATGCGCCAGCGGCCGTCGGCAGGCTTCTGGGCGTGCGCGCTGGCCGGCACGGCCCTGGTGCTGGGCTTCGCGGCCTGGCAGGGCGGTGCCCGGCTGCAGGCGGCCGACGGCCTGCTGCTGCTGGCGGTGGCCTGGGGCGGTTTCGGCTATGTGATGGGCGCGCGGCTGTCGGCACCGCAGGGCGACGGCAGTGTGCCGATGGCGCCGCAGCAGGTCATCAGCTGGCTGCTGGTGCTGTGCCTGCCGGTCACCGTGCCGGTGGCGCTGGCCACCTGGCCCACCGGCCCGGTGCGGGCGGTGGCCTGGGGCGGTTTCCTGTATGTCAGCGTGTTCTCGGTCTGGCTGGGCTTCTTCGCCTGGTACCGCGGGCTGCAACTGGGTGGCATGCTGCGCGTCAGCCAGATCCAGTTGCTACAGCCCTTCCTGTCGATGCTGCTGGCGGTGCCGCTGCTGGGCGAGCCGCTGCAGCCGCTCACCGTGGTGTTTGCGCTGGCGGTGATGGCCACCGTCTTCCTGTCACGGCGCATGGCGGTGGCGCCCGTGTCCGTGCCCGTGTCCGCGCCCCCACCCTCCCGGCCCTGATGGAGACCAACCCGATGCCCGAACCCTTGCCCAGCCAGCGCCATCTGTTCGACGTGCCGGCGCACATCGCCTACTTCAATTGCGCCTACAACGGCCCGCAGCTCAATGCCACGCGGGACGCGCTGCTGGCCGGTGCGCAGGCCAAGAGCCACCCCTGGCTGCGGCAGCCGGCCCACTTCTTCGACGATGCCGAAACCGTGCGCGGCCTGGCCGCGGCGCTGTTCGGCGGGGGCGCCGACGCCTGGGCCATCGTGCCGGCCGCCAGCTACGGCCTGGCCACCGCCGCCCGCGCCATCGAGCCCACGCTGCAGCCGGGCGACGGCATCCTGCTGCTGGCCGAAGACTTCCCCAGCAATGTGCTGACCTGGCGCCGCACCGCGGCCGAACGCGGCGCCCGGCTGCACACCGTGGACACGCCTGCCGACGGCGACTGGACAGCGGCGCTGCTGGCCGCCATCGGCCGCGGCCACCATCCAAACATTCGGGTGGTGGCCGTGCCCACCTGCCATTGGACCAACGGCGCCGCCATCGACCTGGTAGCCGTAGGTGTGGCCTGCCGCGCGGCGGGCGCGGCGCTGGTGGTCGACGCCACCCAGAGCCTGGGCGCGGTGCCGCTGTCGGTGGATGCGGTGCAGCCCGACTTCCTGGTGTCGGCCGGCTACAAGTGGCTGCTGGCGCCGTATGGCACCGGCCTGCTCTACGTGGCGCCGGCCTGGCACGGCGCCCGGCCGCTGGAGGAATCCTGGCTGTCGCGCGACGGCGCCGAAGACTTTGCCGGCCTGGTGCGCTATGCCGACGCCTACCAGCCGGGCGCCCGCCGTTTCGACGTGGGCGAGAAGGGCACGCCCACGCTGCTGCCCGGGATGGTCGCGACGCTGCGCCAATTGCAGGCCTGGGGCGTGCCGCGCATCGCCGCCAGCCTGGCGGCGATCAACGCGCAGATCGCCGAGCCGCTGCAGGCCCTGGGCTTCACGCTGCTGCCGCCAG
>JBBAPL010000121.1:8321-16537 GCA_040400895.1 Aquabacterium sp.
GGGGGCCAGCCTGCTCGACGGCCGCGCCGGCCCGCTGCTGACGGCGCTGCGGGCGCAAGATGTGCACATCAGCCAGCGCGGGTCGTCGCTGCGGTTCGCGCCGCATGTGCATGTGTCCGACCAGGACGTGCCGCGCCTGCTGCAGGCACTGCGCACCGCCCTGGCCTGAGACCCTTTGAACCCATTGCAGGAGGAACCCATGACCCTTTGGCACCAGGCCCGCCGCAGCGCGCGGCTCAACCCGTCCATCATCCGCGAGATCCTCAAGGTGACCGAGCAGCCCGGCATCCTGTCGATGGCCGGCGGGCTGCCGTCGGCCGACACCTTCCCGGTCCAGGCCATCCGCGACGCCTGCGACCGGGTGCTGACCCAGGCCCCGCGCGAGGCACTGCAATACGCCGCCAGCGAAGGCTTTGCGCCGCTGCGCGAGTGGGTGGCCCAGCACCTGGGCACGCTGGGCATGCAGGTCAGCCCCGGCCAGGTGCTGATCACCACCGGCTCGCAGCAGGGGCTGGACCTGGTCGGCAAGGTGATGGTGGACGCCGGCGCGCCGGTGGCGGTGGAGACGCCCACCTACCTGGGCGCGCTGCAGGCGTTCAACCCGTATGAGCCGATCTACACCAGCCTGGCCGGCGATGCCGACGGGCCGCTGCCCGAGTCCATCCGCGCGCTGCCGCACGACGCGCCGGGCACCCGCTTCGCCTACCTGCTGCCCAACTTCCAGAACCCCACCGGCCGGGTGCTGCCGGCCGCGCGCCGCCTGGCCCTGCTGGCCGCGGCCCAGGCCGTGGGCGTGCCGCTGGTCGAAGACAACCCCTACGGCGACCTGTGGTTCGACACCCCGCCGCCCGCGCCGCTGGCATCGCACTGGCCCGAGGGCGTGCTGTACCTGGGCAGCTTCAGCAAGGTGCTGACGCCCGGCTTCCGCCTGGGCTACCTGGTGGCGCCGCCGGTGTTGTATCCCAAGCTGCTGCAGGCCAAGCAGGCGGCCGACCTGCACACCCCCGGCATCAACCAGCGGGTGGTGCACGAGGTCATCAAGAACGGCTTCCTCGACCAGCATGTGCCCACCATCCGCGCCCGCTATGCGGCCCAGTGCGCGGCCATGGCCGACGCGCTGCAGCGGCACATGCCCGAGGGCACCGAATGGCAGCGGCCGCAGGGCGGCATGTTCTTCTGGTTGCGCCTGCCCGCCGGCTGCGATGCCATGGCGCTGCTGCCGCAGGCGGTGACCCAGGGCATCGCCTATGTGCCGGGTGCGGCCTTCTATGCCCATGCGGCCGACCCGCGCACGCTGCGGCTGAGCTTCGTCACCCTGTTGCCCGACGACATCGCCACCGGCGTGGCCACGCTGGGCCGGGTGCTGCGCGCGCACCTGGACGGCACGCGCGAGGACGCGCCGTGACCGATCCCGGCGGCCGACCGCCGCAACGCCTGCAGGGCAGCTGCCATTTCTACGGTGTCAACGTGCACTGCCTGGACGGCTTCGACCCCCGCGGCATCCCGGTGCGCGCCACCGTCGGCGCGGCCATGCCCTGACCTGACCCAACCACCATCGCCATGACCGAACGCCGCTTCTCCCAGCTCGATGTCTTCACCACCGTGCCGCTGCTTGGCAACCCGCTGGCCGTGGTGCACGACGCCCAAGGCCTGACCGACGCGCAGATGGCCGCCGTCGCCCGCTGGACCAACCTGTCGGAGACCACCTTCCTGCTGCCGCCCGACGACCCTGAGG
The DNA here is from genome assembly GCA_040400895.1 of Aquabacterium sp. Classification (GTDB taxonomy): domain Bacteria; phylum Pseudomonadota; class Gammaproteobacteria; order Burkholderiales; family Burkholderiaceae_C; genus Pseudaquabacterium. The sequence goes on from JBBAPL010000121.1 coordinate 10,057, forward strand.
CCGACTACCGCGTGCGCATCTTCACCCCCGGCGGCGAACTGCCGTTTGCCGGCCACCCCACGCTGGGCAGCTGCCACGCCTGGCTGGCGGCCGGCGGCGTGCCGCGCGATGCCGCGGTGGTGGTGCAGCAATGCGGCGTGGGCCGGGTGCGGGTGCGGCGCGATGCCACATTGACAGGTCAGCGGCTCGCCTTCGCCGCCCCCGCCCTGCGCCGCACCGGCCCGGTCGAGCCCGCGCTGCGGGCCCAGGCCGTGGCCGCGTTGGGCCTGGCCGACGCCCAGGTGTTGCGCCTGGAATGGATCGACAACGGCCCCGGCTGGATGGGCGCGCTGCTGGCCGACGCGGCCACGGTGCTGGCGCTGTGGCCCGACTTTGCCGTGATGCGCGGCCTCAAGCTCGGTGTGGTGGGCCCGCATCCGGCTGGCGCCGACTGCCAGTTCGAGGTGCGCGCCTTCGTGCCTGGCCTGGGCGTGCCCGAGGACCCGGTCACCGGCAGCCTGAACGCCGGCCTGGCGCAGTGGTTGATCGGCGCCGGCCTGGCGCCCGACGCCTACGTGGCCGCCCAGGGCGCTGCGCTGGGCCGCGCTGGCCGGGTGCATGTGCAGCGCGAAGGCGCCGACGTCTGGATCGGCGGCGCGGTGTGCCCGGTGGTCTCGGGTATCGTCAGGTTGTGAACTGCGACATCGACCACATTGTCATCGGCGCGGCCAGCCTGGAACAGGGCGCGGCCTGGTGTGAGCGCACCCTGGGCGTGGCGCCCGGCCCCGGCGGCGTGCACCCCTTCATGGGCACGCACAACCGCCTGCTGCGCATCGATGGCCCCGGCTTTGCCAACACCTACCTCGAGATCATCGCGATCGACCCGGCGGCGGCGCCGCCCGGCCGTGTGCGCTGGTTCGGCCTGGACGACCCGGCCGTGCAAGCCCGCCTGGCCCGGGGCCCGCAGCTGCTGACGGCCGTGGTCCGCACGCCCAATGTGGAGATGCTGCGTTGGGGCCTGATCAACTTCGCCCAGGACCCGGGCCCGGCGCTGGCGGCCGAGCGGCCCACGCCCGAGGGCCTGCTGTCGTGGCGCATCCTGGTGCGTGACGACGGCGCGCTGCCCGGCCAGGGCCGGCTGCCGGTGCTGATCCAGTGGCAGGGCCGCCACCCGACCGAGGCCATGCCGCCATCGCCGGTGTTGCTGCAGGCGGTCCGTTTCGGCGCGGTGCAGCCGCGCGAGGCGACGTTGCTGCGCTTGCGCGGCGCGCAAGTCGATCCGGCCGGTCCATCGCTGTCCGTCAATCTGCACACCCCACTGGGCCCTGTGGCCCTGACCACCGCATGACCGACGAACTGTTCCGTGACGACGCCACGCTGCTGCAGTGCAGCGCCACCATCACCGCCGTGGGTGAGTCCGGCATCCGCTTGGACCGCACGGTGTTCTATCCGCAAGGCGGCGGCCAGGCCGGCGACACCGGCCGGCTGCAGCGCGCCGACGGCGCCAGCCTGGCCATCATCGACACCCGCAAGGGCGCCGAGCCGGGTCAGATCCTGCACCTGGTGGCGCCGGGCACCGATCTGTCGGGCTGGGCCGCCGACCAGTCGGTGGTGGCCAGCATCGATGCCGACCGGCGGGATGCGCACCGCCGCTTCCACACCGCCACGCACCTGCTGTGCGCCCTGGTGCCGCACCCGGTGGACGGCTGCAGCATCACCGCCGGTTATGCCCGGCTCGACTTCCACATGACCGACCCGCTCGACAAGGACACGCTGACCGCCGGTATCGCCCGCCTGGTCGCTGCCGCCCACCCGGTGACCACCCGCTGGATCACCGATGCCGAACTGGACGCCAACCCCGGTCTGGTGCGCAGCATGAGCGTGCTACCTCCACGCGGCAGCGGCCGGGTGCGCCTGGTGGAAGTGCAGGGCGTCGACCTGCAGCCCTGCGGCGGCACCCATGTGGCCAACACCGCCGAGATCGGCAATGTGGTCGTCACCAAGATCGAAAAGAAGTCAGCCAAGACGCGGCGCGTCGTGCTCGGCTTCGCTGCGACGCCATAGACCGGCTAAAACGACAAACCCCACCGAAGCGGGGCTTGATCCAAGCGGGCGCCGCGGAACCGGCTCTGCCGGGCCGCTGGGGCCGCCCCCCTGGGGGGGAGCGCCGCAGGCGCTTCGGGAGGGGTTAGTTACTGTACTTCTCAGCGCGGAAGTCGTCGTGGCAGGCCTTGCAGGTGCCGCCCACCCCGCCCATGGCAGCCTTGATGGCGTCCAGGCTGCCGCTCTTGGCGGCGGCGTCCAGCTTGGCCACCTCGGCCACCATCTTGTCGCTGGCGGCCTTGAACTTGGCGGCGTCGCTCCAGATCTCGGGCTTGGCGCGGTTGGGCATGCCCTTGTCGGTGCCGGCGCCGAAGCCTGCCCACGGCAGGGGCGCCAGCGTGCTGACAACGTTCGCGCTCTCGGCCGCGGCCTTGGCGTCAAACGGTGCGCGCCCGGCGGCCATGGCACCGATGCGGCCGACATGGTTGCCCATCACGGTGAAAGCGGACTGGCGATACTTGATCGCGTCCTCCGGCTTCTGGAACTGGGCTGCGGCGGGCAGGGCGGCCAGCACACCGGCGGCGGCCAGGGTGGCCATGAGCAGACTTTTCATGCAACGACTCCAACAAGGGTTTGACACGGGTTGCCAGCACAGGTTGGCGGGCAACCGCGAGTCTACGGGCGAGACGCCGGTTTATTCCTGGCGCCATCGACCAGGTCAGGTTGCCGACTTCGGCTATCGTTGTCGGTCTGTGCAACCGACGAGGGCTCTTCGATGACAAGCGATGTCGAACACCCGCCTGTGCGGGTCTGGGATCTGCCAACGCGCGCATTCCACTGGCTGCTGGCTTTGGCCGTGGTGGGCCTCGTCATTACCGCCAAGGTGGGCGGCAATGCCATGGTCTGGCACATGCGCCTGGGGCTGGCGGTGCTGACCCTGTTGAGCTTCCGGATCATCTGGGGCTTGATCGGCGGGCGCTGGTCGAGGTTCGCCAGCTTCATCTATGCACCGGGCTCGGTGGTCCGCTACCTGCGGGGCGCGCACCGCCCAGGCGACCACTTCGAGGTGGGCCACAGCCCGCTGGGCGCGTTCTCGGTGTTTGCGTTGCTCACGGTGCTGCTGGTGCAGGTGGGCACCGGGCTGATCTCCGACGACGAGATCGCCACCACCGGGCCGCTCAACCGGTACGTTGCCAGTGCCACGGGCCTGCTGGCCACAAGCTGGCACAAGGGCTACGGCCAGTGGATCCTGCTGGGTCTGGTGGCACTGCATATCGTGGCCATCGTGGTCTACAAGCTGCGCGGAAAGAACCTCGTCACACCGATGATCACTGGCGACAAGCCGCTGCCGGCGGACGTGCCGGCGGCGCAGGACAGCCTGGTCACCCGTGGCCTGGCCGTGGTGGTCCTGGCGGCCTGTGCGGCTGTGGTGGTGTGGATCACCCGGCAGGCCACCTGAGCTGCCCGATGCCTGCGCCAGACATCCGCCTGCTGCCGCCTGATTCAGCCCTGGCGCTGGACGCCACACGCGCGCTGTTCCGCGAGTACGCCCACGGCCTGGGCATCGACCTCTGCTTCCAGAACTTCGACGCAGAACTGGCCGGGCTGCCCGGTGACTACGCGGCGCCGCAGGGCGGCCTGCTGTTGGCCTGGGTGGACGGCGAACTGGCCGGCTGCGGCGCCTTCCGCCCGCTGCCCGACACCGACTACGCCAACGCTTGCGAGATGAAGCGGCTGTACGTGCGCCGTGCCTTCCGCCGCTTCGGTCTTGGCCGGCAACTGGCGCAGGCGCTGATCGACGGCGCGGTGCAGGCCGGCTATTCGGCGATGCTGCTGGACACCCTCGACGACATGGAAGCCGCGCGCGGCCTCTACGCCACGCTGGGCTTCGAGGACGTGCCGCCTTACTACTTCAACCCTCTCGCCGGCGCGCACTACCTCAAGGTCGACCTGGGCTGAGCCCGGACACAGAGCCTCCTGAGGAGGCTGTGTGCCTGGCGAAGCGGCCGAGTTCTGCGAGGCCGTGGGCCAACCCGGACACACAGCCTCCTGCGGAGGCTGTGTGCCTGGCGAAGCGGGCGAGTTCGGCGGGGCGGATGGCGTGCCCAGCACAGGCCCCTGCCACCGACAATCCGTCCATGACCGAGATCACCGCCCTGCCCGTGGCACCGTCGCTGTTGGGCGAATCGCCGCTCTGGCATCCCGACGAGCAACTGCTGTACTGGGTCGACATCCCCGGCCGTCAGCTCAACCGCTACGACCCGCGCACCGGCCGCCACGACGCCTGGCCGGTCCCCAGCGAGCCGGCCTGCATCGCGCCGCTGCTGGGCGGCGGCCTGCTGTTGGCCATGCGAGATGGCCTGTGGCATTTCGACACCGTGACCGGTGGCCGCACCCAACTGGCCAGCCCACCCTACGATCCGCACGCCCAGCGCTTCAATGACGGCAAGGCCGACGCCCAGGGGCGGTTCTGGGTCGGCACCATCGACGACCAGCGCGAGCCCCGGGCCGCGTTGTACTGCCTGGCCGGCGGCGAACTGCGGCGCATGGTCGACGGCATCACGGTCAGCAACGGTCTGGCCTTCAGCCCCGACGGCCGAACCCTGCTGTGGGCCGACACCAAGGCGCACCAGGTGCAGGCGTTTGATCTGGACGCCAGCGACGGCAGCCTGTCGCGCCAGCGGCTGTTTGCCCGATTCCCGCTGCGCGACCCCGCCGCGTCAATCAGCCGTTACGGCGGACGCCCCGACGGCGCAGCCATGGACAGCGAGGGCGGCTACTGGGTGGCGATGTTCGAAGGCCAGCGCCTGCTGCGCCTGGCGCCGGATGGCGCTGTGCTGGCCGAACTGGCGCTGCCAGTGCGCTGCCCCACCATGCCCTGCTTCGGCGGGCCCGACCTGAAGACGCTCTACATCACCACGGCACGCGACAAGCGCCCGGCCGATGAGCTGGCGGTCCAGCCGCTGGCGGGCCGTGTGTTGCAATGCCGGGTGGACGTGCCGGGCCTGCCGGCTCATGTGGCCCGGCTGTAACCAGCCAGCAACAAGCCCACGCCCAACCCGAGGGAGGTGGTTGGCAACGGGTTTCCACGTATACTCCCGCGGTTTGCCGCAACCGGGCGCTATCGACCCTCCATGACGGACCGGCCAATGCAACAGAATGGCCACCGATCCGGGTGGGATGACGCAGAAGATGGTGACGCAGACGGGTTGTCAAAGACCCGCTTCAAGCCGCTGAATCGAGAAGAAGCAGCGGCCTTGAGGGCCCAAGAGCCGCCGGTTTCACCCTGGCGGGTCATTGCCGTGCAAGCGGTGGTGGGTGTGGTGGTCGCCCTGATCGGGAGGCTGGTCACCGGGAGAACGGAAGTCGGTTGGTCGCTGCTGTACGGTGCGGCCACCGTGGTGTTGCCGGGTGCCCTGATGGCGCGCGGCATGACCAGCAAGCTCTCGAGCATGGCGCCCGGCGCATCGGCCGTCAGCTTCATGGTCTGGGAGATGGTGAAAATTGGTGTGTCGCTCGCGATGCTGGTGGTCGCGGGCAGAGTCGTGCAGCCGCTGGTGTGGCCCGCCCTGTTGGTCGGCCTGGTGGTGTGCATGAAGGTGTACTGGGTGGCGCTGCTCTGGCGGCGGCGCCCGATCTGAGACGAGACGGAACTGGACAACAAGCATGGCAGCCGCAGACAACGCCGCAGGGAGCGGACCGACCGCTGGTGAATACATCATTCACCACCTGACCCATCTGCAGAATCACAAGCAGACGTCCATCGTCGACTTCACGGTCTTCAACCTCGACAGCATCTTCTGGGCAACGTTGCTCGGCATCGTCGGCAGCTTCGTCTTGTGGCGCGCAGCCAAGACGGCCACTGCGGGCGTGCCCGGGCGCTTCCAGGCGGCTGTCGAACTGCTGGTCGAGATGGTCGACAGCCAGGCCAAGGGCATCGTGCACAACGCGCAGAGCCGCAAGCTGGTGGCGCCGCTCGCCCTCACGGTGTTCGTCTGGATCGTCCTGATGAACGCGATGGACTTCCTGCCTGTCGACCTGCTGCCCCGGATCGGCGAGATGTTCGGCCTGCACTACATGCGCGCCGTGCCCACGGCCGACCTGTCGGTCACCATGGGCCTGGCCTTGTCGGTGTTGCTGATCTGCCTGTACTACAACGTCAAGATCAAGGGCTTCGGCGGCTGGGTGCACGAGCTGTTCTCGGCGCCATTTGGCGACAAGGTCTACCTGTACCCGGTCAACTTCCTGATGCAGGTGATCGAGTTCGTCGCCAAGACCGTTTCGCACGGGATGCGGCTGTTCGGCAACATGTATGCCGGCGAACTGATCTTCTTCCTGATCGCCCTGATGGGCGGCGCCTTTGCGATGACCGGCACTGGTATTGCGCTGTTTTTGGGGCACATCGTTGCCGGCACGGTGTGGGCCATCTTCCACATCCTGATCGTCGTCTTGCAGGCCT
>JBBAPL010000122.1:0-16532 GCA_040400895.1 Aquabacterium sp.
AGCCGGTCAGTTCGCCAAGCGGGCCTCGTTCACGCGCAGCGTGAAGGAAACAGGGCCCGCGGTCCCCGGGCACGGGAAAGGGCCGCCGCGTGCTTCAGCCGGCATCGCCGGCCTGACCGTATTGCGTGAGGGATGGCAGCCCGACAGGGGCGAGACGCTGGGCCTTTGACAGCGGCTCGACGCGCAGCGCAACAGCCCGGCCCCGCGCAGCGGGGACACGCCCCGACCCACAGAGACCTGAACGCAGACGCCGCTGCACATGCTCCAACCACGGCCCCATCGGGCCCGACGTGGACAGGCAATCGCACCTCGCACGCATACATTGCAATGAGTCGGTGAGCGACGAGTGGTAGGCAGCGGAGTTGCATTTATGCTGTACATATTGACTTTCACCGTATCTACACAACAGAATCGACCCATGAAGGCCAACGTCGCGTCAGTTCCCGCCACCCACGAACAGCAAGTCCTGCGCCTCGCCCGCGCCCGAACCCTGCTGCGCGCGCGTGACGTGACGCAGCACGGCCTGCCCACCATCGCCCTGACGCGCCTGGTGCAAGCCGGCATGCTCGAACGCGTGGCGCGCGGCCTCTACGGTCTGCCCGGCGCCGAGATGAGCGAGCACCGCTCGCTGGCAGAAGTCTCGGCACGCGTGCCCAAGGGCGTGGTCTGCCTGCTGTCCGCCCTACGGGTCCACGAGATCGGCACCCAAGCCCCCCATGAGGTCTGGATCGCCATCCCGCCACACATGGTGAGCCCTCGGCTCGACCAGCCCGCCATCCGGGTCGTGCGGATGTCCGACCAAGCTCTCGCCGAGGGCGTCGATCGCCTGAAGATTGACGGCGTCGACGTGCCGGTCTTCAACGCGGCCCGGACCATCGTCGACTGCTTTCGGTTCCGCAACAAGATCGGCCTAGATGTGGCGCTGGAGGCACTCCGCGACGGCTGGACCCAGCGCAAGTTCACGCTGGATGACCTCTGGCGCCACGCCACGCGCGGCCGGGTGGCCAACGTCATGCGGCCCTACATCGAGGCCATCACGGCATGACCGCCAACCGCGCTGCGTCGATCCGCGCCAGGCTGAAGCAGCACACCGACACGTCGAAGCAGGATTTCAACCTGACCCTGACCCGGTACGGCCTGGAACGCCTGCTCTACCGACTGTCCATCTCCGAGCACGCACCGAACTTCCTGCGCAAGGGCGCGCTGCTCTTCCAACTCTGGTACGGCCAGCCGCACCGGCCGACACGCGACGCCGACCTGCTGGGCTTCGGTCCCGACGACGTGCCCACGCTCATCGACGTCTTCCGATCCATCGCCAGCATCGCAGTGGACGACGGCGTCGTATTCGATGCCACGTCGGTCACGGGCAGCCCGATCCGCAAGGACGCCGGCTACGGCGGCGTGCGCATCGATCTGCGCGCCACGCTCGACGGCGCCCGCCTGTCCCTGCAGATCGACATCGGCTTTGGTGATGCCGTCACGCCCGCGGCGCAGTCCATCGACTACCCGACACTGCTGCCCGACGTCCCCGCACCGACCTTGCGCGCCTACCCCAAGGCCACGGTCGTAGCCGAGAAGCTGCACGCCGTGACCGTGCTGGGCATGACCAATACCCGCATGAAAGACTTCTTCGACCTCGCCCTGCTGCTGCGCGACCCCACACTCGACGACGCAGAACTGCAGCAAGCGGTCGAAGCGACCTTCACCCGCCGACAGACGGCCATGCCCAGCACCCTGCCCATCGGCTTGAGCGATGCCTTTGCCGACGACACCACCAAGCAGACGCAATGGCGGGCATTCCTGAACAAGAACAAGCTGGAGCCGATGGACCTTGGCGACGTGATCGGGGCCATCCGAGCGCGTGCGACGCAGTTCGGATTTCCCAGGCCGTAGGACTCGCGCTGCACCCGCCATGCGCACAACGCTGTTCGACTTCACCGACCCCAGTGCGGCGAACGCGTGGCACGCCATCGACGACCGCGTAATGGGCGGCATCTCTCGCAGCACACTGCGCCACGATCCTGCAGGCCAAGCCGTGTTCGAGGGAACCGTCTCGCTGGAACGCAACGGCGGCTTTGCCTCGGTGCGATCCAGCCCCGGCGAACGGGGCCTGTCTGGCGCCGGGACCTGCATGATCGAACTGCGCGGCGACAACAAGCAGTTCAAGCTGAGCCTGCTGACCGACGACGGCTTCGACAGCTTGAACTACCAGGCCAGCTTCGCCCCCAAGGGCAGCGACTGGCAGACCTTGCACTTGCCGCTGGCCGACTTCCGCGCCAGCTTCCGCGGACGCGAGGTCACCGACGCGCCGCCACTCGAGCCTGCACGCATCCGCCAGGTCGGACTGATGATCGCGACACGCCAGGCTGGCGCCTTCGCGCTCGACATCCGGCGGATCGGTCTGGCCTGAGCGTATGCAGCAGGGGCGCCGCCGACGCCCCCTGTGCGGCCTAAACCAGGCCCCTCTCGGCGAAAGAGCACACGTCCGCGCCGGCCACCACCAGGTGATCGAGCACCCGCACGTCCACCAGCGCCAGCGCCGACTTCAGCGTCTGCGTCAGGAACTCGTCGGCCCGGCTCGGCTCGACCGAACCTGAGGGGTGGTTGTGCGCCAGAACTACGGCAGCCGCATTGACCGCCAGAGCTTCCTTGACCACCTCGCGCGGATACACCGAGGTCTGCGTCACTGTGCCGCGGAACATCTGCTTCAACGCGATGATCCGATGCTGCGCATCCAGGAACAGCACGCAGAACACCTCGTGCTCCAGCACCCCGATCTCCAGGCGCAGGTAGTCCTTCACCGCCTGTGGCGACGACATCGTGGCACCGCGCCGCACCCGCTGCGACAGCACGCGCCGCGCCTGCGACAGCACCTCCTCGGCACGCGCAGGACGGTACTGCCCATCGACATCGCGCACCAGCAGCGCATCGACAGCAACAACGGAAGAAGTGGAAGACAGCGACATGGCGAACTCCGGTCTGTGTCGGGCGGGATTGCCCGAGACCGAAGCACCACGCCGCAGCGCAGCAGTCAGGGTTCGAAGACGGCCGCAGGCCGCAAGCGCTCGCCCCGCGAGCGCGCAGACCTTGACGGCGAGAACGACGTGGTAGCGTGGGTCGACACGGCAAGCCCCCTACCTCAAACGCACCGTCAATCCGCTGCATTCAACTGAGTTTCCGTACTTCTGCGTCGATATGACGCGTGTACCGGTGGCCAGCTGCCGCAGTGGTGTCCACCAGACTCGACGGATTGGCCAGGCAAGCCGTCTAACCCCGTCGCCGTTCTTTGAAGAGCTTCATGGCCGAGCGGCACTGCGCGAACCAGGTCCTGGCCCAGCTTCAAGTCGTCCAGCGCATCAGCGTCACGAGCAGCACCAAGACACCCAGGCCAAGATTGATCGAGACCCAGGTGCGAATCTGCGCCAGGGACGCACCGCCGGCGGCCCACTCGGCCGCTGTCACGGCCCGGCCGAGCCTCTTGAAAAGCACGAAGCGGATGTGCATGAAAATCGCCACCATCGCGACGCCCAGCGCAGCCATGACGGTCCAGGCCAGCGGCATCTCGAAGTTGCCCCCCGACTGCACCACCTGCTTGGCCACACGACCCAGCATCCACACGCCGCTGGCCAGCGTCAACAGCGAGGCCACCAGTACGGCTTGGAAGAAGCGCCCGAGCACGTCGTGCATCAGCCGCAGCCGCACCGGCGCCTCCAGCTGAGCGACCGCAGGCCGCAGGAAGAAGTGCGCAAACACCATGCCACCGATCCAGACGATGATGGACAGCACATGAACAGTCTTGAGGGTCGCGTAGATCATCGATCAGTTCCATTCAACTTCAAACTCAGCCCAGGATCCACTCGCTGCCCCAGACCCATGCCATCAGCAGCAAGCCGGTCGTGGCAACCAGTGCCACCCCCGACATGAGCAGCCCCAGGATCACTGCAACCCCATCGCGAAACACCAGCCCCAGCCCGATGAACACCAGCGCCACGGCAGGTAGCAGGTTGCCGAAGGGAATGGGCATCACGACGATTCCGGCCATCAGCCCAACGGCGACCGCCGTCGCTGACCGTCGGCCGGAGATGGCGAGATGGCTCAGCCGGGTCCTGGCATGGCGCCCGGCCAGGGCGTAGGCAGAAGCCAACCCGACCAGCACCCGCTGAGCCCAGTGGCGCGGCAGTTCAAGCTCGGCCACCCGTTGCGGCAAGCAGGGCGCGCTGCGGCCCCGCCACATGGCGACCGCCAGCGCCGCCATCCCCAGCCCGAGCACCGTGCCCACGCCGGGTACCGGCAGTAGGCAGGGCATGGCCAGCAGCAGAAGCAAGGTCCCGTTGGCCTCGGGGCCGTGGGCTTGCGCCATCGCCCGCATCGATACCCGCTCCTCCTGGATGGCAGCGGCCGCGTCGCGCAGCCGCTGCACGATCGGCGGCGTCATGCGGACTCTGCGACAGCGGGCTGCCCCCGGGTCTTCCACAGCGACACCAGCACACCACCAGTGATCAGGCCGAAGGTCACGCTCAACGAGATCACCGCCGGGATCTTGCCGATGATGCCCACCAGGAAAATCTTGCTGCCGATGAACACCAGCACCAGGGCCAGGGCGTACTTCAGGTACTTGAAGCGGTGGATCATCGCCGCCAGCGCGAAGTACAGCGCGCGCAGGCCCAGGATGGCGAAGATGTTGCTGGTGTAGACGATGAACGGGTCGGTGGTGATCGCGAAGATGGCCGGCACCGAGTCGACCGCGAAGATCAGGTCGACGAACTCCACCAGCACCAGGGCCAGGAACAGGGGCGTTGCAAAGCGCTCCAGCTTGCCGGTCTTGGGGTCCGGTTCACGAACCCAGAAGGCGTTGCCGCGCAAGCCCTCGGTCACGCGCATGTGCCGCTTCAGGAATTTCAGCAGCGGGTTGTTCGCGATGTCGGGCATGTGGTCGGCAATGATCCACATCTTGATGCCGGTGAAGATCAGGAAGGCACCGAACAGGTATAGAACCCAGCTGAACTGGCTCACCAGCGTGGCCCCCAGGCCGATCATGATCGCGCGCAGCACGATCACGCCCAGGATGCCCCAGAACAGCACCCGGTGCTGGTACTGCCGCGGGATGGCGAAGAAGCTGAAGATCAGCGCGATGACGAAGACGTTGTCCATCGACAGCGACTTCTCGATCATGAAGCCGGTGTAGTAATCCATGCCGCTTTGTGCGCCCAGGTACCACCAGACCCACGCGCCGAAGAGCAGCGCCACGCTGATGTAGCCGGCCGACAGCAGCAGGCTCTCGCGAACGCCGATTTCCTTGTCGTCCTTGTGCAGGACGCCCAGGTCGAAAGCCAGCAGCGCGATGACGATACCGACGAAAGTGAGCCAGACCCAGGCTGGCTTGCCCATGAAGTCGGCTGTGAGGAAGGGAAGTAGAAAGTCCATGATTTTTTTGATTTAAAGGATTGCCGCGACGGCCGTGCCCGCGCCCATCAGGCCGCTGAACACGCCGAGCAACACGACATCGCGCTTTTCATTGCCCAGGCGCCAGGCGTGGAAAGTGACGCCGGCCAGCGTGGCTGTCAGTACGGCGAGGAGCAGTGTGCTGGTATCCATGGTGATGCGGTGGATCGGTTTCGAGTTGATGTTGGACAAGTGAGTCTGGTGGCTGCGCGATCAGCGCGTCGCCAGCGAAGGGCCGGCGCTCGGGCCGGAGCCACCGCTGCCACGGCGGCGCCACAGCGCGATCAGCAGGTGCAGTGCAGCACCCAGCACGAGGAGGAGAACGCCGCCGATGGCCCAGACCACCCACGCCACGACCGTCAACCCGCCGGCCAGGAAGGGAACAGCCTGCAGCAGGCTGTCGACCAGCGGCCCGAGCCCCGCCGCCATCTGGGTCACGGCCTGCACCAGCTCGGTCGGCACCCAAGGTGCCAGCCAATCCGGCAAGGCGATGCTGCCGCCGCCCGAGGCGGCACCGGAGAGCGCCCCAACGTTGGAAACAGACCAGACCGCAACGGCATGCAAAGCCCATGTGGCCAGGGACCACAGTGCAAGCAGCGAAGCGACGGCAAACCAGCTGAGAACGTAGAACATGGTGCGAGGAAGGTGATGTGATCGGATGGTCAGAGTGTGGGGACGGAGAGTCGTCGAACAAACCAGAGTGAAGCGCACCTATAGTTCGGTTTTCCCGAACAGGGGCGCACATGCTGAACTATCGCCATCTCCACTACTTCTGGGTCGTCACCAAGGAAGGTGGCTTTGCCCGGGCCGCCGAGCGGCTGGACATGGCCGTGCAGACGATCAGCGCGCAGGTGCGCGAGCTGGAGAAGGCGCTCGGCCACCAGCTGCTCAAACCATCAGGCCGCGGCGTGGCGCTCACCGAGGCGGGCCAGGCCGCCTTCGCCCGCGCCGAGGAGATCTTCCAGCTCGGCCAGGGCATCCCCGACGAGGTGCGCGAAGCGGCGAGCGGCAAGGTAGCCCGCCTCGCGGTCGGGTTCTCCGATGGCATCTCCAAGCTGGCGGCGCATGCGCTGCTGGAGCCGGTGCTGAGCACCCCGCATCTGCGGCTGGTGTGCCATGAAGGCGAGTTCGAGCAGCTGCTGGGCGAGCTGGCCCTGCATCACCTGGACTTGGTTCTTGCCGGGCAGGCTGCACCGCGAAATCCGAACCTGCGCCTCACCAGCGAGCGGCTCGTCGATTCGCCGGTCGAGTGGTACGGACCAGCCCGGCTGGTCGGCAAGACCGAGCGCGACCGGTTTCCGCAGAGCCTGAACGAACTTCCCGTTCTGCTGCCCACCGGGCACTCCGCGCTTCGAGTGACGCTGGACCACTGGTTCGAGGCGCAGGGGCTGCGGCCTCGCATCGTCGGCGAGTTCGAGGACAGCGCGCTTCTGGCTGTCTTCGCGGCCCGCGGCCTGGGGGTGTTCCCGGTCAGCCGGCTGGGAGCAGACGACGTCGGCCTGATGCGGGGGCTGCGCCTGCTAGGCAGCAGCGACGGCGTGAAGGAGGAGATCCACGCCATCCGTTCGCGGCGCGGGCAGCACCACCCCTTGGTGATGCGGGTGGTAGCCGCGGCGATGCCTTAATCGCGGTGGTTGTGCCGGTCAGGCGTCGTGAAGGCGGGCGGTCTTCCTGGCGCTCGACGGCTCCTCGCCATCGACCAATTGCCAGTGGCGCCGCGCGGCGTCCACGACCAGGGTTTCGCCATCGGCCAGGTGCCCGTCGGCCCGCGCTGCGGCCAGCGACAGACGCAACACCTTTCTCTGCAGCACCGGATCCGAGATTTCGGCCATCAGGGACGCCAGGGTGCTGTCATCGACATTGCTCATGAGCGACCCCGTCTCGTACCCGCTGGCCATCAGTTCTTCGCACAACGTGTGGACGATGTGCGGCAGCAGCTGCGGCTCCAGCCCGAGTTCACGCTCGGCGCCCAGGCGCTTGAGGATGTCGAACTCGGAGCTGCAGACATGCCCGTCGGAGATGAGCACGAGCGAGACGATGCGTGCCGCTGCTTCGGGGCTGTTCAGCGGATAGCTGCGCATGGTGGACTTTCCTCTTCAATGGATGGATGACCGTTTTGGACTACGCCTGGACTTTTGAGACAGCGGCGCCTGGGTTCCCGTGCCGTTTGATCTCCCTGCCGGAGCGACTGGATGCATCGCCTTCGCGTGGCTCAGTAGCGGCGACGGGATGGCCGATCGGTCACATCGCGCGTGCGACGGTCGATTCGGATCGGGATCGGCACCAGCCGCGGCGGGCGCATCGACGCACTGAGCAACGCGTGCACCGACCGCAACACCCGGTCGAGGCGGGCGACCGCCAGGGTGGAAAGGCTTGCGATGAGCTTCATGGCAGGTCGGTCGAGGAGTAGTGACGAGGCTGAATGTGCACCCGTCTGGACTTCGAAGGAAGCGCAGCATCTAGAACTCCAGTTCAGGAAAAACCGCACTTCACCGCCCGTATAGTTCGGCCGGTGAAGATACCTCTCGTCCGCCTTGCTCCCGTCGAGTCCGCTTCCTCCCGGTCCGACCTGCGCACGCCCGCGGGCGCCCCAGCGGGAACTCGCACCGCCGTGCAGGCGATGCTCGTCACACTGCTGGCCTGGACAGCATTGCTCTGCGCCGGACTCGGCGGCACGGTCGGCGTGGTCTCGCAGACGCTGGCCGGCAAGCTGGCCGCCAGCGTCCAGCACCTGCAGCGTCACGGCGGACCTTCGCTGTCCTCCCGCGCGGTGCGCCGGGAGCTGCCGGCCGTCGCGGCCGAGCTGAAGGTTGCCGAAGCCTCAGCCGCCGTCTTCGAGGTGCACGCCGACGGCGCGGTTCCGCTGGGCCGCATCGCGCTGCCGACGGTCGAGTGGCAATCGGCTGCACAAGCGCCTGCAACGACCGAGCCGCGTCCGGCTGCGCGGCACCGCATGCCCCCCAGCCGGGCACCTCCTCTCCTGGCCTGACGCTTCGCGCGCACCTGCTGCGCGCCCATCGCTTTCCCGAAGCCCGCGTGCGCACGCCTGATGGTTGCGCACGCCTGTCAAGGTCATTCCATGAAGAACTCACCTTACCTGTTGGCCATGTACCTGGCCATCATCGTCGCGGGTCTGCTGTTCGCGTTGCCGAACATGCTTCCCGCCTCCGTTCTCGAGCGCTGGCCCAGCGCATTGCCCGACAAACCCGTCGCCCTTGGCCTCGACCTGCGCGGAGGATCGCACCTCGTGCTGGAAGTCGACGGCAGCGAACTGCGCCGCGAGCGCGTGCGCACCCTGGCGGAGGACGCCCGGCGCCTGCTGCGCGAAGACGACATCCCTTGGCGCAGCGTCGAGACCGGCGAGCGCGGCCTCACGATCACCCTGCGCTCGGCAGAGCAGCAGGACGCTGCGATCGACCAGCTCAGGACCTTGTCCAACCCGGTTGGCACGGCCCGGCAGGACCTGGCGGTCACACGTAGAGGCACTGACGGCATCGAACTCTCACTCACCGGGGAAGGCCAACTCCAGTCCATGGGCCGCGCCGTCGAACAGAGCCTGGAGGTGATCCGCCAGCGCGTGGACCAGGTGGGCGTGTCCGAGCCGACGATCCAGCGCGTCGGGGCGGACCGCATCCTGGTGCAACTGCCCGGCCTGCAGGATCCGGCGCAGCTGCGCGCCTTGCTGGGCTCGACCGCCAAGATGAGCTTCCACCTGCTGGGCGATTCGTCCAGCCCTGATGGCATCCGCACGCTGCAGGACAGCCAGGGCAACAGCTACCCGGTGCGCAACAGCGTGGCCTTGAGCGGCGACCGCTTGTCGGACGCCAGCGCCGGATTCGACCCGCAGACGCGCGAGCCGGTCGTCAACTTCCGCTTCGACCGCACGGGAGCCCGTGAGTTCGCCGCCATCACCGAGGCCAACGTTGGCCGGCCGTTTGCCATCGTGCTCGACGGCAAGGTGCTGAGTGCGCCAGTGATCCGCGAACCGATCACCGGCGGCTCCGGCCAGATATCAGGCAGCTTCACGGTGCAGGAGGCCGGCACCCTGTCGGCGCTGCTGCGGGCCGGGGCGCTGCCCGCCAAGCTGACCGTCATCGAGGAGCGCAGCGTCGGCGCCGACCTGGGCAGCGATGTGATCCAGAAGGGTGTCTACGCCGGCATCGCGGCCTTCGTGCTGGTGTTTCTCTTCATGTTCGTGCTCTACGGCGGCTGGGGCCTAGTGGCCAACGTCGCCCTCGCACTCAATGTGATCCTCACCATCGCGGGCATGAGCATGCTGGGGGCCACCCTCACGCTGCCGGGTATCGCGGGCATCGTGCTGGGGATCGGGCTGGCGGTGGATGCGAACGTGCTGATCAACGAGCGCATTCGTGAGGAGACGCTCAAGGGCAAATCCGCGCTGCTGGCCATCGACGCTGGCTTCCGGCGCGCCTACGCCACCGTGATGGACAGCAACCTCACCGCGCTGATCGCCACGTTGTTGCTGTTCTGGTTCGGCTCGGGGCCGGTGCGCGGCTTCGCCATCACCATGGCACTCGGCATCGTGATCTCGATGTTCACCGCGGTGTCGGTGGTCAAGGTGATGATGCTGTCGATCGCGCGGCGCCGCCGGCTCAAGACCATCCAGATCAAGCCCCTCTTCGGCTTTAGGCCTGTGCCCGACGGCACGCAGTTCAAGTTCATGAGGGCTCGCCTGGCCGGGCTCGGTCTGACGGCGCTGCTGGTGATCGGCAGCGTGGCACTGCTGTTCAAGCCGGGCCTGAACTTCGGCATCGACTTCCGCGGCGGCATCCAAATGGAGGTGGCCACGAGCGCGCCCGAGGACCTGTCGCACCTGTCCCGGTATCGGGCGCAGCTCGACGAACTGGGCCTCGGGGAGGTGTCCCTGCAGACCATGGGCGACGAAGGTCGCCTGCTCGTGCGGGTGGAGCGGCAGCCGGGCGGCGAGGTGCAGCAGACGGCCGCCGTCGAGAAGCTCAAGGCGGCCATGCTGGCCGTCGATCCGAAGGCCAGCTTCGAGCGCACGGAGGTGGTTGGCCCGAAGGTGAGTGGCGAGCTGGCCCAGGCGGGGGTGATCGCCGTCATCCTGGCGACGCTCGCGATGTTGGTCTACATCTGGGTGCGTTTCGAATGGCCGTTCGCGGTGGGCGCCATCCTGACGCTGGCGCTCGATGTCGTGCTCACGCTGGGCGTCTTCGCGATCACCGGCCTGGATTTCAGCCTGACGGCCATCGCCGCGCTGCTGACGCTGGTGGGCTACTCGGTGAACGACAAGGTGGTGGTCTACGACCGCATGCGCGAGAACCTTCGCAGCCTGCGCAAGCGGCCGCTGCGCGAGGTGATCGACCTGTCAATCAACCAGACGCTGACGCGCAGCCTCTACACGTCGGTCACGGCCTTCCTGGCAGTGCTGCCGTTGGCGGTGTGGGGCGGCCCGGCGTTGGCCAGCTTCGCGGTGCCGATGGCGTTCGGCATCGCCATCGCGGCGGCCTCGTCGGTCTTCATCGCGGCGCCCATCCTGCTGTTCCTGGGCGACTGGCGGGGCCGGCGTGGCCATGCGATGTTCGCTCCGGATCCGGCGGAGTCGGCGGATCAGGCCTTGGCGCGGCCAGTTGGCGAAGGACGTGGCTCGGCCAGCCCATAGCGACGCAGCGGGGCACCTGGGTCGCGGCGCGACTTCGGTCGCATCACAGCCAGCCGACGCGCCTGAACCGCCAGAAGAGGAGGCCGGCAGCACCCGTGATGGCAGCCAGAGCCATCGCGTAGCCGTACTTCCACTTCAGCTCGGGCATGTTCTCGAAGTTCATGCCCCAGATGCTGGCCAGCGCTGTCGACACCGCGAAGATCGCGGCGTAGGCCGCCAGCCGCTTGGTGCTCTCGGACTCCTCGATCGTCACCATCGACAGGTTGACCTGGATCGCGGTAGCGATCGTGTCCCGGATCCCGTCGATGGCGCCATTGATGGCCATGCCGATGAGGCAGGCGATGTTCATGCCGTCTCCGGCTTACACACAGGGCTGCCCCACCTGCACGAGGCATCGAGTTCCGGGCGTGTTGCCGGCGCTCAGTCTTGGACGGCTCCCCTGGCCGGCCGGACCTCGCTCACCGTGGTGAGGACGAATGCACCGGCTTCATCGGCATAGTCCCACTGCTCGATCTGGCAGCGGCCCGGTGCGGAGCCATGGCCCCAGCGCAGGAGGTTGACCGAGTTGGGAACGCCCGGTCGGACCCGGGTCGAGACGGCCGTGCCGGCCTGCACCGCCCACATTGGCCGCGCCAGGTCCTTCAGTGCCATGACGTACGGCAGGTGGATATGGCCGCCCATGACGAGATCGGCGCCAGCCGCAGCCCAGCGCTGCAGCGCGGCGTCATGACCGTGCAACCGGTTGGGCAGGTCGTCATCGCGCGTCACGGCGATCGGCTGGTGGACCACAACCACCCGCAGCTGCGCCGTCGCAGCGCCTGCGAGGAGTTCGGCCACGCGTTCGACCTGCGGCGGGGAGATCTCTCCATCCTTGTGGCGCCTGGCACGCGTGGTGTTCACCCCCGCCACCAGCAGGTCCGGAGAACGGTGCACCGGTTCGAGGTCGGTGCCGAAGGCGACCGCATAGCGGGCGTACGGGTGGCGCAGGCGCGTCCACAAGTCGAACAGCGGGATGTCGTGGTTGCCCGGCACCGCCAGCACGGGCACGCCCAGGCGGTCGGTGAAGGCGCGTGCGGCGCGGAACTGCGCGGGTCTGGCCCGCTGGGTGATGTCGCCGGACAGCACGACAAGATCGGGCCGCTGCTGGCGTGCGAATTCGATCAGCGCGTCGACGACGGTCGGCTGCTCGGTGCCGAAGTGCGGGTCGGAGACTTGCAGCAGGACGGTCATCCGCCGGTCTCCCCGCGCGGCGGCGCCAGCAGATACAGCGGCTGGGCGAGCACGCGGAAGTCCAGCGGTGCGCGCAGCGTCGCCACCTCGCCGTCGAAGGCCACCTTCACGCTCCGGCGCCCTTGCGACAGCGTCGGGCTGACCACCATGTGCTGGAACTCGAAGCGCTCCACCCCTGCGGCCTCGCCGAGACGGCCCATCGCCCCGTGCAGCATCAACCCGATCATCGGCAACGTGCCGATGGGCCGCAGCATCAGGGCAGCCATGCTGCCGTCGCCGGGCGTGCCGGCCACCGTGTCCTCCGGCTCGGCACCGAGCTGCTGCAGTTGCAGCCGGTTGTTGCCGACGAAGAGCGTCAAGGTTTGCACGTCGCGCACCGTGCCACACATCTCGATGTGGACGCGCAACTTGCGTTGCGAGCGCAGCAGCGTCGCGCAGGCCGCAACGAACGCCACCCAGCGGCTGCGGCCGAAGCGGGCTTTGTAGGCCTCGCGGTCCTCCAGCAACTCCGGGTAGAGCCCGAGGCTGGCGTTGACGAGGAACAGGCGGTCGTTGACACCGGCCACCTGGGCCGGGATGGGCGTCGATCGCAGCAGCACCCCGACCGCTTCGGTCGGGTCGACCGGAATGCCGTGCGTGCGGGCGAAGTAGTTGAAGGTGCCCTGGGGCACCACGCCCATGGCGCAGCCTGCGGCGTGTGCGGCCTGCGCCACGGTGTTGAGCGTGCCGTCGCCACCGACGGCGACCACGGCCGTGCGGATGGAGATCGCCCTAGTCGCAGCCTGCTGCGACATGCTGGTCAACTCGGCAGGGCTGCAGAACAGCAAGTCACCCCGCCGTCCAGCCGAGCGCAGCGCAGCTTCGACGACTTCGCGCTTTGCCTTCGCATCGCTACTGCCCGCCGCCGCATTGACGATGAACTGCAGCGGTGACGCAGGGTCGATTTCCGGGAGAGCGGCCATGGCTACGTGCCCGCTCAGGTCTTGTCTCGCGTCAAGCGCTCAGCGAAAGAAATACCGATAGCGGAGAGTACGAAGGTGAAGTGGATGACCGCGACCATCGTCACGATCTGGATGTTTTCCAGACTCAGATCGCCGCTCAGGTACGTCTTCAAAGCATGCACGCCGGAGATCGAGATGATCGCGAAGGCCAGCTTCAGCTTCAGGTTGTAGGTGTTGACGTGGTCCAGCCAGTCGGGCTTCTTCATGTCCTTCTTGTCGAAGTGCCCCGTGGTCACGAAGAGCGACACACCGGCAAGCGCTACCACCCAAACCAACTGCGCGACCATCGTCATGTCCACCAGCTCAAGCACCTTGATGATCAGATCGATCTTCTCGAGATCGCCGAACAGCAAGGTGCTCATCAGCTTGTAGGTCTCCAGCAAGAACTTGCCCAGGATGCCGAAGATGATCGTGACCAGTCCCACATAGAAAAACAGCATGGTGAATCGCATGCCGTAAAGCAGCGACCCGACCCTTGAAAGTAAAGTTTCCATCCTCGGTAACCTCAATCGTGCCGCAGCAGGTCACCGAAGACGGTGTGCTCGCCCTCCTTGCGGTCGGCGCCAGGCGCGTCGTACAGCACGAGCCAGCGCGCCTTGCCACCCGACAGCGCCGGCGGCAGGTCGCAGATGGCTTCGGCACGGTTGGTGCCGCGGCCATGTGGCAGTGGCACCGACTCGGACAGCGCCGACTCGAATCGCACCGGCTCGCGGTTGGCGGCCAGCAAGGGCCGGGCGGCAGGCCACTTGAAGACGCGGATGTCGCCGTTCAGCACCATCGTCGGGCCGGCCAGGATGTAGAGGTCGTCGCCAGAGAAGTGCAGGTCCCGCACGCCCAAGCCGTCGAGCTGCAGGAAGTGCTTGCGAATCAGCGTGCCGCTGTCGTCCAGCGGCGTCAGGCGCAGCTGGTCGCCGCGGGTCTCGACGGCGATCTCCAGCAGCGCCGACCAGCCGCGCAGCACGGGGCCTCGCAGGCCGAGCAGCAGCCGGCGGCCGTCCACGGCCAGGCCTTCGATGTCGAAGCCGTTGTCCTTGCCCGGGATCGCCATGTAAGGGCCGAAGTGGGGGTCATCGGCCAGCGCACGAGTGAGCAGGTTCGTCTGCGCATCGCCCTTCAGGCGCAGCGCCCGTCGGCCGTCCTGGGCCTGCCGCACCAGGCAGGGCTCGCCCTGGGCGTCGGGCTCGATCGGCAGGCAGGCCAGCAGGCGCCGGTTGCCGTCGAGCGACAACTTCGACAGCCGCTTGGCGTTGTCGGCATGGTCCCGGTCCGGTTTGGCGTTCTTGCGCTTCAGGCCATGCGAGCCCACCACCCAGAGGAAGCCGTCGGCCACGGCCATGCCTTCCAGGTCGGCCTCTTCCCCGGCCAAGCCGGGCAGGTCCAGCAGATCGGCGAGCGGGAAGTCGCGCACCTCGCCGAAGCGCAAAGCCTCGCGCCCCACCGGGGCGAGCAGGCGCAGGCGGTCCAGGCCGCAGGCTTCGTCGCCCGCCACCCAGAGCCAGTCGCTGGTGAAGGCCGCGCCGGACAGATTCGATTGAACCAGGGAGTCAGGAGCGAACTCCAGACGGACGGCATTGGCAGTTCGAGCGTTGGGCATCTGGTGCTTCTCCAAAGGGTGACGGGCCAGCAGGCACGCGTGCTGCAACGCGTGCCGACCGGAGCCGCCAAACCCCGAAGTCTGCGGCCGAAGCTCCTTCCCATGTTCAGGTTTATCCGATGTTCACGTTCTCGAAAGACTGCTTTTCCAGAACCGCTAGGCACCTCACATTCGATCTGTCCCTCAACCGATGGAGATCCGTGATGCAAGTGCTTTTCAAGTCCCGCCATCCGCAAGCCACTGACTTGCGCGACCTGACCGAACGCCGCGTGCGCTTCGTGCTGCGACGCCTGGGCTGGCTGGTGCCCCGCGCCGAGGTGCAGATGTCGGACGTGAACGGCCCCCGGGGCGGCATCGACAAGCGTTGCCAGGTGGAACTTCGGACGGATGGAGCGGGATCGGTGGTCGTCGCCTCCGTGGCCAGCGACTGGCGCACAGCGCTGGACAACGCGCTGGCACGCGCTGCGCGCTTCCTCATGCGCTTGTGGCGCCGCGGCAGTGACTCCCGCCGCATGCGCCAACGCCTCATCACTCACGAACGCTGAACTCGAACGACCCCCGGAGCCGACACCATGAACGCCAGGACACCCATCACCTCGACCGATCGTCTGGAAGCCGCGAATTCAACGCCGACCACCGCTGGCAGCGCGACACTCACGGACGTCGCCAGTGCGGGCCGCGTGCTGCGCAACACGTACGCCTTGCTGTCGATGACGCTGCTTTTCAGCGCGGCCATCGCCGCTGCCAGCGTGGCGTTCCAGCTGCCGGCGCCGGGCATCCTGCTGACCCTGGGCGGCTACTTCGGCCTGCTCTTCGCCGTCTACAAGTTCAAGAACAGCGGCTGGGCCTTGCCCGCGGTGTTTGCGCTGACGGGCTTCATGGGCTACTCGCTGGGGCCGGTGCTGGCCAAGTCGCTGGCCTTACCCGGCGGTGCACAGGTCGTGACCCTGGCCCTGGCAGCCACGGGCGCCACCTTCCTGGCCTTGTCGGCCTGGGTCTTGACGACCCGGCGTGACTTCAGCTTCATGGGCGGCTTCCTGTTCGCCGGCATGGTCATCGCGCTGATTGCCGGCCTGGGCGCGGTGTTCCTGCAGGTTCCGGCGCTGGGCCTGGCCGTCGCCGCGATGGTGGCGCTGCTGTCGGCCGGCCTGATCCTGTACGAGACCAGTCGCATCGTCACCGGTGGCGAAACCAACTACGTGCTGGCCACCGTCGGGCTGTACGTCTCGATCTTCAACCTGTTCACGAGTCTGCTGAGCCTTTTCGGCTTCGGCAGCTCGGATGAATGAACCCTCACCAGGAAAACCCCATGAAATGCCCAACCTGCACCGACACCGCGCTCGTGATGAGCGATCGCCAGGGCGTCGAGATCGACTACTGCCCGCAATGCCGCGGGGTCTGGCTGGACCGCGGCGAACTCGACAAGCTGATCGAGCGATCGGCAACGATGACGCCAGCCCCGGCCGTCAACGCGGCCGTGCAATCGCAGCCGCAATTCGCAGACTCCGACTACGAGCATGGCCGAGGCCAGCAGGGCAACCGCAAGAAGTCCTGGCTGAGCAACATCTTCGACTGACCCGCTACCCACAGCACCCGAGGGAGACCCATGATGCGCAGTTAT
>JBBAPL010000123.1:0-16403 GCA_040400895.1 Aquabacterium sp.
ACATGCCGTAGACGATGGACGGCACGGCGGCCAGCAACTCGATGGCGATACCCAGCGGGCGCTTCAGCCAGCCGGGCGACATCTCGGTCAGGAAGAGCGCAATGCCGAAACTCACCGGAACGGCGATCACCAACGCGATGATCGACGTCATCAGCGTGCCGTAGATCATCACCAGGCCGCCGAACTTCTCCTTGACCGGGTCCCATTCCGTCGACCACAGGAATCCCAAGCCGAATTCCTTGATGGCCGGCGCCGCGCCGACAAACAGCGAAATGATGATCCCCGCCATCAGCGCCAGCGTGAGCCATGCCGCAGCGTGGGCCAGCACCGAGAACAGGGTGTCAGCCCAGGGGGCGACACGGCGGCGTTGCGGGGGCTGCGGGTGGGGCGTCACGCGGTCAGAGGCTGAGTTGGCGGGGAAGGTTGCGGCCACAGAGGCTCCACAGGACTTGAGAGGAGAAGTGCGCCGCAGCGGCCGGTCAACGCAACAAGATCACTTGAACGGGACCGGCTTGCCGACGCTGTCCTTGATCTGGTCGGTCCACTGCTTGCGCACCAGCGCCTTCACCGAGTCAGGCAGCGGCACGTAGTCCAGATCGTCGGCAGCCTTGTCGCCGTTGGCGAAGGCCCAGTCGAAGAACTTCAGGGCGTTCGTCGCGCTGACCGGCTTGTCCTGCACCTTGTACATCAGGATGTAGGTGGGGTTGGTCAGGGGCCAGGATGTCTTGCCGGGCTGGTCGGTGGTGATCTGGTAGAAGGTCTTGTTCCAGTCGGCGCCGGCAGCGGCGGCCTTGAAGGCGGTATCGTCGGGCGCGACGAACTGGCCGTCCTTGTTGCGCATCAGCGTGAACGTCATCTTGTTCTGCTTGACGTAGGCGTACTCGACATAGCCGATCGAATTGGGCAGGCGCTGCACGAAGGCGGCCACGCCTTCATTGCCCTTGCCGCCGGCACCCACCGGCCAGTTCACCGCCGTGCCCTCACCGACCTTGGCCTTCCACTCGGCGTTCACCTTGCTCAGGTAGTTGGTGAAGATGAAGCTGGTACCCGAGCCGTCGGCACGGCGCACGACCGAGATGTCGGCATCGGGCAGCGGCACGCCGGGGTTCAGCGCGGTCAGCGCGGCGTCGTTCCACTTGGTGACCTTGCCCAGGTAGATGTCGCCCAGCACGGCGCCGGTCAGCTTGATCTGCCCCGGTGCGATGCCCTTGATGTTGACCACTGGCACCACACCGCCGATGACGGTGGGGAACTGCAGCAGGCCGTCCTTGGCCAGGTCTTCATCGGTCAGCGGCATGTCGGTCGCCCCAAAGTCGACCGTCTTGGCCTTGATCTGGCGGATACCGGCGCCGGAGCCGACCGATTGGTAGTTGATGCGCGCGCCGGTGGCCTTGTTGTAGGCGTCGGCCCACTTGGCGTAGACGGGCGCCGGGAAGGTGGCGCCGGCACCGGTCACATCCTGGGCCAGCACGGCAGCAGGCATCAAGGAAAGCGCCAGCAGGGCGGCGCGCAGCGGGGTGGTGGTCATGGGCGGAAGCCTTTCAGTGCGGAAGTGGCGGTTCTTGCAACTTCAGTCACTGTAGGGAGGCTTTATGACATCCAGATGACCGACTGTCACAAACGGCGGCCGACCGCTGCGGGCGTCACAGCCCGACCGTCAGACTGTCACACAACCGTCATGGCAACGCAGCCGGAATCAGCGTTGGGATGCCGCCACAAGGCGCTCAGCCAGCGCGCGGCCCTGGGCGGCCTGGCGTGACTCGACCATCACCCGAAGCACCGGTTCGGTGCCCGACGCGCGGATCAGCACCCGGCCCGCATCGCCCAGCTCGGCTTCCACCAGGCGGGTTTCGGCGGCCAGATGCGGGTTGTCCTGCCAGCCGGCCAGGCTGGGCAGGCGCACATTCAGCAGGGTCTGCGGGAACAGGGTGACGTCGGCCAGCAGGTCGGCCAGACTGGCCTGCGCACGCTGGATGGCCTGCAGCACCTGCAGCGCGCTGACGATGCCGTCGCCGGTGGTGTGCTTGTCCAGCGCCAGCAGATGGCCCGAGCCCTCACCCCCCAACAGCCAGCCGCGCGCGGCCAGTTCTTCCAGGACGTAGCGGTCGCCCACCTTGGCGCGCACCAGATCCACACCACGCGCCCGAAATGCCAGCTCGACCGCCTTGTTGGTCATCAAGGTGCCGACCGCGCCCGTGACCTTCTGGCCCTGGGCCAAACGATCCATCACCATCACATACAGAAGTTCGTCACCGTTGAACAAACGGCCGCTGTGGTCCACCAGTTGCAGCCGGTCCGCGTCGCCATCGAGCGCCACGCCATAGTGGGCACCGTGCTGGGCGACCGCTGCCACCAGGGCCTGCGGCGCCGTGGCGCCAACGCCGGCGTTGATGTTGATGCCGTCGGGCTGGCAGCCGATGGACACCACCTCTGCACCCAGTTCATGGAACACATCCGGGGCCACCTGGTAAGCCGCGCCGTGCGCCGCGTCGATCACCACCTTCAGCCCGCGCAAGGACATGTCCTTGTCGACAGTGGACTTGCAGAACTCGATGTAGCGGCCGTGCGAGTCTCGCAACCGGCTGGCCTTGCCCAGCGATGCGGAATCGACCCACTGCGGTGCATCGTCGAGTGCGGCTTCCACTGCCAGTTCCCAGCCGTCGGGCAGTTTCTCGCCCTTGGCCGAAAAGAACTTGATGCCGTTGTCGGGGTAGGCGTTGTGCGACGCGCTGATCACCACGCCCAGATCCAGCCGCAACGCGCGAGTCAAATAGGCCACGCCCGGCGTGGGCAGCGGGCCGGTCAGCAACGTATCGACCCCGGCCGACACCAGGCCGGCCTCGAGTGCGCTTTCGATCATGTAGCCGGAGATGCGCGTGTCCTTGCCGATCAGCACCGTCGGCCGCTTGATGCTACGGCGCAGCACCCGGCCCACCGCATGGCCCAGACGCAGCATGAAGTCCGGGGTGATGGGCGCCTGGCCCACGGTGCCTCGGATGCCGTCCGTGCCAAAGAATCGTCTGCTCATGGTGTGTGTTCTCCCTGTTGTTGCGCCGTTGCAGTCGCCGGCAGGCCTGCCGCAGCCCAGACCTTCAACGCGTCGACCGTGGCCGCCACATCGTGGACCCGCACCACGTGGGCACCCCGCTGAACCGCCGCCAAGGCTGCGGCCACGCTGGCCGGTATGCGTTCATCGGCGGACCGCCCGGTCAGGTGGCCCAGCGTTGATTTTCTGCTCCAGCCGACCAGCAAGGGCTGTCCGAGATCCAACAATTCATGCTGCCGCCGCAACAATTCCCAGTTGTGCGCGGGTGTCTTACCAAAGCCGATGCCCGGGTCCAGCGCAATGCGGTCGCACCCCACGCCCGCACCGCCGACCTGGGCCAGACGCTGCCGCAACCAGTCGGCCACCAGCGTCACCACATCGCCGGCGTAGTGCGGCGCCTGCTGCATCTCAGCGGGCTCGCCCTGCATGTGCATCAGGCAGACGCCACAGGACGGATGCGCAGCCACCCGCTGCAGGGCACCGGGCCGACCCAGCGCACGAACGTCGTTGACGATGTCCACGCCGAGGTCGAGCGCTGCCTGCATCACCTCCGGTCGGCTGGTGTCCACCGACACCGGAACACCCAGGGTCACCGCATGCCGCAGCACCGGCAACACCCGGGCCAACTCTTCATCCAACCCGGGCTGGCGCGCGCCAGGTCGGGTGGACTCGCCGCCGATGTCCAGCAGGTGTGCACCGTCCTTCAACAAGCGCTCGCAATGTGCCTGGGCCAACAGGGCGTCGGCGTGCTGGCCGCCATCGGAGAACGAGTCGGGCGTGACATTGACGATGCCCATCACTTGCGGATGCTGCAGGTCGATGCGGTAGCGGCTGGTCTGCCAGAACATGCTGTGGCGGCGAAACAGGTGGGGCGCTGAAACAGAAACGGGGCCCGAGGGCCCCATTTCTGTTGCTGGTACAGGCGCTGATTCAGGCGGCCGCTGCGGGCGCGCCGTCAGTGGCGACCGTGCCGCCGCCACTGGCCGGGCCTGAGCCGCCGGTGCGCGGGTTCGGCGTCCAGTCCTTCGGCGGGCGCGGCGGCATGCCCTTCATGATGTCCTCGATCTGGTCGGCGTCGATGGTTTCCCATTCGAGCAATGCCTTGGCCATCGCATGCATCTTGTCCTGGTTGTCCTCGATGTGCTTGCGGGCGACGGTGTACTGTTCGTCGATGATGCGACGGATCACCAGATCGACCTTGCGCATCGTCTCTTCCGACATGCTGGTGGTCTTGGTGACCGACCGACCGAGGAACACTTCGCCCTCGTTCTCGGCATACACCATCGGGCCCAGTTCGTCGGTCATGCCGTAGCGGGTGACCATGTCACGGGCGATGGCCGTGGCGCGCTCGAAGTCATTGCTGGCACCGGTGGTCATCTGATGCATGAACACCTCTTCCGCAATCCGGCCGCCAAACAACACGCTGATGGTCGAGAGCATGCGCTCCTTGTCCATGCTGTAGCGGTCGCCTTCCGGCAGTTGCATCGTCACGCCCAGGGCGCGCCCGCGCGGAATCACCGTCACCTTGTGCACCGGGTCGGTCTTGGGCATCAGGCGCGCCACCAGGGCATGGCCTGCCTCGTGGTAAGCCGTGTTGCGGCGCTCTTCCTCGGGCATGACCATGGACTTCCGCTCGGGGCCCATCATGATCTTGTCCTTGGCCTTCTCGAAGTCGACCATCTCGACCACGCGGCCGCTGCGGCGCGCCGCAAACAGCGCCGCCTCGTTGACCAGGTTGGCCAGATCGGCACCGCTGAAGCCCGGCGTGCCACGCGCCAGGATGTCGGCACGAATGTCCTGGCCGATCGGCACCTTGCGCATGTGCACGTTCAGGATCTGCTCGCGGCCACGCACGTCTGGCAGCGTGACATACACCTGCCGGTCGAAACGACCCGGTCGCAGCAGAGCCGGGTCGAGGATGTCAGGCCGGTTGGTGGCCGCCATCACGATCACACCGAGATTGGTCTCGAAACCGTCCATCTCGACCAACATCTGGTTGAGCGTCTGCTCGCGCTCGTCATTGCCGCCGCCCAGGCCGGCGCCGCGGTGGCGGCCGACCGCGTCAATTTCGTCGATGAAGATGATGCAGGGCGCGCTCTTCTTGGCCTGCTCGAACATGTCGCGTACCCGTGCAGCGCCCACGCCGACGAACATTTCCACGAAGTCTGAGCCCGAGATGCTGAAAAACGGCACCTTGGCTTCGCCAGCGATCGCCTTGGCCAGCAAGGTCTTGCCGGTTCCGGGCGGGCCGACCAGCAGCACACCGCGCGGGATGCGGCCACCCAGCTTCTGGAACTTCTGCGGGTCCTTCAGGAAGTCGACCAGCTCCTTGACCTCCTCCTTGGCCTCATCGCAACCGGCGACGTCGGCGAAGGTGGTGGAGTTGTTGGCCTCGTCCAGCATGCGGGCCTTGCTCTTGCCGAAGCTGAAGGCGCCGCCCTTGCCGCCGCCCTGCATCTGGCGCATGAAGTACACCCACACGCCGATCAGCAGCAGCATTGGGCCCCAGCTGACGAGCAGGCTCATCAGGAGCGAGGGCTCTTCGCGCGGCTTGACGTCGAATTTGACGTTGTTGTTGCGCAGGTCGCCCACCAGACCGCGGTCAAGATAGGTGGCGGTGGCACGGATGCGCTTGTCATCGGTGGTCAGCGCGATGATCTCGGTGCCCCCCTGGCCCTCCTGCAGCACCACCGACTTGATGCGGCGCGCCGCCACTTCGTCCAGGAACTCGGAGTACCCGATCACCTGACCCGAAGACACCCCGCGGTCGAACTGCTTGAACACGGTGAACAGCACAAGTGCAATCACCAGCCACACAGCGACCTTCGAGAACCATTGATTGTTCACCGCGGCTCCTTCAGCCAATCATTTCTGCATACGAAGAGGGAAAAGCGTGCACAGCACCTGCGCCAGCCACCCGATCTCAGGGCAGATGAGGACGATTCTAGTCCAGTCAAGCCCCCGGGCCAGGGTACCGGGGTGCGCCGTGAACAGGGTGAATTCAGGGCGTTTTCGATCCACTGTGCGCCCACTGCAAGTCAGCGCCATCCAAGCATCAGGCCACTTTCAGACCGATGCCGACCAGAAAGGTCTCCGACGACTTGTCACGCGATGCCTTCGGCTTGATCGGCTTGACCACCCTGAACTGCCGCTTGAACCGGTCCACCAACTGGCTGTAGCCGCTGCCGTGGAACACCTTGGCCACCATGGCACCACCGGGCTTCAGATGGGACTGGGCAAACTCCAGCCCCAGTTCGATCAAGTGCTCGATGCGTGCGGCGTCCGCTGCGTCGATGCCCGACAGGTTGGGCGCGATGTCCGACACCACCACGTCCACCGGCCGGCCAGCCACCGCCTGGTGCAGCAGTTCGGCCACGGCCGCCTCGCGAAAATCACCCTGGATGAACACCACGCCCTCGATCGGCTCCATCGGCAGGATGTCCAGCGCGATGATGGTGCCCAGCAGTTCGCCGACTGCCGCGCCGCCAGTGCCGGCGGTCTTGGGCGCGAAGCGGCGGCGCAGGTACTGACTCCAGGCGCCGGGCGCCGACCCCAGATCGACCACCACCTGGCCGGGCTTGATCAGGCCCAGGGTCTCGTCGATCTCCTTGAGCTTGTAGGCCGCGCGGGCACGGTACCCCTCGCGCTTGGCCAGGCGCACATAGGGGTCATTGACGTGGTCGTTGATCCATGCTTTGTTGATCTTCTTGCTCTTGGAATCGATTTTCATGACAAGGGGATAATAGGCCGATGCCCGCTATTCATCTGACACCCGCCCAACGCAAAGAAAAACGTGGAGACGCCCACCACCTGGACCCGGTCGTCCTGATCGGCGACCAGGGCCTGACCGACGCGGTCACCCGCGAGGTCGATCTGGCGTTGAAGTCGCACGGCCTGATCAAGGTGCGCATGTTCTCGGATTCGCGGCCCGACCGCGAAGCCGCCCTGGCCAAGCTGGCCGATGCGCTGAACGCCGCGCCGGTGCAGCACATCGGCAAGTTGCTGGTGCTGTGGCGTCCGGTCCCCGAGAAAGCCAAGGCCGAGGCGCGTGACGAACGCGGCGCCGGCCCGCGGGTGGTCAAGATCTTGAAATTCAGCAAGAGCGGCAGCCAGCGCGCGCAGATCAAGAAGATCACCGTGTTCGGCAACCAGCGTGTCACCGCTGGCGGCGAGATCAAGCGCGTGCAGAAGCGCGTGACCAGCGTCAAGAAGCGCGCGGCCGACTGAGCACCCGCCCCGGCCCGGCGGCGCGCCAGGCCAGCACCAGAATGCACAGCAGCTTGGCCAGGAAGAAGGCGACGCTGATGACATGCAGTTGCCCGAAGGTCAGGGGCCCCTGCCCGGCGCGGGCTTGCGCCATCAGCGGCTGCAGCGCGAAGTAGCCCGCGACAGTACAAAACACGGTCGCCAGCAGCAGCAAGAGTTCGGTCGACAGCACAGAACCCAGCCCAGCTGAAGCGGCAGACCGGGCGCGCTGGCGTTCGATCGCCATCAGCACCAGGGCAGCCACCAGGCTCAGCCAAGCCTCCCGCGTGAAGAACCAGCCCACCACCTGGCCAGCCACAGGGCGGTCCAGCAGCGCGAACGCCGCCGGCGCGGCGATGGTGGCAATGCACAGCAGCACACCGGCCCACAGGCCGGGCAGCAGCCGGCGCAGACGGTCCAGCACGGGACGGTCAGACGTAGCGCACGTCCACGATCTCGTAGCGCTTGATTCCGCCAGGGGCCTGCACCTCGGCCACGTCACCGGCTTCCTTGCCGATCATCGACCGGGCGATGGGCGAGCTGATCGAGATCAGGCCCTTCTTCAGGTCGGCCTCGTCATCGCCCACGATCTGGTAAGTCACCGCCTGCCCACTGGCTTCTTCTTCCAGGTCGACGGTGGCGCCAAACACCACCCGACCGCCCGCGTCCAGCGCCGACGGGTCGATGACCTGGGCGGCGGCCATCTTGCTCTCGATCTCCAGGATGCGGCCTTCGATGAAGCCCTGCTTGTCCTTGGCGGCTTCGTACTCTGCGTTCTCCGACAAATCGCCCTGGGCGCGCGCCTCGGAAATCGCCTGGATCACGGCGTGGCGCTCCACGGTCTTGAGCCGGTGCAGCTCTTCCTTGAGCTTCTCGGCACCGCGCTTGGTGAGGGGAATGGTGGCCATGCGGGCCTCCTGCAGGCGGAAACAGCGGACAAAACAAATCCGCCGCGCTGGGCGCTGGCTGGGGGCCGGGCGCAAAGGCGGCGGAACGAAGGGCGCGAGTTTAGTGCAACTCGGCGTGCAGCTCCTGCAGGCTGAGCACGGTCAGGCCCTGCTGGTGCTTCATGGCTTCGGTGGCGGCCTCGCAGCCGGCCATGGTGGTGTAGTAGGTGATGCGGTTGGCCAGCGCTGCAGTGCGGATGTGGCGGGAATCGGCGATCGCGGTGCGCGTCTCGTCGACGGTGGAGAACACCAGCTGGATCTCGCCGGCCTTGACCATGTCGACGATGTTCGGCCGGCCGTCCTTGACTTTGTTGACCACCTTCACCGGGACGCCGGCTGCGGCGATGGCCGCTGCCGTGCCCTTGGTGGCCACCACCGCAAAGCCCAGCGCCACCAGATCACGCGCCACGGCCACCGCGCGGTCCTTGTCGCCGTGCTTGACCGTGATGATCACCGTGCCCTTGGTGGGGAGGCGGGAACCAGCGCCGAGCTGGCTCTTGAGCATGGCCTCGCCAAAAGTCTTGCCCACGCCCATCACCTCGCCAGTCGACCGCATCTCGGGGCCGAGGATCGGGTCCACACCCGGGAACTTGTTGAACGGGAACACCGCCTCCTTCACGCTGAAGTAGGGCGGGATCACCTCGCGCGGTGGCTTGCCGTCGCGGCTGATCTGGTCGGCCAGCATCTGGCCGGCCATGCAGCGTGCGGCGATCTTGGCCAGTTGCTGGCCGGTGGCCTTGCTGACGTAGGGCACGGTGCGCGACGCGCGCGGGTTCACTTCCAGCACATAGACCACGGCGCCGTCGCCGTCACCGGCCACGCTGCCCTGGATGGCGAACTGCACGTTCATCAGACCCACCACCTTCAGCGCCAGCGCCATCACCGTGGTCTGGCGGCGCAGTTCGTCCTGCAGCTTCTTGGGCAAGGTGTAGGGCGGCAGCGAACAGGCCGAGTCACCCGAATGCACGCCCGCCTGCTCGATGTGCTCCATGATGCCGCCGATCATCACGGCCGTGCCGTCGCTGATGCAGTCGACATCGACCTCGATGGCGTCGTCCAGGAAGCGGTCGAGCAGCACCGGCGACTTCTCGCTGACGCGCACCGCCTCGCGCATGTAGCGTTGCAGGTCCTTGTCGCCGTGCACGATCTCCATCGCGCGGCCGCCCAGCACATAACTGGGACGCACCACCAGCGGGTAGCCGATCTCATTGGCCAGGCCGATGGCAGATTCTTCCGTGCGAGCAATGCGGTTCGGCGGCTGCTTGAGGCCCAGCTGGTTCAGCAGTGCCTGGAAACGCTCCCGGTCTTCGGCGATGTCGATGGAATCGGGGCTGGTACCGATGATCGGCACGCCGTTGGCTTCCAGGTCGAGTGCCAGCTTCAGCGGCGTCTGGCCACCGTACTGGACGATCACGCCGGTCGGCTTTTCCTTGTCGACAATCTCCAGCACGTCTTCCAACGTCACCGGCTCGAAGTAAAGGCGGTCGCTGGTGTCGTAGTCGGTCGACACCGTCTCGGGGTTGCAGTTGACCATGATGGTCTCGTAGCCGTCGTCGCGCAGGGCCAGCGCGGCATGCACGCAGCAGTAGTCAAACTCGATGCCCTGGCCGATGCGGTTGGGGCCACCGCCCAGCACCATGATCTTCTTGCGATCGGTCGGCTCGGCCTCGCACTCGCCATCCACCGTCTCGTAACAACTGTAGAGATAGGCGGTCTGGGTGG
This sequence comes from Aquabacterium sp., assembly GCA_040400895.1. Lineage (GTDB taxonomy): Bacteria > Pseudomonadota > Gammaproteobacteria > Burkholderiales > Burkholderiaceae_C > Pseudaquabacterium. The sequence continues at coordinate 9,961 of JBBAPL010000123.1, forward strand.
CGAACTCGGCCGCACAGGTGTCCACCCGCTTGTAGACCGGCCGCACGCCCAGCGCATGCCGCGCGCGGCGCACGTCGTGCTGGTTGCTGGCCAGCAGCTTGCCCAGGCGCTTGTCGGAGAAGCCCTTCTGCTTGGCCCAGCGCAGCTCGGCGGCGGTCAGGCTGGGCAGCGTGCGGGCCTGCAGCAGCTTTTCAGTCGCCACCAGGTCTTCGATCTGGGCCAGGAACCAGGGGTCAATGGCTGTCTCTTCGTAGATCTCGTCCAAGGTCAGCCCGATACGGAAGGCGTCGGCCACGTACAAGATGCGCTCGGGGCCGGCCTCGCCGATCTCCTCGATGATCTCGTCGCGGTCGGCCGACCGTTCGGTCAGGCCGTCGATGCCGGTCTCCAGGCCGCGCAGCGCCTTCTGCAGGCTTTCCTGGAAGGTGCGGCCCATGGCCATGACCTCGCCCACGCTCTTCATCTGCGTGGTCAGGTGCGGATCGGCGGCCGGGAACTTCTCGAACGCGAAGCGCGGGATCTTGGTGACGACATAGTCGATGCTGGGCTCAAAGCTCGCCGGCGTGGCACCGCCGGTGATGTCGTTGCGCAGTTCATCCAATGTGTAGCCCACGGCCAGCTTGGCGGCGATCTTGGCGATCGGGAAGCCGGTGGCCTTGGACGCCAACGCCGACGAGCGAGACACCCGCGGGTTCATCTCGATGACGACCATGCGGCCGTCCTGCGGGTTGATCGAGAACTGCACGTTGCTGCCGCCGGTGTCGACGCCGATCTCACGCAGGATGGCGATGCTGGCGTTGCGCAGCAGCTGGTATTCCTTGTCGGTCAACGTCTGGGCCGGCGCCACGGTGATGCTGTCGCCGGTGTGGATGCCCATCGGGTCGAGGTTCTCGATGGAGCAGACGATGATGCAGTTGTCGGCGCGGTCACGCACGACTTCCATCTCGAACTCTTTCCAGCCGATCAGCGATTCTTCGATCAGCAGTTCGCTGGTGGGCGACAGGTCGATGCCGCGCTTGCAGATCTCTTCGAACTCTTCCGGGTTGTAGGCGATGCCGCCACCGGTGCCGCCCAGGGTGAAGCTGGGGCGGATCACCATCGGGAACCCGGCGCCACCAATTTCGGCCGTGATGCGCTTCTGCACCGCCCAGGCCTCGTCCAGGCTGTGGGCGATGCCGCTGCGTGCCGATCCCAGGCCGATGCTGGTCATCGCGTCCTTGAACTTCAGGCGGTCTTCGGCCTTTTCGATGGCTTGCTCGTTGGCGCCGATCATCTCCACATCCCACTTGGCCAGCACGCCATGCTTGTGCAGGTCGAGCGCGCAGTTCAGCGCCGTCTGGCCGCCCATGGTGGGCAGCACCGCCATCCTGTCGTCGGGCCGGGCCTGGCGCTCCTTGGCGATGATCTTCTCGACCACCTGCCAGGTGATGGGCTCGATGTAGGTCACGTCCGCCGTGTCGGGGTCGGTCATGATCGTGGCCGGATTGCTGTTGACCAGGATGACGCGGTAGCCCTCCTGGCGCAGCGCCTTGCAGGCCTGGGCGCCGGAGTAATCGAATTCGCAGGCTTGGCCGATGATGATCGGGCCGGCGCCGATGATGAGGATGCTTTGGAGGTCGGTACGCTTAGGCATTCTTCTTCTCCGCCATCAGCGTTGTGAAGCGGTCGAACAGGTAGGCGATGTCATGCGGGCCAGGAGACGCTTCAGGGTGGCCCTGGAAGCAGAACGCCGGTCGGTCGGTGCGGGCCAGGCCCTGCAGCGTGCCGTCAAACAGGCTGATGTGGGTGGGGCGCAGGTTGGCCGGCAGGCTGGCCTCGTCGACCGCAAAGCCGTGGTTCTGGCTGGTGATCGACACGCGGCCGCTGTCCAGGTCCTTCACCGGGTGGTTGGCGCCGTGGTGGCCGAACTTCATCTTGAAGGTCTTGGCACCCGAGGCCAGCGCCAGGATTTGGTGGCCCAGGCAGATGCCGAAGGTCGGGATGCCGGTGTCGATCAGCGTGCGGGCCGCGGCGATGGCGTAGTCGCAGGGCTGCGGGTCGCCGGGGCCGTTGCTCAGGAAGATGCCGTCCGGCTGCAGCTTCAGCACGTCGGCCGCAGAGGTCTGCGCCGGAACCACGGTGACGCGGCAGCCCCGGCTGGCCAGCATGCGCAGGATGTTGCGCTTGACGCCGAAGTCGTAGGCCACCACATGGAAGCGGGCGTCGGCCAGACTACCGTAGCCGCTGCCCAGGGCCCATTCGGTCTCGGTCCAGGCATAGGGCTCGGTGACCGTGACCACCTGAGCCAGGTCCTGCCCGGCCATGCTGGGGGCGGCCTGGGCGCGGGCCACGGCCGTGTCGATATCGGCCTGGCCGATGCTGGCACCGGCATCAAAGCAGGTGATGCAGCCGTTCTGCGCACCCTTGCTGCGCAGCACGCGCGTGAGCCGGCGGGTGTCGATGCCGGCCATGGCCACCGTACCCTCGCGCCGCAGGTAGGCGTCCAGCGTCAGGTTCGCGCGGAAGTTGGACATGCGGATCGGCAGGTCCTTGATGATCAGGCCGGCGGCATGGACCTTCGAGGCCTCGACGTCTTCCGCGTTGACGCCGTAGCTGCCGATGTGCGGATACGTCAGGGTGACGATCTGCCGGCAGTAGCTGGGGTCGGTGAGGATTTCCTGGTAACCGGTGAGCGCGGTGTTGAACACCACCTCGCCCACGGTGTGCCCGGCGGCGCCGATGGAGACGCCCTGGAAGACCGTGCCGTCTGCGAGGGCGAGAAGTGCGGGGGGCAGGTGTGGCAGCAAAAGATCAGGCTCCGGAAGTCGCGCACGCCCAGCTTCTCTCGCGACAGCCCCGGCGACGTCATGTCAGCGGGGCCTTGGGCAGGAAGTCCGGTGGGAAACTTCGCAGGAGTTTCGCTAGGCTGCGATGGTGGCGGGTAAACCTCGGAATTATAGCCGGCCCGGGTTTGCCCGGATCCGCCAGACGTCAGCCGATCGCCGCAATGCCGGCGCGCGCCACTTGGGCGTCCTCGTTGCTCTTGACCCCGCTCACCCCTACCGCGCCAATGCACTGGCCGTTCACCATCACGGGGACGCCGCCCTCGAGCATGCCTTCCAGCGTGGGCGCGCTCAAGAAACTGGTGCGGCCCTGGTTGATCACATCTTCGTAGACCTTGCTCTCACGGCGGCCCATGGCGGCTGTGCGCGCCTTGGCAGGTGCGATGTGGGCGGAAATCGGCGCCGCGCCGTCCAGGCGCTGCAGCCACAACAGATGGCCACCGTCGTCGACGATGGCGATCGTCACCGCCCACTGGTTGGCCAAGGCCTCAGCCTCGGCGGCCTGGGCCATGGCGCGCACATCGGACAGGGTCAGCACGGATTTGGTCTGCATGGAAAGCTCCGAGAATAGGTGGTCTCGCAGTTTGCACCAGCCAGCCTGGGCCATTGGCACCCGCATGGTGCAGACAGACCTGCGGAACTTACAATGTCATTTGTGAATCTGAATCCCATTCCCAACAACTTTGACGAGGTCGACCATGAATGAACAACGCCTGCAAACCATGCCTGGCTTCGGCTCGGCGGGCACGCTGGCCGCTGATCGCAACCGCGTTCTGCGCAACACCTACTGGCTGTTGGCGCTGTCGATGGTGCCCACGGTGCTGGGCGCCTGGGTGGGCGTGTCCACCGGCATCACCGCCGCGCTGGGCACCGGCATGTCGGCCATCATCTTCCTCGCCGGTGCCTTCGGGTTCATGTTCGCCATCGAGAAGACCAAGAACTCGGCCGCTGGCGTGCCGGTGCTGCTGGCCTTCACTTTCTTCATGGGCCTGATGCTGGCGCGCATGCTGGCGGTGGTGCTGGGCTTCAAGAACGGCACGTCGCTGGTGATGACCGCGTTTGCCGGCACCGGCGTGGTGTTCATCGGCATGGCCACGCTGGCGACGGTGATCAAGCGTGACCTGACGGGCATGGGCAAGTTCCTGTTCGTCGGCGCGCTCATCCTGCTGGCCGCAGGCATCGTCAACATCTTCATGCAGAGCACGGCCCTGATGATGACGCTGTCGGTGCTGGCCATCGTGATCTTCTCCGGCTTCATCCTGTTCGACATCAAGCGGGTGATCGACGGCGGTGAGACGAACTACATCAGCGCCACGTTGTCGATCTACCTGAGCATCTACAACGTGTTCCAGAGTCTGCTGGCCATCCTGGGCATCGCTGGTGGCGAGCGCGACTGATCTGCGCTGCACCAGGTGAAAGGGCTCCCTCGGGAGCCCTTTTTCATGGCGGCGTCGCGCCAGCCCATCAGGCGCGCTCGAACACCGCCATGCTCTCCACGTGGGCGGTGTGCGGGAACATGTTCACCACGCCCGCCGCCACGCAGCGGTAACCGGCCTGGTGCACCAGCAGGCCGGCGTCACGCGCCAGTGTGGCCGGGTTGCAGCTGACATAGACGATGCGCCGCGGTGGCTGCCACCCGGGGTTGGGTGCGGCGTGCAGCTCCGCCAGCGCCTTGGCCAGGGCAAACGCGCCTTCACGCGGAGGATCCACCAACCACTTTCCAGCCTGGCCCATGGCCACCAGATCATCAGCGGTCAGTTCGAACAGGTTGCGGGCAGCAAACTGGGTCTTGTCTGCCAAGCCATTGCGGGCAGCGTTGTCGCGGGCGCGCTGCACCAACGGCTCGCTGCCCTCGATGCCCAGCACGGCGCCAGCGCGGGTGGCCAGCGGCAGGCTGAAGTTGCCCAGGCCACAGAACCAGTCGATCACCCGCTCTGTCGGCCCGGGCGCCAGCAGGCGCACCGCCCGACCCACCAGCACGTTGTTGATCGGGTGATTCACCTGGGTGAAGTCGGTCGGCTTGAACGGCATGGTGATGCCGTACTCGGGCAACGCGTAGGCCAGTTCCGGCCCGCCTGCATCCAGCAGGTGCACGGTGTCCGGGCCCTTGGGCTGCAGCCACCACTGCACGCCGTGCAGGGCGGCAAAGGCCCGCAGACGGTCGGCGTCGGCCGCCGTCAGTGGCTCCAGATGGCGCAACACCAGCGCTGTGACCAGCCCATCCAGCCGCTGGCCCATGGCCAGTTCGATCTGCGGCAGACGGTCACGCTGGTCCATGCCGTAGATCAGCGCCCGCAGTGGCATCAACAGTGCGCTGACCGGCGGCGGCAGCACCGGGCAGACCTGCATGTCGGCCAGGTAGCGGCTCTTGCGCTCATGGAAGCCGATCAGCACCGTGCCCTTCTTGGCCACATGCCGCACCGACAGCCGCGCGCGGTAGCGGTACCCCCAGGTCGGGCCGTGGATGGGCCGCAGCAGTTGCTCAGGCTGCACCTTGGCCAGGTGCTGCAGGTTGTCTTCCAGCACCCGCTGCTTGACGGCCACCTGGGCCGCCGCGTCCAGATGCTGCATCTTGCAACCGCCACAGGCACCCGGGTGCAGGCCGAAGTGCGGGCAGCCGGGGCGCACCCGCTGTGAACTCTCGCGGCGCAGCGCCACCATGTGGCCTTGCTCCCAGGCGTTCTTGCTGCGGCCCACGTTGACCTGCACCTCCTCACCCGGCAAGGCCCCCTCGATGAAGACCACCTTGCCTTCGGCGTTGCGCGCCACGCCCTGGGCCTCCAGGTCGATGGAGTCAACCTGCAGCCATTCGTCTCTCGTCGTCATCGGCAGATTATCCGGGCACCAAAAGGAAGGCCGCCCGCAGGCGGCCTGTCATACGGTGCATCCGGGTCAGGGCTTGATGTAGTCGCCCATCACCTTCCAGCGGCCGTCGACGATCTGCGACAGGCGCGACAGGTCGTTGCCCAGCCGCTTGGTGGCGGTGAAGGTCGTCAGCGGGGCGCCGAACATGTCGGGGTCGACCGTCAGCGTGTCCATGGCCTTGATGAAGGACTCGGTGCTGAGGTTGGCGCCTGCCTTCAGCGCCGCCTTGGCAAAGGTGTCGATGATGGTGTAGCCATAGACCGAGAAGACGGTCGGGTCTTCGCTGAACTTGGTCTTGTACTTGTTGGCCCAGAAGCGCAGCGGCTGAGATGCCTCATCCAGATAGGGGTGCTGCGAGGTCATGGTGGCATACAGGCCGTCCATGGGCTTGCCGCCCAGCTTGTGGATCAGGTCGGTGTAGCTGGCGCTGCTGCCCAGAAAGAGCGGGTTGAATCCAGTCTTGCGTGACTCGCCGATGGTGCCGATGGTCTCGCGGATGATGGTGCCCATGATCACCATGTCGCAACCGCTGGCCTTCATCCGCGCCACTTGCGACGAGAAATCGGTGGCGCCACGCTTGTAGCTGGTCTTCTCGGCCAATTCCAGGCCGACTGTCTTCAGGCCCGCCTCGGCACCGCGCAGCACTTCCAGACCGAACTCATCGTCCTGGTAGATGGTGCAAGGCTTCTTGATGCCTTTTTCCTTGGCCAGCTTGGGCGCGGCCAGACGGATCTGGTCGTAGTAGGTGGCGGCGAA
>JBBAPL010000124.1:0-16372 GCA_040400895.1 Aquabacterium sp.
CCGACATCGACCTGCTCGTCCTGGCCACGCCCACGCCCGACATGGTGTTCCCGTCGACGGCCTGCATCGTGCAGAACAAGCTGGGCATCGTCGGCTGCCCGGCCTTCGACGTGCAGGCGGTGTGCTCGGGCTTCGTCTATGCGTTGACGGTGGCCGATGCGTTGATCCGCACTGGCACGGCGCGCCGGGCGCTGGTGATCGGTGCCGAGGTGTTCTCGCGCATCCTCGACTTCAACGACCGCGGCACGTGCGTGCTGTTCGGCGACGGCGCCGGCGCGGTGGTGCTGGAGGCCAGCGACACCCCCGGCATCTTGGCCACCGACCTGCATGCCGATGGCCGCCATGTGGGCATCCTGTGCGTGCCGGGCACCGTGTCGGGCGGCCAGGTGCTGGGTGACCCGCTGCTGAAGATGGACGGCCAGGCGGTATTCAAGCTGGCCGTGGGCGTGCTGGAGCAGGCCGCCCGCGCCACGCTGCACAAGGCCGGCCGCACCGAGGCCGACATCGACTGGCTGATCCCCCACCAGGCCAACATCCGCATCATGCAGGGCACGGCCAAGCGGCTGAAGCTGCCGCTGGACAAGCTGATCGTCACCGTCGACCAGCACGGCAACACCTCGGCTGCATCCATCCCGCTGGCGCTGGACGATGCGGTGCGCAGCGGCCGCATCCGACGTGGCGACACCTTGATGCTCGAAGGCGTGGGCGGCGGCTTCACCTGGGGTGCGGTGCTGCTCGACTACTGAGCCGGCGCTCTTTCAACCCCCACCCAATCCGACCACGTCCCGCCAGGAGCGATCCTCACGATGACCTCGTTCGCCTTCGTCTTTCCCGGCCAGGGGTCCCAGGCCGTGGGCATGCTCGATGCCTGGGGTGACCACCCGGCCGTGCGCGCCACGCTGGAAGAAGCCTCTGCCGCGCTGGGTGAAGACATCGCCCAGCTCATCGCCACCGGCCCCAAAGAGCAACTGGACCTGACCACCAACACCCAGCCGGTGATGCTGACGGCGGCCATCGCCGCCTGGCGTGCCTGGTTGGCCGAGGGCGGTGCGCAGCCGGTCGCCGTGGCCGGCCATTCGCTGGGTGAATACAGCGCCCTGGTGGCTGCCGGCGCGCTGACGCTGGCCGACGCGCTGCCGCTGGTGCGCCTGCGCGCCCAGGCCATGCAGCATGCCGTGCCGGTGGGGCAGGGCGCCATGGCCGCCATCCTGGGGCTGGACGCCGCCGCGGTGATCGACGGCTGCGCCCAGGCCGCCGCGGCCACCGGCGAGGTGGTCTCGGCCGCCAACTTCAATGACCCCAAGCAGACGGTGATCTCCGGCAGCCAGGCCGGCGTGGCCAAGGCCTGTGAGCTGCTGAAGGCCGCCGGCGCCAAGCGGGCGCTGTTGCTGGCGGTGTCGGCACCGTTCCACTGCGCGCTGATGCAGCCGGCGGCCGACGCCCTGCGCACCCGCCTGGTCGACGTGGCGCTGAACAGCCCGCGCTTGCCAGTGGTCAACAACATCGACGTGGCGGCCCCCACGGCGCCCGACGCCATCCGCGACGCGCTGTACCGCCAGGCCTCCGGCCCGGTGCGGTGGGTCGAGCTGGTGCAGGCGCTGAAGGCGCTGGGGGCCACCCACATCGTCGAATGCGGGCCCGGCAAGGTGCTGGCTGGCATGGTCAAGCGCATCGATGCCGATCTGGTCAGCGGCGCGATCTTCGACCCGGCGTCTCTGCGCGATACCTTGGGACTGCTGGCATGACCGACATCAAGCAGGTCGCGCTGGTCACCGGTGCGTCGCGCGGCATCGGCCGGGCAATCGCCACCACCCTGGCGGCGCAAGGCTTCACCGTGGTCGGCACCGCCACCACCGACGCTGGCGCAGCAGCCATCACGGAAGCACTGGCGCCACACGGCGGCCGTGGCCTGCGGCTGGACGTGAACGACGCCGCTGCGGTCGACGCCGCCATCGAGGCCATCGTCAAGGCCGACGGCGGCCTGCAGGTGCTGGTCAACAACGCCGGCATCACCCGCGACACCCTGGCCATGCGCATGAAGGATGCCGACTGGGACGCGGTGATCGACACCAACCTGAAGGCGGTGTTCCGCTGCAGCCGCGCGGTGCTGCGCACCATGATGAAGCAGCGCCATGGTCGCATCATCAACATCACCTCGGTGGTGGGCGCCAGCGGCAATGCCGGCCAGGCTAACTACGCCGCCGCCAAGGCCGGCGTGGCCGGCATGACCCGCGCGCTGGCGCGTGAGCTGGGCAGCCGCAACATCACGGTCAACTGCATCGCCCCCGGCTTCATCGCCACCGACATGACGGCCGAGCTGCCCGAGGCCCAGAAAGCCGCGCTGCTGGGGCAGATTCCGCTGGGCCGGCTGGGCACGCCCGAGGAGATTGCCCATGCCGTGGCCTTTCTCGCCAGCCCGCTGGCGGGCTACATCACTGGCACCGAGCTGCACGTCAATGGCGGCATGTACATGAGTTGACAGGCGCGGCAGCTGCCTTGCGGGCTGCCACGCCATCCGCACCCTGCCGGTCACGGGCCCGACCGGCATGGCGACAGCGCAAGCGCTGCACCGCCAGTAGAATCATGGGCTGTTTTTGAAATTACCACTCCTGGAGGAGTCATGAGCGATATCGAAGCACGCGTCAAGAAGATCATTGCCGAGCAATTGGGCGTGGCCGAAGCCGAAGTCACCAACGAGAAGGCCTTCGTGGCCGACCTCGGTGCCGACTCGCTGGACACGGTGGAACTGGTGATGGCACTCGAAGACGAGTTCGGCATCGAGATCCCCGATGAAGAGGCGGAAAAGATCACCACGGTGCAGTTGGCGATCGACTACGCCGTCAAGCACCAGAAGGCCTGAACACCTGCTGACATGAGCCGCAGACGCGTCGTCATCACCGGCCTGGGCCTGATCAGCCCGGTGGGCAACACCGTGGCCGAGGGCTGGGCCAATCTCGTGGCGGGCCGTTCGGGCATCGACAACGTGACCCGTTTCGATGCGTCGGGCCTGTCCTGCCGGTTTGCCGGCGAGGTCAAGGGCTTCAATGTCGAGGATTACATCCCCGGCAAGGAAGCCCGCCACATGGACACCTTCATCCACTACGGCATGGCGGCCGCCATCCAGGCGGTGCAGGACGCCGGCCTGCCCACCGGCGACGCGCTGAACGAAGAGCAGGCCGAGCGCATCGGCTGCCTGGTGGGGTCGGGCATCGGAGGCCTGCCGATGATCGAGCAGACGCAGATCGAGTATGCCGCCCGCGGCGCACGCCGCATCTCGCCGTTCTTCGTGCCGGCCTCGATCATCAACATGATCTCGGGCCACATCTCGATCAAGTACGGCTTCACCGGCCCCAACCTGGCCATCGTGACGGCCTGCACCACCGGCCTGCACGCCATCGGCGAAGCCGGCCGGCTGATCGAGTACGGCGACGCCGACGTGATGGTGGCGGGCGGCGCCGAGAGCACGGTGTCGCCGCTGGGCATCGGCGGCTTTGCGGCAGCGCGCGCGCTGTCGACGCGCAATGATTCGCCCCAGACCGCCAGCCGGCCTTGGGACAAGGACCGCGACGGCTTCGTGCTGGGTGAAGGCGCAGGCGTGCTGGTGCTCGAGGAGTACGAGCATGCCAAGAAGCGCGGCGCGAAGATCTACGCCGAACTGGCCGGGTTCGGCATGGGTGCGGACGCCTTCCACATGACCGCGCCCAACGTCGATGGCCCGAAGCGGTCGATGCGGGCTGCGCTGCGCAACGCCAGCGTCAACGCCGATGCGGTGCAGTACCTGAACGCGCACGGCACGTCCACGCCACTGGGCGACCTGAACGAGACCAACGCCATCAAGCTGGCGTTCGGCGACCACGCGAAGAAGCTGGTGGTCAATTCCACCAAGTCGATGACCGGCCACCTGCTGGGCGGCGCCGGCGGCATCGAGTCTGTGTTCACCGCGCTGGCGGTGCACCACCAGGTCTCGCCGCCCACCATCAACATCTTCAACCAGGACCCCGAGTGCGACCTGGACTACTGCGCCAACACTGCGCGGGACATGAAGATCGACGTGGCGGTGAAGAACAACTTCGGCTTCGGCGGCACCAACGGCACGCTGGTCCTGCGCCGCGTGTGATCGGCGCTGGCGACGCGCATGCGCGCTGCCCCGTCGGTCGATGCGTCGCTGGCCGAGTGCCGGGCTGAACGCATGCTGATCACCCTGCTGCATGCGGGCGCAGGGGCATTGCTGGTCGTGTGGCTGGCGCTGCACGCCCAATGGCAGGTCCGCGCGCCGATGCTTCTGGGTGTGGTGGCAGGCGCGGCCCTGCTGGCCAGTGGGGGGTGGTGGCTCGCACGCCGCGCCTTGCCGCTGTTGCCCGGCCGCCTGCGGTGGGACGGCCAGTGCTGGTCCGTGGTCAGCCCACAGGGACCGCAGCCACTGCGGCGCCTGGTGGTCATGCTGGACCTGGGCGCCTGGGTGCTGCTGCGCCTGCACCCCGCGGACGGCCGTGCACACTGGCGGGTGGCCAGTGCTGCCAGCGCTGCTGGGGCTTGGCATGGCCTGCGTGTGGCGTTGGCTGCCCACAGCGGTGCTGCTCCTGACGCCGGTGTGGGTGAAGGTGCTGCATGAGCATCGACGACGTCGACGCCCAGTTGGTCGAGCGCGCCAAGGGCGGCGACCCCAAGGCGTTCGAGATGCTGGTGATCAAGTACCAGCGCCGCATCGAGCGGCTGATCGCCCGCATGGTGCGCGACGTCGACCTGGTGCAGGACATCGCCCAGGAGAGCTTCATCCGTGCCTACCGCGCCTTGCCGCAGTTCCGCGGGGACAGCGCGTTCTACACCTGGCTCTACCGCATCGCCGTCAACACGGCCAAGAAGGCACTGGTCGACCTGAAGCGCGACCCCTTGGTGACGGAATCCGCGCGCGCCAGCATGAATGATGACGACGATGAAACTTCCCGCGTCGAGCGCGAACTAACCGACGGTGAAACGCCGGAGGCGGTGCTGGCCAGCAAGGAGATTGCCCAGGCCGTCAATGCGGCGATCGAGGCCTTGTCCGACGATCTGCGGCAGGCCATCACCCTGCGTGAGATCGAAGGCCTCAGCTACGACGAGATTGCCGAGTTGATGAACTGCCCCATCGGCACCGTGCGTTCCCGCATCTTCCGGGCGCGTGAATCCATCGCCCAGCGGCTGCGGCCGTTGCTCGACACCCGCGAGGGGGAGCGATGGTGACGACCTGTCTGCCGACCCGCCTGCCCATCGAGGGCGTGCGCCAATCCGAGGGCCTGCGGGCCCGCCCAGTGGCCCTGGAGTTGAACGAGCACCATGCAGAACAGGTCTGAACCTTCCGATGCCCGCCGGCAACAACTGTCGTCCCTGATGGACGGCGACCTCGCTGACAGCGATGTCGCTGGCGCTTGTGCCGTGTGGCGCCAGGACGCCGATGCACGGCGTGAGTGGCATGCCTATCACCTGATCGGCGATGTGCTGCGCAGCGACGATCTGGCCAGTACCCCGGTGCGCGACGCCGCCTTTCTGCAGGCACTGCGCCAGCGGTTGGCTGACGAGCCCGTGCCGTTGGCACCTGCGCCGCTGCAGGCGCCTGTGGCGGCGGCGTCCGCGCAGCAGGTGGCCAACGGTGCCCCGGTGACGCCCCGGTCGCGCGTTGCGCGCCACTGGCTGATGGCGCCGGTGGCCGTGGCCGCCGGGTTTGTGGCGGTGGCGGGTGTGATGGTCGTCACCCGGGTGATGTCGCCTGCGCCCGTCGATGCAACCACCCTGGCTGGCACGACCCAGGCGCCCGACGCGTCGGTCGTGCTGGTGCGCAATGCCCAGCTCGACCGCTATCTGTCGGCGCACCGCAGTCTGGCCCATGGCGCCATGCCCGGTGCCGGTGCCGAACACCGCGTGCACATCGTCTTCGAAGGGCAGTGAGCATGCGAGCGGCGCAGTCCCGGGCCCGGCTCGGCCGCTGGGGCATGGCTGTGGCCATGGCGCTTTGTGGGCCCGGTCTGGCCGTTGGCGGGCAGGCTGCCGCGCCCGCTGCGTCGGCATCGGTTGACGCGGAACCCTGGTTGCAGCGCATCCAGCATGCGGCGGCCAGCAGCAGCTACCAGGGCACGCTGGCCTACAGTGCGGGCGGCATCGTCAGCAGCGCGCGCGTGCTGCACCAGTGCGACGGGCGCCAGACTTTCGAGCGGGTGGAGCAGCTTGATGGTGAGTCCCGCCTGCAGTACCGCCACAACGACCAGGTCGTGACGCTGTGGCCGGTTGCCAAGCGCGCGCTGGTGGAGCAACGCGACCCCGTGGCGCAGTTCCCGGCCCTGCCGCTGGCCACGTCTGCACGGGTGCTCGACAACTACGAATTGCAGAAGCTGGGGCAGGAGCGGGTGGCCGGGCTGGATGCCGACGTGTTGCTGCTCAAGCCCCGCGATCGCCACCGTTTCGCACAGCGGCTGTGGGCGCACCGCGACAGCGGGCTGCTGCTGCGCAACGACGTGCTCGCGCCCGGCGGCGACGTGCTCGAATCCTCCGCCTTTGTCGACGTGCGCCTGGGCGGCAAGCCCCAGCCCGAGCTCTTCCTCAAGCCGATGAAGCAGCTCGATGGCTTCCGTGTGTTGCGCCCGCAGGCCGAGCGCACGCAACTGGACGCCGAGGGCTGGGTGATGGTCAAGCCGGTGCCAGGCTTCCAGCTCGTCAGCTGTACCCGGCGCCCGTTGGACGCGACAGCGGTGGATGGCGGCCCGCCGCTGCAGGTGGTGCAGTCGGTGTTCTCCGACGGCCTGGCCCAGGTGTCGGTGTTCATCGAGCGCTACGACCCCAAGCGCCATCCCAAGGCCATGGGCACCAGCACGGGTGCATCGCACACGGTGATGGCGCGCCGTGGCGATTGGTGGCTCACCGTGGTCGGTGAGGTGCCGATGGCCACGGTGCAGCAGTTCGAGGCCCAATTCGAACGCAAGCGTTGAAATTGCGGGCGTCGGCTCCAACTGACCGCACGTGCTGGTGTCTCCTGAACAAAAGGTGAGTGGATGTCCGATCTGATTGCGTCGATGGTGCGCCCGCTGCAGCGTGGCCGCCGTGTGGCCCTGGTGGCGGGTCTTGCCGTCGGCCTGGCCGGTGTCTGGTTGCCACAGGTTGCCGTGGCCCAATCGCGGGTGGAACTGCCCGATTTCACCGAACTGGTCGAGAAGGTCGGCCCGTCGGTGGTCAACATCCGCACGCTGGAGCGGCCAGGTCGCTCGGCCGCACCGGGTGGCGGTGGCGGTGTCGACCCCAGCATGGAAGAGTTCTTCCGGCGCTTCGGCATCCCGCTGCCAGGTGGGCGTGGCGGCCCGCGTGGTGGCGGAAACGGCGACGACGAGCCGCAGCAGCGTGGCGTCGGCTCGGGCTTCATTCTCAGCGCGGACGGCTTCGTCATGACCAACGCCCACGTGGTGGACGGTGCCGACGAACTGCTGGTGACGCTGACCGACAAGCGCGAGTTCAAGGCCCGGGTGATCGGCGCCGACAAGCGCACCGATGTGGCCGTGGTCAAGATCGACGCCACCGGCCTGCCGGCCGTCAAGCTGGGCGACGTCGGCAGGTTGAAGGTGGGCGAGTGGGTGATGGCCATCGGCTCGCCCTTTGGCCTCGAGAACAGCGTGACGGCCGGTATCGTCAGCGCCAAGGCGCGTGACACCGGCGACTACCTGCCCTTCATCCAGACCGATGTCGCCATCAACCCCGGCAACTCGGGCGGCCCGCTGATCAATCTGCGTGGCGAAGTCGTGGGCATCAACAGCCAGATCTACAGCCGCTCGGGCGGCTTCATGGGCATCTCGTTCGCGATCCCGATCGACGAGGCCAAGAACGTGGCCGACCAGCTGCGCGCGAGCGGCCGGGTGATTCGCGGGCGCATCGGCGTCACCATCGCGCCGGTCACCAAGGACGTGGCCGAGTCCATCGGCCTGGGCAAGCCCACCGGTGCGCTGGTGCGCGGCGCCGAGAGCGGCGGCCCGGCCGACAAGGCCGGCGTGGAGGCGGGCGACATCATCACCAAGGTTGACGGCAAGGTGATCGAGAAGTCGGGCGACCTGCCGCGCATCGTCGGCAGCACCAAGCCGGGTAGCAAGGCGGTGCTGCAGGTCTTCCGCCGCGGCACCTACCGCGACGTGGCCGTCACCGTGGCCGAGTTCGAGTCCGATGCGCCGGTGAAGGTGGCCCACAGCGAGAGTGCTGCACCGGGCGCCGCGGCCAAGTCGGCGCTGGGCCTGACGGTGTCCGACCTCACGGATGGCAACAAGCGCGACCTGAAGCTGCGCGGCGGCGTCAAGGTCGATGCGGTGGACGGCGCCGCCGCCCGCGCCGGCCTGCGCGAGGGCGACGTCATCCTGACGCTCGACAACACCGAGATCACCGACGTCAAGCAGTTTCTGGCCGTGGCTGGCAAGGCCGAGAAGTCGCGTGCAGTCAGCGTGATGGTGCGCCGCGGCGAGTGGGTGAACTACCTGGTGATCCGGCCTGGGCGTTGATCCGCGGCCCTTCCGGGTCGGCGGTTCAACCGACTGGCTTGGCGGGTCTTTCCACATCGTGGCGGTCAGCAAGCACTCACCTTCCCGCCTGAACGGGTGGGACCCTGCATCGCCGGCACCATGGGGCCGGCCATGTCGTGCCGCGCAAGTTGGCGACCACTCGCTTCGCCGATGCCAACAGGCCGATTGCGGTGCTGGGCAGTTAGAATCGGCGCACCGTTGATCGGTTTTCCGCGTTATCTTGTCTGGCTGTGGTGCGCCGCCAACAGGATGTCAGCCCGCCCTGACGCTTGTGTGCAAGCTGTTGATAACTTTGTCATGTTGGCGGGTCGCAACGGCCGGAGATGCAGCACCGGCGCGGCTTCCACCCCAGGCGTTTTGGCTACAATGAAGGCCCAACAAGCAGTTGCCAAACATTTGTTGGAAGGCGCGTCTCCACTTTGGACGTGCCTTTTTTTTATGTCGTTTCAATGTTGCGTGTGGGCTGAATCGGCCCGCCGCCGCGCCCCTCAGCAGGCCGGGCTGCACGCCACCGGGCCGCGCTGAAACGGGCCCACGATCGAACCCATGGACCACATCAGAAACTTCTCGATCATTGCCCACATCGACCACGGCAAGTCGACCCTGGCCGATCGCCTGATCCACCGCTGCGGCGGCCTGTCCGACCGCGAGATGGAAGCCCAGGTGCTCGACTCGATGGACATCGAGCGCGAGCGCGGCATCACCATCAAGGCGCAGACGGCATCGCTGCGCTACACCGCCAAGAACGGGCAGGTCTACCACCTCAACCTGATCGACACGCCCGGGCATGTGGACTTCAGCTACGAGGTGAGCCGCTCGCTGTCGGCCTGTGAAGGCGCGCTGCTGGTGGTCGATGCCAGCCAGGGCGTGGAAGCACAGACGGTGGCCAACTGCTACACCGCGCTCGACCTGGGCGTCGAAGTGGTGCCGGTGCTCAACAAGATGGACCTGCCCAACGCAGACCCCGAGAACGCCAAGGCTGAGATCGAGGATGTGATCGGCATCGACGCCGACGACGCCATCCCCTGCTCGGCCAAGACCGGCATGGGCATCGACGACATCCTGGAAGCCGTGATCAGCCGCATGCCGCCGCCCAAGGGCGACGCCGACGGCCCCCCGCGGGCGATGATCGTCGACAGCTGGTTCGACAACTACGTCGGCGTGGTCATGCTCGTGCGCGTGGTCGACGGCGTGTTGCGCAAGGGCGACCGCATCCGCATGATGGCCACCAACGCCGTCTATCCGCTGGAGCAGCTGGGTGTGTTCACGCCCAAGAGCGAGCCGCGTGACGACTTGAAGGCCGGCGAGGTGGGGTTCTTGATCGCCGGCATCAAGGAACTGCAGGCGGCCAAGGTGGGCGACACCGTCACGCTCGAGAAGAAGCTGCCCAACAACGCCGGCCCCGCGGCCGCTGCGCTGCCCGGCTTCAAGGAGATCCAGCCGCAGGTGTTTGCCGGCCTGTATCCCACCGAGGCCAGCGAATATGACCAACTGCGTGACGCGCTGGAGAAGCTCAAGCTCAACGACAGCAGCCTGCGCTATGAGCCCGAGGTGAGCCAGGCGCTGGGCTTCGGCTTCCGCTGCGGCTTTCTCGGCCTGTTGCACATGGAGATCGTGCAGGAGCGGCTGGAGCGCGAGTTCGACCAGGACCTGATCACCACCGCCCCCAGCGTGGTCTACCAGGTCGAGTTGAACGACGGTGAGGTGCTGGAGGTGGAGAACCCCAGCAAGATGCCCGACCTGGGCCGCACCAAGGAGATCCGCGAGCCCATCGTCACCGTGCACCTGTACATGCCGCAGGACTATGTGGGCCCGGTGATGACGCTGGCCAACCAGAAGCGTGGCGTGCAGCTGAACATGGCGTACCACGGCCGCCAGGTGATGCTGACCTACGACATGCCGCTGGCCGAGATCGTGCTGGACTTCTTCGACAAGCTCAAGAGCGTGAGCCGGGGCTACGCCAGCATGGACTACGAGTTCAAGGAATATCGCGCGGCCGACGTGGTGAAAGTGGACCTGCTGATCAATGGCGACCGCATCGACGCGCTGTCCATCATCGTGCACCGGGTGCAGAGCCAGTTTCGCGGCCGCGCTGTGGCGGCCAAGATGCGCGAGCAGATCCCTCGGCAGATGTACGACGTGGCCATCCAGGCGGCCATCGGCGCGAACATCATCGCCCGCGAGAACATCAAGGCGCTGCGCAAGAACGTGCTGGCAAAATGCTATGGCGGTGACATCTCGCGCAAGAAGAAGCTGCTCGAAAAGCAGAAGGCCGGCAAGAAGCGCATGAAGCAGATCGGCACGGTCGAGGTGCCGCAAGAAGCCTTCCTCGCCATCCTGCAGGTCGATGACTGATCCCAACCCATTGCAGAACAACCACAACCGCCCATGATGAGTGCTTTGACCGCCGTGCTGTACGGCGCCCTGCTGGTGTACGGCGGTGGCTGGTGGCTGGGTTACTGGATCGGCAACTTCTCGCTGCTGTTGTTCGTGCTGACGGTGGTCACGCTGGCCTATTGGCTGGCGGAACGGTTCCGGTTCGCGCCCGAGCGGCTGGCCGCTGCCGATGCCCTGGCTGCGCAGGACGTCCAGCGCCGGGCCGAGCTGGGCAAGATGGGCATCAACCAGGTCGACGGCAATGTGGCCGCCGCCCGCGAGAAGCTGCTGATGCAGCCTTGGTGGCTGGACTGGACGGCCGGGTTGTTCCCGGTGATCCTGGCGGTCTTCCTGCTGCGGTCCTTCCTGTTCGAGCCGTTCAAGATCCCGTCGGGGTCCATGGTGCCTACGCTGCTGGTGGGCGACCTGATCCTGGTGAACAAGTTTCACTACGGCGTGCGCCTGCCGGTGATCAACACCAAGATCGTCCCGAACAACGACCCCAAGCGCGGTGACGTGATCGTCTTCCGCTATCCCGTCGACACGCGGGTCGACTACATCAAGCGGGTGGTGGCCATCCCCGGCGACGAGATCACTTACACCAACCAGCAACTGGCCATCAACGGTCAACTGGTGCCGGTGCAGGCGCAGGGTGACTTCTACGACGATGACAGCATGCGCTACGCGCCCCGGTTCACCGAGAAGCTGGGCGACGCGGCCCACGGCATCCTGGTCGACCCGAAGCGTGCATCGATCTACCGGCCGATGGAGAGCTTCGTCAACTTCCGTGACAACTGCCGCTACACCGCCGAAGGTGTGTCGTGCAAAGTGCCGGCGGGCCATTCTTTCGTGATGGGCGACAACCGCGACAATTCACAGGATTCACGCTACTGGGGCTTCGTGCCCGACGCCAACATCGTCGGCCGGGCGTTCATGGTGTGGATGAACTTCGGCAACCTGCGCCGCATTGGCAGCTTCAACTGATGCTGCGGCCCACCCGAGGCAACATGCGCATGTCGGCACGTCAACCTGCAGCGGCACCGCGCCGTGGCGTCACCCTGATCGGCCTGCTCGCCTGGGCCATCGTGGTGGGCTTTGTCGGCTACTTGATGGTGCGCGTGGTGCCCACGGTGACCGAGTTCTACACCATCAAGGGCGTGGTCGACCGCATCGCTGCCAGTCCGGCCAGCACCGTGGCCGAGATCCGCGGTGCCTTTGACAAGCAGCGGCAGATCGACGCCACCATCACCTCGCTGGTGGGCAAGGAACTCGACATCACCAAGGAGAACGACCGCGTGGTGATCAGCTTTGCCTACGAGAAGGAAATCGAACTCTTCGGCCCGGTGTTTCTGCTGATCAAGTACGCTGCGCGTTCGAAGTGATGCTGGCTGCGGCGGGCGGCCTGGCCGCCCAGCTGTCCCGCCCGACCGCATGCGGCCGCCGGATGCCCCCGATTGGAGCCATGGACCCCCAACCTGACCAACGCCTGGAGAACCGCCTGGACGCACTGCAGCAGCGCCTGGGCTACCGGTTTGCCGATGTGGCGTTGCTCCAGCGTGCGCTCACCCACCGCAGCTTTGGTGTCGACCACAACGAGCGCCTGGAATTCCTGGGGGATGCGGTGCTGGCCATGGCTGTGTCGGCGCTGCTGTACGACCGCTTCTCCGCATCGGACGAAGGCGACCTGACCCGCGTGCGGGCCCACCTGGTGCGCGAGGACAGCCTGCACCGCGCTGCCCTGGTGCTGGGCCTGCCCGAGGTGCTGCGCCTGTCTGAAGGCGAAGCCCGCGGCGGCGGCGCGCAGCGGCCGTCGATCCTGGCCGACGCGGTCGAGGCGCTGATCGGCGCGCTCTACATCGACGGCGGCCTGCCGGCCGCCACGCGGCTGGTGAGCCAGCTGTTTGGTGAGCTGATCTCCAGCACCGAGGCTGACAGCTGGAGCAAGGACGCCAAGACCGAATTGCAGGAATGGCTGCAGGCCCGGCGACTGCCCGTGCCCACATACCGCATCCTGGCCGCCCGCGGCCAGGCCCATGCGCAGACCTTCGACGTGGAATGCGCCGTGCCCGCGCTGGGCCTGGCCGAGCAGGGCGAGGGCCGTTCGCGCCGCATCGCCGAGCAGGAAGCGGCCCGCCGCATGCTCAGCCGCCTGAAGGCCAGCGACAAACCAGGCGGTCCGCTGCGCAACTGACGCAGCCCGCCAGAGGAACCGACATCGCCGACACCCAAGCTCCTGACGCCCCTGTGGCCACCCGCTGCGGCCTGATCGCCATCGTCGGTCGGCCCAACGTGGGCAAGTCCACGCTGCTGAATGCCCTGGTCGGGCAGAAGATCAGCATCACGTCCCGCAAGGCGCAGACCACCCGCCACCGCATCACCGGCATCCGCACGCTGGGTGCCACGCAGTTCATCTTCGTCGACACGCCGGGCTTCCAGACCAAGGAGATCCGCGGCCGCACCGCGCTCAACCGCAACCTCAACCGCACCGTCACGTCGGTGCTGGGCGATGTGGACGTGGTGCTGTTCATGGTGGAGGCCGGCCGCTTCAGCCTGGACGACGCCAAGGTGCTGGCCCTGCTGCCGCCCGACAAGCCCTGCTTCCTGGTGGCCAACAAGCTGGACGTGGTGGCCCGCCGCACCGACATCCTGCCCTGGCTCAAGAGCATGCAGGAGCGCCACCCGTTCACCGAATACGTGCCGATGTCGTCGACCAAGCCGACCGACGTGGAGCGGTTGTTCAAGATCGTCGAGCCGTACCTGCCCGAACAGGCCTGGCTGCATGAGGAAGACGCCCTGACCGATCGCAGCGACAAGTTCATGGCCGCCGAGCTAATCCGCGAGAAGCTGTTCCGCCTGACGGGCGACGAACTGCCCTACAGCGCCACCGTGGTGATCGACAAGTACGAGGAAGAGGGCAACCTGCGCCGCATCGCCGCCACCATCGTGGTGGAGCGTGATGCCCACAAGGGCATGGTGATCGGCGACGGTGGTGAGCGTCTCAAGCGCATCGGCAGCGAGACCCGGGTTGAGCTGGAGAAGCTCACCGGCAACAAGGTGTTCCTGGAGCTGTGGGTGAAGGTGCGCTCGGGCTGGGCCGACAGCGAGGAGCACCTGCGCTCTTACGGTTACGAGTGAGCGGTGGCCAGTTCCCGGTCTGCGCCGCAAGCTGCGTTCGTCCTGCACCAGTGGGACTGGAGCGAGACGAGCCTGATCCTCGACCTGTTCACCCGTGACCAGGGCCGCCTGGCCGCGGTGGCCAAGGGCGCCAAACGGCCGTATTCGCAGCTGCGACCGGTGCTGATGCCGTTCCAGCGCCTGCTGGTGCTGACCACCCGGCCCAAGGCCGATGACAACGCCGACATCCTGCTGCTGCGCTCGGCCGAATACGCCGGCGCCGGCGCCGCGCTGCCGCCGGGCCGGCTGTTCCCGGGCTTCTACCTCAACGAACTGCTGATGAAGCTGCTGGCCCGCGGCGACCCGCACCCGGCGCTGTTCGACGCCTACGCCGATGCGCTGCTGGCCTTGGCCGTGGCGCCCGACGAGGCACCGCTGCGCGCCTTCGAGCTGCTGCTGCTGCGTGAGACCGGCGTGCTGCCCGACCTGGGCCGCGCCACCACCACCCAGGCGCTGGTGCAGCCCGGACGGCACTACCGGCTCAGCGGCGAAGCCGGCCTGCTCGATGCGCCCGACGAGCCCGCCAGCCTGCCCGGCAGCCTGTGCCTGGCGCTGCAGGCCGCCCTGGATGCCGACGACCCAGCAGCGCTGCGGCGCGCCTGCCAGAGCGGTTTGCCCGCGCTGCGCGGCCAGTTGCGCGCGCTGCTTCACTATCATCTGGGCTCGCCCCCGTTGCGCACCCGTCAGCTGATGCTGGATGTGCGCCGGCTGCTGGACGTGGCACCGCCGCGCGCGGCCTGAGGCGTGCCCGCTGTGCAAGGCCCCGCCATGAACCCACTCGTCGCCCCTGAAGCCCATGCCCGGCCGCACCGCACCGCGCTGTCGGTCAATGTCAACAAGATCGCGCTGCTGCGCAACACCCGGCACATCGGCATCCCGGATGTGGTCAAGCTGTCGCGCCTGGCGCTGGAGGCTGGTGCCCAGGGCATCACCGTGCACCCGCGGCCCGATGCGCGCCACATCCGCACGCAAGACGTGCACGACCTGCAGGCGCTGCTGCAGCAGTGGCCCGAGGCCGAATACAACATCGAGGGCAACCCCTTCCACAACCTGATGGGTTTCGTGCGCGCGTTGCGGCCACACCAGGTCACCTTCGTGCCCGACAGTGAAGACCAGTTCACCAGCGACCACGGCTGGCGCTTCCCGGAAGACGCCGCCCGGCTGCAGCCGTTGATCGACGAGGCGCGGGCGCTGGGCGTGCGGGTCAGCCTGTTCATGGACCCTGCCCCGGACCAGATGGCTGCTGCGCACGCCACCGGCGCCGAGCGGGTCGAGCTCTACACCGAGGCCTATGCCAGCGCGCACGGCACGCCGCAGCAGGCGGCGGTGCTGGCGCGCTACACCGCGGCGGCCGACGCGGCACTGGCGGTGGGGCTGGAGATCAACGCCGGCCACGACCTGAACCGCGACAACCTCACCGACTTCCTGCGTGCCGTGCCCGGCGTGCTGGAGGTGTCGATCGGCCATGCGCTGATCGCCGATGCGCTGGAACTGGGCCTGACCGAGACCATCCGCGACTACCAGCGCTGCATCCAACTGGCATTTGCCTCCCACGCATGATCTTCGGCATCGGCACCGACATCTGCGACATCCGCCGCCTGCGCGCCACGCTGGCGCGCCGCGGCGACCGCTTTGCCGACAAGGTGCTGGGCCCCGCCGAACTGCAGGTGTTCCACGCCCGGCGCGCCCGTGTCGATGTGCGCGGCACTGCGTATCTGGCCACCCGCTTCTCGGCCAAGGAGGCGTTTTCCAAGGCCATCGGCATGGGGATGCGCATGCCGATGACCTGGCGCGCCTGCGAGATCCTCAACCACCCCAGCGGTGCGCCCTACATCCGCCTGCATGGCGCGCTGGCCGACTGGTTCGCCGCGCGCGGCCTGCGCGCCCATGTCACCGTCACCGACGAGACCGACTACGCTGCGTCCTTCGTGGTGGTCGAGTCCGGCCCCAACTCCTGAAAGCCACACCCATGTCATTCGATCTCGACAACGGCCACGCCCCGGTGGTGCTCGACATCGCCGGCACCACGCTCAATGCCGCCGACCGCCGCCGCCTGCGGCACCCGCTGACCGGCGGGCTGATCCTGTTCGCACGCAACTGGGAAAACCGCGCCCAGCTGACCGCGTTGACGGCCGAGATCAAGGCCATCCGGCCCGATGTGCTGATCTGCGTCGACCATGAAGGCGGCCGGGTGCAGCGCTTCCGCAGCGACGGCTTCACCCACCTGCCCGCGATGCGCGTGCTGGGTGAGTTGTGGATGCGCGACGCGCTGGCCGCCACCGACGCCGCCACCGCCTGTG
>JBBAPL010000125.1:0-16247 GCA_040400895.1 Aquabacterium sp.
GGGCGGGGGCCGTGGCCGGGGCAGCGCTGCGGCGCGCCGGCACCGGCGCGGCGGCGGCCGGCGCACGGCCCAGCAGTTCATCCTTGGTGACACCGGGGTCGGTGCCGGCCCGGCCGCCGTCGGTGTGCAGCTCGGCCGGATTGCGCAGCACCAGCGACAGCGTGCCGACGCTGCGCGCCAGGTCCAGCAGTTCGGCCTGGCGGGGCGTGAGCTCCAGCGTCACGGCGTTGACCACCCGCGGCTTGGTGGTGTCGCGGTCCACTTCCTGGGCCACGGCCAGCACCAGGATGCGGTCGAGCACGGTGCGCGAGACGGCCCGCGAGCGGCGCGCGTCGGCATCGCCCTCGTCGGCCTGGGTGTTGACGATCACGTCGACAAAGGTGCCGGGCAGTGCGAAGCCGGCCACGCCGACGACGTCATTGACCCGCACCGTCATGGCCCGCTTGCCGGCCGGCACCAGCGCCGACAGGCCGCCCTTGGTGCCGGTGGGCGCCAGGCGGGCGGCGGTGATGGCCTCGCCACGCTGCAGCGCCGTGGTCAGCACCCGGCCCTGCATCGCGGCGGCGTCGCTGAAGCCGCCCTCGGGGCGGCTGGAGGCCGGCCACTCGGCCGCGCGCACCTGGTCGGCGGCGATCACCGTGCCGGCCGCGATGTCCTGGGTGGCCACCACCAGCAGGTCGCGGGCGCCGCCCTGGCGCTGCAGCCAGCGCGCGGCGGCGGCGGTGGCCAGCAGCCCGGCCAGCACCGCCACCAGCAGCATCAAGAGTCCTCGGGATTTCATCGGGTGTCCAGGGTGGGGGTGGTCGTCGGGTGGCTCAGGCCAGCGCGGGGCGCAACAGCAGCGCGACGACGGTGCCGGTGGCGATGGCCACGGCATAGGGCAGGCGTGCGGCGGTGGTGGCCAGCGGGTCGAGCCGCGCGCCGCCGCCGGATTGCAGCTTCACTAGCCAGTGGGTCAGCATGAAGCGGGTGTTGGCCAACGTCTGGCGGGTGATGCCACGTGCCAGCATCACCACGAGGGCGAGCAGACCGCCGGCGATCAGGGTGGCGGGCAGCGCGGTCAGCATGCGTTCGGCGCCGATGAAGGCGCCGACCATGGCCATCAGCTTGGCGTCGCCGGCGCCGCAGGCGCGCAGCAGGTACAGCGGCAGCAGGGCGGCCAGGCCGGCCAGGGCGCCCAGCAGCGGGGCCGCCAAGCCCGGGCCGGCCATTGGCGCGGCGCCGAGTGCCAGCGCCACGGCATGGCCCGCCAGGGCCAGGGCCAAGCCGATCAGCACCAGCCGGTTGGGAATGCGCCGCGCCTGCAGGTCGGTGCCCACCGCGCAGGCGAGCAGGGCCAGCAGCAGGCAGGGCAGGAGGGCAGACAGTGGCATGGCGGGCGCGTGTGGAATGGGGGCCGGTGGCGCAGGGCCTGCGTTCGGGCCGCAGGCGCCACCGGCTGGGTCAGTGCATCAGGTCAGCTTCACGGCGCCGATGGCGGTGCCGACCTTGTCGAGGAAGGCGGCGATCGAATCCTTCAGCGTGCCCAGCGCGACCGCGAGGCCGACGGCGACGACGGCGGCCACCAGGCCGTACTCGATGGCGTTGGCGCCTTCTTCGTCACGGGCGAACTGCTGGAACATTTGAACGATTTGCATGGGAACTCCTTGCGGGATGGTGGGATGGCTGGCCCGGCATGGGCGCGCCTTGGATGGGGTCCGTTGGGGCCGGATCCTTGCCCTGCTGGCCTGGGGAACACACGCCGGCCAGGCGTTGGCGTCGGGCATCGCCTGGCACGGTGCCCTGGGGGCTGGTGTCGTGCGGTGTCCATGGAATGCACTGTAGAAATTCCCGGCCCGCCTGCCATCGTTGATGCATCCCCCCGGGTGGCAGGAGTCGGGTCCTGCCGAAGGGGGAGCCTGCTCCCCCCGCATCCACGGGGGTGCGGTCAGCGCCGGGTGCCGCGCTCGCCTTCC
This sequence comes from Aquabacterium sp., assembly GCA_040400895.1. GTDB lineage: Bacteria > Pseudomonadota > Gammaproteobacteria > Burkholderiales > Burkholderiaceae_C > Pseudaquabacterium. The sequence goes on from JBBAPL010000125.1 coordinate 1,956, forward strand.
GGCGCCGCCAGGCCATGCTCCACGGCGAACAGGTGCAGGGCCAGCCGGCCATGCACCCGCAGCTTGCTGTAGATGGTGGTCAGGTGGTTGCGCAGGGTGTGCTCGCTCAGGGCCAGGGCCTCGGCCACCGCCAGCTGCTTGGAACTGGACAGGCGCACCAGGGCCGCCACGATCTCGCGCTCACGCGGGGTCAGGCTGGCGATGCGGCGGCCGGTGTCGTCCAGCGGGCGCGGGACGGGGGCGCTGCCGGTCAGCTGGCCCAGCACCTCGCCGAGCAGGGCGCTCTGGAACCAGATCTCGCCCTGGTGCACCCGCTCGATGGCGCGCAGGATGGTGCTGGCGCTCTCGCTCTTGTGCACCAGCCCGCGTGCGCCCTGCAGCAGCGCCTGGCGGTGGCGCTGCAGGTCGTCGGCGCCGGTCAGCACCAGGCACGATGCGGTGCAGCGGCGGCGCAGTTCGGCGATGGCGCCCGACCCGTCCTCGCCCGACAGGTCCAGGTCCAGCAGCACCACGTCGGCCTCGCCGATGGCGGGGTCCGCCAGCAGCGCCTCGCGGGTGCGTGCGGTGCCCACCACGCGCATGCCGGGCTGGGCGCTGTCGATCAGCCGGTGCAGCCCCCACAGCGTGATGTCGTGGTCCTCGGCCAGGAAGACGCGGATGCCGGTCTGGTGCGCGCGGTGGCGCGGCGCGTCGAGCGAAGTCTGGGTCATGCTGCGGCGCCTTGGGTGAGGGGAATGGTGATGACCAGCTCGGTGTTGAGCCCGTCCGGGCGGTGCACGGTCAGCACGCCGCCCAGCGCGTCCACCCGCTCGGCCAGCGACGCGGGGTGGAAGTCGGGGCCGCTGCGCCGCAGCACGCTGCCGCCGTTGTCGCTGATGCGCAGCCGCACCGCGCCGGGCGCGGTGCGCAGGCTCAGCCGCACCTCGGTGGCGGGGGTGTGCTTGCGCACGTTGTTGAGGGCTTCATTGACCAGGTGGAAGACCTGGGCCGCCATCTGCCGGCTGGTCATCACCTGCGCCGGGGCGTCGAGCTGCACGTCGATGCCGAACAGCGCACTGAACCGGCGCACCTGGCGCCGCACCGCGGGCACCAGCGCGTTGTCGCCGCGCGGCGCGGGGCTGCGCATGTCGGCGATCAACTCGCGCAGGGCCTCGGTCTCGCGGGTGGCCAGGCGCACCAGCGCCTGCAGGTCGGCCCGCATCGGGTTGTCGGCCGCGGCACGCAGCAGCACCGCCTCCAGCGCGAACTTCAGCCCCAGGTAGGGCTGCACCGCGCTGTCGTGCAGGTCGCGGCCGATGCGCGCGCGCTCGATGTCTTCGCCCTCGCTCTGCAACTGGTCCACCCGCCGTGCGGATTCCAGCAGCCGCAGGGCGTCGGCCGCCACGCCCTCCAGCCGCGCCTGGCCGGCGTCGAGCACGTGGCCCGCATGCAGGCCGATGGCGATGCGGCCGATGCAGCGGCCGCGCCTGCACATCGGCACCACGACCAGCGCGCGCACCGACAGCAAGGCGGCCAGTTGCTGCAGGGCCTGGCGTTCGTCGGCTTGCAGCGGCACCAGCCCCGGCCAGCGCAGACGCGCCCCCAGCCCGGCGCCGGACCGGTGCGCCACCACTTGCAGCGGCAGCCGGGCCGCCAGCGCCAGCAGCCGCGCCCGGGCAGTGCCCTCGCTGCGCAGGCGGGGCTCGTCCTCGGTGCACAGCCACACCGCCGGGTCGGCGGGCTCGGTGAGCCACAGCGCGGCCACGTCGACCTGCAGGCGCTGGCGCAGGTGCGACAGCAGGCCGGTGGCGGTGACATGCAGCCCGCGCCGGCTGTCCAGCCGTTGGTACAACTCGTCGACCAGGCTGCGTTGTGCACGCAGCAGGGCCAGTGGGCGGGCCAGCCATGCCGCGGCGGGCACGGTGGCCAGGATGGCCAACGTCGGCGCGACGTGGTCGGCCTGCATGCGCAACTGCCCTTGCAGCAGCGCGATCGGGTCCAGCACCAGCACCAGGGTGGCGACACCCGTCAGGCACAGCCCGGCGGCCGCGCCGAAGGTGATGCTGGCCACCAGCACCGGCTGCAGCAGGGTCAGCACCAGCAGGCTGTCGGTGCCGCTGGTGAGCTGCAGCATGCCGATCGCCCAGACCACGTCGATGCCCAGGTGGGCCAGGTGTTGGCGGTCGCCCTTCAGCGCCAGCCACAGCAGCCAGGCGGCCCACAGGTCGTAGGCCAGCAGCAGCAGGGCTGGCGGCCCGGGCAGCGCGGAGGCCTGAATCAGCAGCAGGGTCGTCAGCATCGCCACCACCACCCGCAGGCTGGCTGCAAAGCGCGACAGTGCGGGCTGCGCCTGCACCAGCGGGTCCAGAGGCGCGCGCCAGGTCAGCCCGGCCTGGGTGGACAGCGTCGGGTCACTGAGGGTCGTGCTGGTGGTGGGCATGTGCTGGCGACGCAATCCAATGGGAGCCCACGGCAATCGACCGGGCTATTCGGTTTAAGTGATAAAGATATTAAATATAGAAATTCAGACGTCGGGATGGCCTCACCCTGAACGCGGGGGGTGCCCACAGGCCGGCGGGGGGCTGCCTGTGCAATCCGCACGCGGGGCGTGCGGGTGTGGGCGGGTCACCGCGCCAGTGGGGCGCGGTGACCCGGCGCCGATCAGCCGGCGTGCAGCGCCCGCAGCGCCGGCGCTGCGGCCAGCGTGGCGGCATGGCCGGCGTCGATGGCCCGGCGGCGGAACGCGTCCGACAGGCTCACCCAGTAGCCGAAGTCGGGGTGCAGCAGCACATCCGCCAACTGGGCGTCGGGTGCGGTGAGCGCGCGCTTGCGCAGGTCGCTGTCGCGGTAGCGCTGCGCGCCCGCGGGCGCACGGTCCTCATGGGCGGACGCATCGATCGCCAGCACCCGGGTGGCGCCGGCCGCGCGGGCCAGCCGCACCGGCAGCGGCATGCGCTGGTCGGCGTCGGCAAAGGCCTCGCCGCGGATGGTGACCGGGGTGAACTGGTCTTCGATCGCGCCCGAGGCCTGCACGGCCAGGCCGGCATGGCCGCGGTTGAAGCCCAGCACCGCGCCGTCACGCAGGCGCTGCACGGCGCACAGCACCGGCGTGGGCAGGGCCTGCAGCGCCCGGCCGTCGACCGCCCGGTGCACCCAGTCGGACAGGCCGGTGGCGGCCAGGCGCTGACCGCTGCCGGGCGCCCAGCGCACCAGGTCCCAGGGCTGCAGGCTGAACGCGGCGCGCTCGATCTCGGCTGCGGGCAGGCCCGCGGCGCACAGCGTGCCCACCAGCGCGCCCACCGACGCGCCGACGATCACATCGGGCCGCAGGCCCAGTTCCTGCAGCGCCTTGACCACGCCCACATGCACGAAGCCGCGCGGCCCGCCAGAGCTGAACACCCAGGCCACCCGCGGCGTGCGTGCCAGCGGCACAGCGTCGGGGGCGTCGGGGCCGGCATGGTCCTGCCCGGCCTGCAGCGCGCAGCCGGGCAGCAGCGCGGCCGCGCCCAGTGCGCCGGCCGCACCCAGCCAGCCGCGCCGTGTGCTGATGCTCAAGGCTTGGCCGCGCGCGCCGCCGCGACCCGCCGCGCCAGCTCTTCGCCGCTGGCGTAGTGCGGCACGCGCAACACCATCCGCTTGCTGCGCTGCCAGAAGCTGTTGCTGCCGGCCACCTCGTCGGCCCAGTAGCGGTTGGCCAGCGTGCGGTTGCCCGGCACGTCGAGCAGGAAGGCGTCGCGCGAGCCGGCACCGCCGAAGATGTAGAGCTTGCCGTCGACGATGCGCCAGGTGTCGGCGTCGCCGCCCCAGGGGATGCCGTAGACGATGCCGTTGGCGCAGAAGCCGCCGTACTGCGGCAGGTACTGCTGCGGCGCGGCGTCGAACAGCGCCTTGTGCGCCGCGCTGGCGAAGTGGAAGGTCACGCCCTGGTGCTGGCTCTTGAACTGCGGCTGGCCCATGGCGTGGCGGTTCTGGGTGAAGTAGGCCACCACGTCGTGGCCGTCCAGCATCACATGCGCGTCGCTGCCGATGGCGCTGGCGCGCACCGGGGCCAGCGGTGAATCGGGGTTCTGCGCCCGCATGGCGGCGCAGCCACCCAGCAGCAGGGCGCTGGCGGCCAGCAGGCACAGCGCCAGGCGGCGCCAGGCGGGACGGGGCTGCGGGTGGGGATGGTCGGGGGACAGCGGGCTGGTCATGGTCGGACTCCTTGGATCACGGGGTGGGATGGGTCTGGCTGGGCGATGGCCGGTGCGGCCTGCACTGGCCAGTCGGCCTGGGGCGTGGCCGCGGCGTCGGCATAGGGCGCGGGCCAGCCGAGTAGCGCGCTGGCAGCTTCGGCGCGGCGGCGCAGGTGCGCAGCGTCGCGGCCGTGCAGGTGCAGGATGCCGTAGCGGTGGCTGCCCAGCCACTTGAAGTCGCGCGCCAGCGCGTGGCCGCTGCGCGGGTAGGTGAACAGCAGCGCATCCGCAAAGCGCCGCGCCAGCGCGGCCTGCTGCGCCGTACCCGGCATCGGCGGTGACGCGCCGGGCACGAACGCGCGGTAGACCAGGCTGGCCGCCGCACCGGCCACCGGCGCGCTGCGCGGCAGGGCGGCCGGGTCCTGCCCCAGCGCCAGCGCCAGCGACATGGCATGCGGGTCCAGCCCCTGCACATGCCGGTACAGGTCGGAGAACTGGCTGGCCAGACGCGGGTTGACCTCGATGACCGTCAGCCGGTCGGTGGCCGGGTCGTGGAAGAACTCGAGGTTGAACATGCCGCGGTCGAAGCCCACCGCCGCCAGGAAGCGCTGCGCCACATCCAGCGCGCGGGCCTGCACCGCGGCCGGCAGGCGGCTGGGGTGCTCCCAGCGCATGAACGCCTGGGTGCCCGGGTACATCACCGCGTCCACCACGCCCAGCGCATGGGCGCGGCCCTGGTGCACCCAGCCGTCCAGGTTGAACTGTGCCGCCTGCACGGGTGTTTCCAGCATCAGGCGGTGGGCGCTGCCGGCCTGCGGCAGGCGCTGGCGCGCCACGCGTTCAAAGGGCTCGACCAGCCGGCGGATCACCCACAGCTCTCGCCGGCCGAAGCGGGTGTGCTGGTGCAGCTCGGCCTGGTTGTCGACCCGCCGCGCCAGCACCGAGAACGCGGCCTTCACCGGCTTCACATAGGCCGGGTAGGCCAGGCCGTCGGGCACCGGGCCGCCGTAGCGGGCGTCGAGTGGGGCAAACGGCAGGTTGGCCTCGGGGCAGACCTGCTGCAGCACCTGGCGCGCATGCAGCTTGTGCTGGCAGGCCAGCACGGCGGCCACCGGCGTGCCGGGCAGGCCGGCGGCCTCGGCCACCAGGGCGGCGGCCAGCGCGCCGAACTGCTCATGGTGCGACACCACGCCCGCCCAGCCGCGGGCCCGGGCCCGCCGCGCCTGGCGTGCCGCGAAGCGCTGCAGGTCGAAGCCGATCAGCCGGGCGTTGCTGGGGAAGGAAAACAGGTCGAACCCGGCGCTGTCAAAGCTGAACTGGCTCGCCAGCCGGCCGAAGCCCAGCGCGTCCCAGTCGTGGTTGAACAGCAGGCCGACCCGGGTCATGTCGGCCTCTGGGCTAGCGGGGACGGCCCGGCGCCCGGCCCGCGCGCGTCGGCGCTGGCCGTCATGCGTCGCGCGCCAGCCGCAGGCCGCTGAACTGCCAGCGCGTGTCGGTCGGGAAGAAGTTGCGGTAGCTGGCCCGGATGTGGCTGCGCGGCGTGGCGCAGGAGCCGCCGCGCAGCACCATCTGGTTGACCATGAACTTGCCGTTGTACTCGCCCACCGCACCCGCCCAGGCGCGGTAGCCGGGGTAGGGGGTGTAGGGGCTGGCCGTCCATTCCCACACGTCGCCGGCCAGCTGCTGCAGGCCGGTGGGCGTGGCCGGCGCGGGCAGCGGCCGCAGCGCGCCGGATTCCACCAGGTTGCCGGCCGCCAGCGCCTGCGCCCACACCGGCTGGGCGGCGTGTTCCCACTCGGCCTCGGTGGGCAGGCGCGACGGCTGCTGGCCCGGGTGCTGGGCCGCATGCCAGCGGGCATAGGCATCGGCCTCGTACCAGCTGATGTGGCAGACCGGCGCGTCGGCGCACAGCGGCTGCAGGCCGCGCAGGCTGAAGGTCTGCCAGTCGGCGCCTTGCGGGCTGCTGCGGCGCCAGTGCAGCGGCGCGCTGATCTGCTGGCTGCGCACCCAGTCCCAGCCGGCGGCCATCCACCAGCGCGGGTCGGTGTAGCCGCCGTCGGCGATGAAGCCGGCCCAGTCGCCCTGGCCCACCGGCCGGCTGGCCAGTTGGCAGGGCTGCAGATGCTGGGCATGGCGCGGGCCTTCGTTGTCGAACGCAAAGCCGGTGCCGGCGTGGCCGATGTCGACCAGGCCGCCGGTCTGCGTCAGCCAGGTGGCGGGCGCGGCGGGGGCTGACGGCGCGGCGGCGGGCAGGGGCAGGTACACCGGCGCCAGCGGGTTGCACGACAGCAGGTGCAGCAGGTCGGTCAACACCAGTTCCTGGTGCTGCTGCTCATGCTGCAGGCCCAGTTGCACCAGGTCGGCCACGCCGGGCGGCAGCGGGGTGGCCAGCAGGCAGGCCATCTGCCCATCCACCGCCGCCCGCCAGGCCCGCACCGTGGCCAGGTCGGGCCGGGTGACCAGACCGCGTTGGTGGCGCGGGTGCTGGGCGCCCACGCCGTTGTAGTAGCTGTTGAACAGCACCCGGAAGGCGGGGTCGAACAGTTGGTGGCCGCTCAGGTGGGGGGCCAGCACGAAGGTCTCGAAGAACCAGGTGGTGTGGGCCAGGTGCCACTTCACCGGGCTGGCATCGGGCATCGACTGCACCTGGCAGTCGGCCTCGCTCAGTGGCGCGGCCAGGGCCAGGGTCTGGGCGCGCACGCTGGCGTAGGCGTCGGCAAGCGGGTGGTGGGTGCGTGCATTCATCGGGGAGTGGTGTCGGGCGGCGTGTGGCGTGGGCAGGGCATCAGGTGGACGCGCGGGAGGCCAGGTGCATTCCCACCACGCCCAGGATGATCAGGCCGGCGCTGGCCACCTTCAGTGCGGTGGCGGACTCGTGGAAGAACAGCCAGCCGATCAACCCGGTGGCCAGCGTGCCCACGCCCGACCACACCGCATAGGTGACGCTCAACCCCAGCACGCGGATCACCAGCACGTTCAGGCTGAAGGCGCCGGCATAGAACACGAAGATCAGCACCGACGGCACCAGCCGGCTGAAGCCGTCGGACAGGCGCATGCAGGTGGTGCCGCCCAGCTCCAGCAGGATGGCCAGGGCCAGCACCCACCAGGCCTGGGTGACGGTGAGCAGGGGCAGGGTGGACAGCATGGCGGTGCGAGGAGGGCAGTCGGTGGGGTTGGCGGGAACTTACACCGCCGCTGCCACTTGAGGGTTAACACCGTGGGCCGGTCAGCGCGTCAGCCACCGCCGGCTGGCAAAGCTGAGGCTGTCGACCAGCCCCACCAGCAGCAGCATGGCGCCCAGCACGGTGGCGGTCTTGCCCATGTGGAACAGGCCCATGTGGAACGACAGCAACTGGCCCAGCCCGCCCGCGCCCACCACGCCCAGCACGGCGGCGGCGCGGATGTTGTTCTCCCAGCGGTACAAGGTGTAGCTCAGCAGCTGCGGCAGCACCTGCGGCAGCGTGGCGTACAAAAAGACCAGGCCCTTGCCCACGCCCTGGGCGCGCAGGGCAGCGCCGGGGCCGGGGGGCGCGTTCTCCAGCGTCTCGGCAAACAGCCGCCCGAGCACGCCGGTGGTGTGGGCCGCCAGGGCCAGCGTGCCGGCAAACGGCCCCAGGCCGGCGGCGATGAGCAGCAGGCCGGCCCACACCAGCTCGGGCACGGCACGCAGCAGGTTCAGCAGGCCGCGGGTGGGCGCACGGGCCCAGGCGCGCTCGCCGGCATGCAGCCGGCTGGCGGGCAGCGCCAGCGCCAGGCCGGCGATGGCGGCCAGCAGCGTGCCCAGTGCCGACATCGCCAGCGTCTCCCAGGTGCCCAGCGCCACCTTGCGCAGGAACTCGGGCGAGGTGTCGGGCGGGAAGAACTCGCCGATGAAGCGGCCCATGCTGCGCGCCGCGTCCAGCGAGAAGAACTGGCCCCACTGCAGGTTCAGGCTCCAGAAGCTGGCCACCACCAGGGCCAGCACCGCCAGCAACAGCCAGCAGGCGCGGCAGCGGGCGCTCCACAGCGCCTGCGCCTGGGGCGGGGCGGGTCCGGTGCTCATCCCAGCATGCGCCGCAGCAGGGCGCTGACCTGGTCGGCCAGGGCCACCAGGGCCACGAACACCGCCAGCATGGTGAACACCTCGCCGCCGTTGAACATCTTCATCGAGTTGTCCATCTGCTGGCCCAGCCCGCCGGCGCCGACGAAGCCCAGCACCACCGAGCTGCGGATGGCGCATTCCCAGCGGTAGACGGTGTAGCTGGTCAGCTCGGCCGCGTTCTGCGGCAACAGGCCGTACAGCAGCGCCTGGCTGCGGCTGGCACCGTTGCGCAGCAGGGTTTCGGTGGCGTGCGGGTCACCGCTTTCCAGGATTTCGGCGTACACCTTGCCCAGCATGCCGCCGTAGGTCAGGGCGATGGCCAGCACGCCCGCCGTGGGCCCCAGGCCCACCACCCGCACGAAGACCAAGGCCCACACCAGCTCCGGCACGCTGCGCAGCACCACCAGCAACCAGCGCACCGCCTGGCGCAGCCAGAACGGCCCGCGCGCCATGCGGCCGCCCAGCGCCGACAGCGACAGCACCCGCACCGCCACCAGCGCCAGCGGCACCGCCAGCACCAGGGCCAGCACCAGCCCGGTGGTGGCGATGGCCACGGTGCGCCAGGCCTCGCGCAGCACCATGGCCAGGAACTCGGCCGAATGCGCTGGCGGCAGGAAGCTGCCCAGGAACTGGCCGGTCACCTTCAGGTTGTCAGGGGCCAGCAGGGTCCAGGGCTTGAATTCGGTGGCCACGCCCAGCGGCCACAGCAACACCAGCGCCGCGCCCAGCCAGAACACCCGGCCCAGCCAGGCCGGGTCGTGCTGCGGGGCGGCGGCCAGGCTGGCGCTCATCGGCAGTGCACCACCGCCGGCGCGGGTGGGGAGGCCAGGGCGTCGTCGGGGGGCGGGGCGGGGCCGCCGTGCAATTCGTCCTCATGCTGGTCGTACAGCCGGGCCAGGTGCTGCGGGCTCACCTGCGCCGCGGGCAGGTCGAAGGCCAGTGCGCCGTCGCGCAGGCCGATCACCCGCGGGAACTGCGACAGCGCCACCTCCACCTGGTGCAGCGTGGCCACCAGCGTGATGCGCCGCGCCGCGGCTTCCTGCACCAGGCTGGCGATGGCCTGGCGCGACCGGGTCGGGTCCAGCGCCGACAGCGGCTCATCGACCAGCCACAGCGTGGCCGGCGCCACCAGGGCGCGGGCCAGGCCCACACGCTGGCGCTCGCCACCGCTGAGCCGGTCGACCCGGTCGAACAGCTTGTCGGCTAGGTCGAAGCGGGCCAGCGCGGCCTGCGCGGCCGGGATGTCGCTGGGGTAACACAGCGAGCGCAGGCTGGCCCAGGTGCCGAGTGCCGGCAGGCGCCCCGCCAGCACGGCCGTGACCACCCGCTGCCGCGGCGGCAGTGGCGGCACCTGCGGCGCCAGCAGCAGGCGCCCGCGCAGGCGCTGCAGAGCCGGCCGCGGCAGCGCCCAGGGGTCGGTGCCGTCGAGCTGCAGCCGGCCCGCGGTGGGCGGCATGGCGCAGGCCATCACCTGCAGCAGCGTGGTCTTGCCGGCACCGGACGGCCCGATCACCGCCACCTGCTCACCGGCGGCCACGCGCAGGCTCAGCCCCTGCAGCGCCGGGCCGGCACCAGCACGCGCCGCCGGGTGGCGCGCGGCCACCGCGTCGAGATCCAGCCGCATGGGCAGCGTCAGATCAGGCCGGCGCTGCGGCCGGCCGCCTCGATGCCCTTGTAGTTGTCGGGCGTGGTCGGGATGTAGCGGGTGGCGCGGTTGAGCTTCAGGATCTCGGCGCCTTCGGGCGTGGCCGGGTCGATGTCGAGCAGGGCCTTCTGCAGCTTGTTGCGCAGGTCGGCCGGCATGTCGGCATGCACCGACCAGTTGTAGTTGAAGAACGGCGCCGTGGTGTAGAACACGTCGACGGCCTTGGTGTCGACCTTGCCTTCGCTGGTGAACTTCTTCCACACGGTGATGTCGAGCGCGGCCGCATCCACCTTGCCGCTGACGACCGAGGCGATGGTGGCGTCATGGGCGCCGCTGTAGGCCACGCGCCGGAAGTCCTTCTCCGGGTTCAGCCCGGCCTGCAGCAGGAAGTGCCGCGGCATCAGGTGGCCCGAGGTGCTGCTCTGCGAGCCGAAGCTGATCTGCTTGCCCTTCAGATCGGCCAGGGTCTTGATGCCCGAATCGGTCTTGGCGATGAACACCGACTGGAAGCGGGTGTCTTCCTCGCGCTGGGCGATGGGCACGATCTTGCCGCCCGAGCGGATGCTGGCCTGCACGAAGGTGAAGCCGCCGAACCACACCAGCTCCACTTTCTTGTTCACCAGCGCCTCCACGGCGGCGGGGTAGTCGCTCACCGGGGTGAACTCCACCTTCATGCCCAGTTTCTTCTCCAGGTAACCGGCGATGGGGCCGAACTTGCGCACCTGCTCGGTGGCGGCTTCTTCCGGGATGGTGGTCACGCGCAGCACCTGCTGGGCGTGTGACAGGGCAGTGAAGGCGATGAGGGCACAGCCCACCAGGGCTTGCAGTGCGCGCGACGGGGAGAAGCTGATCATGGTGGTGGTTCCTGGCCAGGAGGCGGTGTGGGGGTGTTGCAGACAGCCCGCCACTCTAGCCGGGTCTCGCTGCTAGAGTGCCCGGCAGATGCCCATCACCCCTCAATTCATCCAGTTGCACCAGGCCGACCACCATGGCCTGGCCGCCGAAGCCGCCGCCGGCCTGCTGGCGCCGGCGGCGTCGGCGTCGCCCAAGTTCTTCTATGACGCGCTGGGCTCGCGGCTGTTCGATGTCATCACCGAACTGCCCGAGTACTACCCCACCCGCACCGAAGCAGCCATCTTGGCGCAGCATGGGCCGGCCATCGCCCAGGCCGCGCTGGCGGCCACCGGTGCGGCGCCGGTGCTGGTGGACCTGGGCGCCGGCAACTGCGCCAAGGGCGCGGCGCTGTTCGCCAGCCTGGCGCCGCGCCGCTATGTGGCGGTCGACATCTCGGTGGACTATCTGCGCCAGGCCCTGGCCGACCTGCAGCGCCACCACCCGGCGCTGCAGCAGGTGGGCGTGGGGCAGGATTTTTCGGGCGCGCTGGAATTGCCTGCCGGGCTGGTCGACGGCCCGGCGCTGGTGTTCTACCCCGGCTCCAGCATCGGCAACTTCAGCCCCGATGCCGCGTTGCGCCTGCTGCGCCAGGCCCGTGCCGTGGCGGGGGGCGGCGCGCTGCTGATCGGCGTGGACCGCGTCAAGCCGGTGGCGTTGCTGGAAGCCGCGTATGACGACGCGCTGGGCGTCACCGCCGCCTTCAACCTGAACCTGCTGAACCACCTGAACCGCCTGCTGGGCAGCAACTTCCACCTGCGTGACTGGCGCCATGTGGCGCTGTTCAACACCGCCGAGTCGCGCATCGAGATGCACCTGGAGGCGCGTGCCGCCACCACCGTGGTCTGGCCCGGCGCCGAGCGGCGCTTTGCCGCCGGCGAGCGCATCCACACCGAAAACTCCTACAAATGGGCGCCCGGCGACTTTGCCGCGCTGCTGCGCGACGCCGGCTTCAGCCAGGTGCAGCAGTGGACCGACGACCAGGCGTGGTTCGGTGTCTGCCTGGCGACGGGCTGACGGCGCGCGTCTGCGTCAGCGCGCGCAGCTGCGAAACCCGGCCGGGACGTCCTGGCGGTCGGCCGGGAAGAAGTTGCGGTAGCGCGGGTGCTTCATCCGTGGCTGCGTCATGAACGACCCCCCGCGCAGCACCGGCCGGCCGTCGAACCAGGGGGCAGAGTAGTCACTGTAGGGATGGGGCTGGAAGCCAGGGAAGGGTGCGAAGGCGCTGGCCGTCCATTCCCACACATCGCCCCAGCGGAAGTCGCCGGGCCGGGTGATGGCGGCGCGCTCCCATTCGGCCTCGGTGGGCAGGCGCCGGCCGGCCCAGGCGCACCAGGCGGCGGCCTCGTGGGCGCTGAGGTGGCAGGCGGGTTCGTCCCCAGCCAGCGCCTGCCAGCGGCCGTGGCGCTGCTGCTGCCACTGGCCGTCCTGCCGGCGCAGGTGCTTCGGGCCGGTGGCTGCGGTCTGCAGACGCCAGGCATTGCCGGCGCCGGTCCACAGGCGCGCATCGGCATAGCCGCCGGCATTGGCGAACGGCAGGAAGTCGGCCCAGCGCAGCACCTGGGCGTCGATCTCGGTGCGGCCCAGCGCTAGGCTGTGGGCCGCCAGCTCGTTGTCAAAGGCGAAGCCTGCGGCGGCGGGGCTGCCCAGTGTCCAGGGGCCGGGGTCGGCCACCAGCGCGGCAGGCGGCGCGGGCAGCCGGGGCGCCTGCCAGCGCGCATCGTCCACCGGGATGCCCAGCGCCTGGGCCATGTAGAGCCCGGCCTCGTGGTGCATGTCCTCATGCACCAGGGCCAGGCGGAAGAAGTACAGCGCGGTGTCGCTGCCATCCGTGTGCTGCAGCAGCGCCAGGGTCTGCTGCAGCTGGGCAGCCAGGTCGGCGCAGGTGGCGTCCACGTCGGGCAGCGGCAGCGCCCAGCGGCTGGCATGCGGCACGGCGCTGCTGTCGTACAGCGCGTCGGCGCCGGCGCGCTGCGGGGCGCTGCGGCGCGCCAGGGGGTCGGCTGCAGCGCCCAGCGCCCGTTGCGGGTTGCGTGCCAGCCAGAATTCCTGGAACCAGCCGATGTGGCCCAGTTCCCACAGCGGCAGGTTCAGCGTGGGCCGTGGCGGCACCTGCAGGCCCGGCAGGGCCCGCTGCAGGCGTTGCAGGTGCTGCAGCGTGTCGTGCCGGGTGGCCTGCAGTGCGGTGGCCAGGGCCACGGCATCACCCTGGCGCGCCGTCAGGTCCAATGGGTGGCCCCCGATGGTGGCGGGGGCGGTGCTGGGTATGCTGTCGGCGTGCATCGTCAAGAGATCGTCATCGTCACACCCGCGCTGGCCGATGCCAACAACGGCAACTGGCAGACCGCCAGACGCTGGCGGCAGATGCTGGCCCCAGCTTACCGTGTGCGGCTGGCCGCCAGCTGGCAGGGCGGCGAAACCGCCGGCGATGCGGCCCTGATGGTGGCGCTGCATGCGCGCCGCTCGGCGCCGTCGGTGGCGGCCTGGCGTGCCGCCCACCCCGGCCGGCCATTGCTGCTGGTGCTGACCGGCACCGACCTCTACCGCGACATCCAGACCGATGCCGCCGCCCAGCAGTCCCTGGCGCTGGCCGACGCGCTGGTGGTGCTCAACACCCTGGGCGCCCGCAGCCTGCCCGATGGGCTGCGTGCCAAGTGCCAGGTGCTGCTGCAGTCTTGCCCGGCGCGCCAGCCCCTGGCCAAGCCGCAGCGCCACCTGCGGGCGGTGATGGTCGGCCACCTGCGCAGCGAGAAAGACCCGCAGACCTACTGGCACGCCGCGCAGCGCCTAGCGGGTCGGTCCGACATCCTGCTCGACCACATCGGCCAGCCACTCGACCCCGTGCTGGGCGTCCAGGCCGCCGCGCTGGCCGCGGCCCAGCCCAGCTACCGCTGGCTGGGCGGCCTGCCGCATGCCGCCACGCGCCGGCGCATCCAGCAGGCCCACCTGCTGGTGCACCCCAGCCGGATGGAAGGCGGCGCGCATGTGGTCATCGAGGCACTGCGCAGCGGCACACCGGTGCTGGCCTCGCGCATCGACGGCAACCTGGGCCTGCTGGGCGACGACTGGCCCGGCTTGTTCGAACCCGGTGACCCGGCGGCGCTGGCCGCGCTGCTGCAGCGCGCCCGGGATGATCCCGCTATGCTGCCGGCGCTGGCCGACCGAGCCGCCCAGCGTGCCCCGTTGTTCGCGCCCGATGCCGAAGCGGCCGCACTGCTGGCGCTGGTCGCCAGCCTGCTGCACGCACCCCCCACTCTGGAGACCCCCCGATGACCACCCCCTACACCCCGCCGGCCGGTGAGCCGCGCCTGACCTCGCTGTCGCATGGCGGCGGCTGCGGCTGCAAGATCGCCCCGGGCGTGCTCAGCGAGATCCTCAAGGGCACGGCGGCGATGCCGATCCCGCCCGAGCTGCTGGTGGGCATCGAGACCGCCGACGACGCCGCGGTCTACAAGCTCAACGACACGCAGGCGCTGATCGCCACCACCGATTTCTTCATGCCCATCGTCGACGACCCGTTC
>JBBAPL010000126.1:0-16001 GCA_040400895.1 Aquabacterium sp.
CCTTGATGAGGCGGCCGCTGCGGCCCTGCAGTGGACGCGCGTTCATCGGATAGAGCTTGGCAAACACGGCGATCTGCTCGGCCGACACCTGCATCGGCGCCTTGAGCACCACCCACAGCACGCCCTCGCTGCAGGGCGGCGTGGTCAGCGAACCCATGTAGGTGTAGTAGCGCTGGTCTTCGGGCAGCAGGCGCTGCAGGTCGAGTGAAGTAGGCGCAGCCTGCTCCTCGTTGCGCTCCAGCGGCAGGTTGTTCCACACCGCCTGCAGCACCGGCTGGGCCGCGCCCTTGGTCAGCAGCACGGCCACCACCGCCAGTCGGCCCTCGGCATCGCGGTGCACCAGGTGCGCCACCATGTCGAAGCCCTTGCCGTTCACACGCTCTTCCGACGGCCGGTGGAAGTGGAACTGCAGCAGTTCATAGCGGCGCCCCATCACCTCGATGCCGTTGCCGGCAGCCAGGTTGACCTGCACGGTGTGGCCGTTGTCCAGCACCCGGAAGGCGGTGGGCTGGTAGTCGAACTTCACCGATTCCAGGTTCACCGCGATGCCGTCGCGGATGTCGATCGGGCTCTGCCGCTTGCCGGTGGCGCAGGTGGCATTCGCCGGGTCCAGGCTGGCCCACTTGTCGGGTGCACCCGCACCATCGTAGGACCAGTGCGGCAAGTGTTCGGTGGCCTTGGCCGCTGCATGCGCATCGGCGGCAGCCGGCTTGGTGGCTGCGCGCTTGCGCGGTGTGGCCTGCAGCGGCGACAGGTCGCCGGTCTTGAGCACCACCTCGCCGCTGCCGGCCAGGCGCTCGGCCAGCATCTTGTTCAGCACCTCGTTGCCGGCGGTGGCCGCCGGGGCGGGCGCGGGCGCGGCAGGCGCGGGCGCTGCGGGCGCCTTGGCGCCAGGCGCCGCGGGTTCGCCCGCCTTGGCCTTGAATGGCGACAGGGCGCCGGCGGCCGGGGCCACCGCCGGCTTGGCCACCGCCGGTGCGACAGGGGCGTCACTGGCGCTGGCGGCAAGGGGGCAGGCCAGGCCGATGGCCAGCCAGACGGCGGCGGTCAGGAGGCGGGGCAGTGGGGTCTGGAACGCGTGCATGGCGAAGAGGTCTTGGTTGGGAAAGGCGGTCGGGGTGGAAACGATGCAGTCGGACAGGTCAGCGCCCGCCGGACAGGCCGAGGTCGACAAAGGTCAGTGCCTGCTGCGCGATCAGTTCGGAGATGGCCGGCAGCTGCAGCGCCAGCAGGACCAGCACCACCAGGGCCAGCGGCGCACTGATGGAGAAACCCACCGACATAAGGTTGAGCTGCGGCGAGATGCGGTTGATCAGGCCCAGCATGCAGTTGTTGAACAGGTAAAGCCCGAAACTGGCGCAGGACATCACCAGCCCCACCTGCATGGCGCCCGAGACCAGCGACAGCAGCGCAGCCGCACTCCAGCCGGTGGGCCAACTGCCCAGCGGCACAGTGGCAAAACTCTGGGCGATGCGCTCGATGAACAGCAGGTGCACGTCGGCGGCGAACAGCACGGCCAGCACCGACATAGCCAACAGCTCGCCCAGCACGGTGGACGGCAGCGCGGTGTCGGGGGCCACGGTCTGGCCAAAGCTGAAGCCAGCCAGCATGGCCAGAACCTCGGCGGTGTAGTCCACCGCCAGCATGGCCAGGCGCAGCGACAGGCCAGCCACCAGGCCGATGGCCAGCTCGCTGCCCACCGTGAGCATGCCCACCTGGGCCAGCTGCGCGGGCGTGAGCGCCACCTGCGGCGCCACCAACCAGGTCAGGGCCAGCACCGGCGCCATGCGCAGCGCCAACGGATACGCCCGGAAGCCGAGCAGGGGCAAGGCCAGGAACAAGCCGAGGAAGCGCACCGACACCAGCGTCCAGCTGGCCGCCGTGCCCATCAGCAGCAGGTTCAGCCCGCCCGCAGTCATCCCACGGCGGCCGGGATGCGCAGGATCATCTCCCGCACATAGTCGACAAACAGGCCCAGCGTGGTGCTGCCGGTCAAGGCCACCACCAGCATCACCGCCACCAGCTTGGGCACGAAGGCCACCGAGGGCTCGTTGATCTGCGTGGCCGACTGCAGCGCGCCCAGCACGATGCCCACCACCAGGACCGTCAGCAGGATGGGCCCGGCAAAGATGGCGGCCATGCGCAGCGCACCGATGACCAGTTCAATGACGAGGCTCGATTCCATGGCCACCGATCAGCGCGTGAGAAAGCTCTCGACCAGCGAGCCTGCCAGCAAGCTCCAGCCGTCGGCCAGCGTGAAGATGATCAGCTTGATCGGCAGCGAGAACATCACCGGCGAGACCATCACCATGCCCACCGAGGTGAGGATGCTGGCCACCGCCAGGTCGATCACCACGAAGGGCAGGAAGATCATGAAGCCCACCAGGAAGCCGGTGCGGATCTCCGAGATGGCAAAGGCGGGCACCAGCACCCGCAATGGCACCGATTCACGGTCGACCAGCGGCTGCTTGGCCAGGCGCGAGAACAGCTGCAGGTCGCTGTCGCGGGTGTGGGCCACCATGAAGGCCTTCAACGGCTGGCTGCCCTTGTCCAGCGCCTCCTCCAGGCCGATGGTCTTCTGTGCATAGGGCTTCCAGCCCTGGTTGTACATGGCCTCGAACACCGGGTTCATCACGAACAGGGTGAGGAACAGCGACAACGCCACCAGCACCGAGTTGGGCGGCATCGACTGCAGGCCCAGCGCCTGGCGCAGCAGCGAGAACACGATCAGGATGCGGGTGAAGCTGGTCATCAGCATCAGCGCCGATGGCAGGAAGCTCATCGCCGTGAGCAGCAGCACCGTCTGCACCGGCACGGAATAGCTCAGGCCGCCACCGGCGGCCGGCGTGGCGTTGACCAGGGGAATGTCCTGCGCCAGCGCCAGGCCCGAGGCCAGCAGCATGGCCAGGCTGGCCAGCGCGCGCCGGCCGGTCATGGTGCAGGGCCGGTGGGCGCAGCAGCGTGGGGCTGCACCAGCGCCGCGCCTGTCGCATCCGGCCAGCGGTCCAGCATCACCAACCCTTGGCTGCCCTGCGCCAGCAGATAGCGCCGCCCCAGGCATTCCGCCAGCACCAGCCGGTCGTTGCTGCCCACGGCGGCCACCTCCAGAGTGCGCAGACCGGCGGACGCATGCCGCTGCAGTCCCGTGCCGCGGCGCCGCCAGCCCAGCACCAGCGCCACGGCAACGATGGCAGCCAGCAGCAGCAAAGCCGTGGCATAGGGCAGCATGTGACTCACCGGTGCAGCTTGCGCAGGCGCTCGGCCGGCGTGACGATGTCGGTCAGGCGGATCGCGTAGCGGTCGTTGACGATCACCACCTCGCCCTGGGCCACGAGGGTCCCGTTGACGACCACGTCCAGCGGCTCTCCCGCGGGCACGTCGAGCTCGATCACCGCGCCGTAGGTCAGCGCCACCAGGTGACGGATCTGCATCTTCGATCGCCCCAGCTCGACGGTGATCTGCACCGGCACGTCCATCACCATCTCGATGTCGTTGGCGCCACTGCCGCCAGGGGTCTCTTCGAGCAGCGCGTAGGGCGACGGCTGGATGCGCGGGGCCTTGGGGTCGTTGCCCAGCGCATCGCCAGCGCTGGTGGCAGAGGAAGTAGTTGTGGTCACGGCAGGTCTCGTTGGGGGCTGGGGGCAACGCCGGTCTCGGGGCGCTCGCGGTATCGGGGGCTCATGACGCCGCGGTCGGCGGGCCGGTTGCCAAAGGCGATCGGGTGCTCGATCTCGCCGACCTTGACGGCATAGCGGCCGTTGCGAACACCGTAGGCACCTTTGATCATCGGCAGGCCGTCGACCAGCACGGTCACCGGGTCCTGCAGCTCGATGGGCAGCAGGTCGCCCACGTTGAACGACAGCACCTCGCCCAGCGTGCTGTTGCGACGCGCCAGCACGGCCACCAACTGCACATGGGCCGACTGCACCTCACTGCGCAGGTTGTCGCTCCAGGTGCTGTCCTCGTCGGCCTGGAAGGTCTGCATCTGGCTGAACAGCAGGGTCTTGATCGGCTCGAGCACCCAGAACGGGATGCACAGATCCACGCTGCCCTGGCGGCCGTTGATGTCGACGGTGAAGCCGCAGTGCAGCACCATCTCCTCGTTGTCGGTGATGCGAGCGAACTGGAAGCTGGTTTCCTGGCGCAGGAAGTCGAAGTGGATCTCGAACGCCGGCTTCCAGGCCTTCTCGTACTCCGCCAACAAGCTGTCGACCAGGCGGCGGATGATGCGCAGCTCGATGGCCGTGTATTCCTTGGACGACACCTTCGGCGGCAGCTTGCCTTCTCCGCCGAACATGTTGTCGATGGTGATGTAGACCACCTGCGGATCGATGATCCAACAGCCCACACCACGCAGCGGCCGGATGTTCACCAGGTTGATGTTGGTGCGTTCGGGAAAGCCGTTGACGAACGCCGCATAGGGCTTGATCTCCGGCAGCTTCACATCGAGCTCAACCGGGCAACGCACCATGTTGTAGAGCATCAGCCGCGCCGTGCGGGCAAAGCGCTCGTGGATCAACTCCAGCGTGGGCATGCGCCGGCGCACCACGCGGTTCATCTTGTCGAAGACCGACAGCGTGGGTTCTGGCGGCGGCGCGGCCGGCGGCGCGGCCGGAATCGGGGTCGTCGGATCGCTCATGCGGGGCAGCCGGGGCGGCAGCTCACTGCATCACGAGTGCGTTGAACAGCACGGCCTGCACCGGCAGGTCCATCTCGGTGACCTTCCAGAACTGCGCGGCCGCCTCCTTGGCCACGGCGCTGTAGGAGCCACCGCCCGCGGTCTCGCGCGGGATCGCACCCAGGCGCTCCAGATTGCGCAAATCGGCGGTGGAGGGCTCCTGCTGCAGGATGAAGATCGCGGTGAGCTGCGGCTCGATGATGGCGTTGATCACCAGCGCGATGTCCTTGGCCATGCGGTCCTTGCCCTCCACCGTGGCCATCTCGGAGACAGTGCGGGAGGACAACACCGCCAGCACCCGGTCGCGCACCAACGGAAGGAAGTCGGTGATGCGCTTCTCGGTGGTGCTGTCGGCGGTGCGCAGCACCAGCTTGGTCTGCAGGTAGTGCTCGCCACCCTTGCCAGGCAGATTGACCAGGAACTCGTCCATGGCGATGAACACCGGTGGCTTGTTCGTCTTCTTGCTCTCAAGCTGCTTCATCAGCCGTTTCTCGACCGATTGCTCGCTCTCCTGTTCGGCCTGCTTCTTGGCCGGCAGGTGGATGCCGAAATACCAGCCGGCGCCTGCGAGCACCAGCACGGCCACCGCCCCGGCGATCAGGGGCAGCTTGGACTTGGCCGCCGGCGCTGCAGCCGGTTCGGCAGTGACCGGGGCGGCGTCGGGCGCCACAGGGTTGGTGTCGGGTTCAGCCATGGTGACCTTGTGTTGGAATTCTGCGGAGCGTCAGGCGTAGTAGCTGAGCGCGTTGTCGGGATGGGCCGGCACAGGCCGGCTGGCAGCAGGCGCCAGCGTGTCAGCGGTTGACTGAGCCTGGCGGTGGGGGTGGGTGTTGGCGCCCTGGTTGGCGCTCTGGAAGCCGCCCTGCCCGGTGCCCTGCTGGCTGCTCGGGTTGCCGCCAGACCCGGCGCTGCCCGATGTGCCGGCGCTGTCATGGCGCACATCCACCTGGACCGCCAGCCCCAGCTCGCGCATCGCATCGACCAACTGGTGGGTGTGCTCGCCCAGGGTCTGGGCCAGTGCGGCGCTGCCGGTCTGCAACAGCAGCTGGGCCTGGCCGGCCGCGTCGAGCTGCATGTCCAGCCGCAGCGGGCCCAGATCGGGCAGGTTGATCTGCAGCTGCAGTTGCCCGGGCAGACCAGCCTGCGCGGGCAACAGCAAGGCCGGCGCAGCCGCTGCGGCGGGTGCGGACACCGCCGCAGCGGCGCTGCTGTGGTGCGGGGCAGCTGGCAGCCAGCCGAGGCCGCTGGCCCAGCCCAGCGCCATCCGGGGATCGGCATCGCTGACAGACGCGGCTGAGCTGGGTCCGGCGGCGGCTGCGACGGCCGGACCGGATTCCTGGCCGGTGGACGGCAATGGAACCAGCAGACGCGTGTCCGAGGCCGGCACCGCGCCCGTCCAGGACAGGGTCGATGGCGGTTGCGCCCGCGGCGCAGCAACGGCCGCCAGCCCAGCCACCGCCACACCGCGCACCACTGGCGCGCCTGGCAGGCTGGCGCCAGCGGCATGGCCTGCGGTGGCCCCATCAACGGGTCCACCAGCGACCTCGAGCGCAGGCGCATCCGCAGACACCGCCAGCACGGGCATTGCGATGGCGGCGAACGGTTGTGCGGCAACAGCCACAACAGCAGTCGCCACCGGCAACGCCGACACCGACACCACGCCGACCGGCACCGAGACGGTGGCCTCGGCGCCGGGCGGCGCGGCCTGCGCGCTGGGCACGGCCGAGGCGGCCGACCGTGGCGCCAGGGACACCTGGGCCGCTTGGGCCGCTTTCGCATCGGGCCCGACCTGCGGCGCGTGCGCGGTGCGGTCGGCGTTGGGGCTCCAGCCCGTCGGCGTCACGCCAGCCGGCGAGTCCACCGCGGGCGAAGGCACCGCCTGCACCACGGTCGGTGCCACCCAGGGCACCGACAGCAACGCCGGCACCGCGGCAATCGCCACCGCCTGCACAGCGTCCTCGGCAAGTTCTGCCTGCGCTTCGCCAGCAGCAGGCGGCAAGTCTTGCCGAGCCGGCGTTGCAGCCGCAACCACCGCGGGGGCAGCGGCCGGGGCACCCTCGCGCAGATCGGACACCGCATCCCGCGCCATGTCTGCCAGCAGACGTGTCATCTGCTGCGCAAAGGCCGCCTGCTGCGCGCCAACGATCCGCGCCCGCGCTCCAACGGGCGCCGCACGGCGCTCCATCGGGACTGCTGGCAATTGATCGATTGGCGTATTCATATCGTTAAAACTAATTTACCTTGTTTTTAGTGCAGCATTCATGCCAGCACCTGGCAAACAGCGGGCATTGATCACGTCGTCCAGCTCCTTTTGCAGGTGCCGGTCGACCTGACGCTGCTCCCGCCGCAGCGCCGCCTGCAGCAGCTTCTCCAGCCCCTCGCGGCGGTGCTGCAAGGCGATGGCCTGCTGCTGCTGCTGGTCACGCGTTGCGGTGTGGTCGGCGATGACCGGGCGCTGCTCGCCGGCCGTGCCATGCAGGCGCTGGCCGAAGGCCTGCGCGTCCATCGCGAAGCCGACCCGCCCGCCGCTGCGCTGGGCGTCGAGCGCCGCCTGCCGGTATTCCTGACCGAAGTCTTCGAGCTGCTGTTGCAGGGCGCTGGCGCGCCGCAGCTTGCCCTGGGTGGCGCGCAGCGCCTGCAGCGCGGCCTCCTCGCGGTTGTGGGCCTGGATCACCAGCAGCTTCAGGGTCTTGGCATTCATGTCAACGTCCACGTGGGGCGTCGGCCCCGATGCTGGCCATGGCCGCCAGCGTGGCCTGGAAGTCGGCCGCCTCGTCGGGCCGCTGCTGCAGGAAGGCCGACAGCGCCGGCCAGTTGCGCAACGCGGCGTCGAGCTCGGCGTCCGCACCGGGTGCATAGGCGCCCATGGCGACCAGATCGCGGCTGCGCATGTAGCGGCCGAACAACCGCTTGAGCATGCGCGCATGGTCCACCTGCCCGGCCGAGGCCACCTTGGGCATCACGCGCGAGATCGAGCGTTCGACGTCGATGGCCGGGTAGTGGCCGGCCTCGGCCAGCTCCCGCGAGAGGAAGACATGGCCATCGAGCACGCCACGCGCGGTGTCAGCCACCGGGTCGCTGCTGTCATCGTCGTCCAGCAGCACGGTGTAGAACGCGGTGACCGAGGCTTGGGCATCGTCGCTGTTGCCCACCCGCTCCACCAGTTCGGGCAGGCGCTGGAACACACTGGGCGGGTAGCCGCGTGCCACCGGCGGCTCGCCCAGGCCGAGAGCGATCTCGCGCTGGGCCATGGCGAACCGCGTGAGTGAATCCATGATCAGCAACACATTGCGGCCCTGGTCGCGGAACCAGGTGGCCACGTCGGTGGCGAACCAGGCGCCGCGCACACGCGCCAGCGGCGCGGAATCGGCCGTGGCCACCACCACCACCGAGCGCTGCAGCGCCTCGCTGCCGAGGATGTCTTCGCAGAACTCGCGCACCTCGCGGCCGCGTTCGCCGATCAGGCCCACCACCACCACGTCGGCCTGACTGCGCCGCGCCAGCATGCCCAGCAGCACGCTCTTGCCCACGCCGGTGCCGGCGAAGATGCCCACGCGCTGGCCGCGGCCCACGGTGAGCAGGCCGTTGATGGCACGCACGCCCACATCCAGCGGCTCGGAAATCTGGGCGCGGCGCAGCGGGTTGAGCCGGCCACTGCCCTGCCCCGGCACCGCCGACAGCGAGATCGGCAGGTCGTCCAGCGGCCGGCCGAAGCCGTCGACGATGCGGCCCAGCAGCGATTCACCGATGGGCATGGCGCGGCGCCGCTCCATCAGCTCGAAGTGGCCGCCGGCATCGGCCGGTGTGCCGGCGGGGTAGACCATGGCGCCGGGGCCCACCGGGATGTCGGCATCCAGCGCCATCAGATAGGTGATGCCGTGGTTGAACGAGACGCAGCAAGCCTCCAGCGTGCGGCCGTCACCGGTGCGGATCAGCGCACGCTGGTCCAGCGCCAGCGGCAGGCCCTCCACCTCCAGGATCAGGCCGTTCACACGCACCAGGCGGCCCGAACGCACCGAGGTGGGCGTGCTGTGCAGGCGGCGCAAGGCGGCGCGCAGGCGCACGGTGGCCTGCTCGGTGGCCGACGCCGCGCCGGCATGCTGGCGTGCGGCGTTCATGGCAGCTGCGGCAGGCCGAGTGCAGCGCGCACCAGGGCCTGGCGTGCAGCGGGGCCGATGTCCAGCCGGGTGCCACCCACCTCCACGAAGACCCGCCCGGGGGGCAGGTCGGGGTCGACCATGATGGCGTGACCGAACGGCAGCTCGAACCCGGCCAGCGCTTCGCGCCAGACCTGCTCGTCAGCCTGCCCGAGGCGCAGCATCAGCTGTTCGCCCGGCAGGGGCAGGTGCATCAGCGCCTCCTGCACCGCGGTGATGAAACTGCTGCGCTCGAAGTCCTGGTGGCCGCTCAGGCGCTGGGCCACCAGCAGGGCCAGGTCGACCACCGGCTCGGTCATGGCCGCGGGCACATCGGCGAGCTCGGTCAGCACCGCCTGCAGGGCGGACGTCAGCGTGGCCAGGGACTGCTGCGCCGCGTCGAAGGCCTGCTGGTGGCCCTCCGCTCGGCCTTCGGCCAGGCCCTGGGTGCGGCCCTCGATGCGGCCGCGCTGGCGCCCTTCGGCCAGGCCGCGCGCCAGGCCTTCGGCATGGGCTGCCTGCAGCGTGGCGTCGATCTCGGCCTGGCTCAGGGTGGGCGGTGGCGGCGGCGGTGGCGGCGGCGGGTCGAACGACGGCGGCACCCAGCTCTGCGGCGGGGCCGAGAAGTCGGCAAAGGCCATGCGCACAGGCTCGGTCACGCCGGCTCACTCACAGGAAGGCATCCGACTGCTTGCCACGCTGCATGATCATGCGGCCCTCGTCCTGCAGCGAGCGTCCGATGCCGAGGATTTCCTTCTGCATCTGCTCGACCTCCGCCACCTTGACCGGGCCCTTGGTCTCCAGCTCCTCGCGCACCGCCTCGGCCGCACGCTTGGCCATGTTCTTCAGCAGCTTGTCGCGCAGGCGCGGGCTGGCGCCCTTGAGCGCCACCACCAGCTGGGCCTGCGGCACCTCCAGCATCAGGGTCTGCAACGAGCGGTCTTCCAGCTCGAACAGGTCCTCGAAGGTGAACATGTGCTCGACGATGCGGTCGGCCAGATCAGGGTCGAAGCTGCGGATGCGCGCCAGCGCCTGCTGGTCGATGCCGCCCGACAGCAGGTTCAGGATGTCGGCCGTGGGGCCCACGCCGCCCACCGTGCTGCGGCGCTGGTCGGCCTCGGGCCCGACCGCGCGGCCCATCACCTCGTTGAGTTCCTTCAGCGCGGCCGGCTGCACCTTCTCGAGCAAGGCCACGCGCAGCAGGATCTCGTTGCGTTCGTCGTCAGCAAACAGGCGGGCCACCGCCGACGACTGGTCGGGCTCCAGGAAGACGAACACGGTGGCGATGATCTGCGGGTGCTCGTTCTTGATGATTTCGTAGAGCACGTCAGGCTCCATGCGCTTGAGCGTCTCGATCCCCGACATGTCGACCGCCGATTCCAACCGGCCCAGCAGGTCCGATGCGGCCTCCATGCCCAGCGCCTTGCCCAGCATGTTCTGCATGAAGGAATCGGTGTCGAAGGCCACCTGCGCGTTGTTGGACGTGGTGTCGCGGAACTCGCGCAGCACCTCCAGCACCAGGTCGCGCGAGAGCGAGCGCACCACCGCCATCTTGGCCGACAGGCGCTGCACCTCGAAGGGCGAGAGCTGGCGCAGCACATCGGCGGCAGCCTCGGCACCGACGGCCAGCAGCACCACGGCCGATTTGGATGGGCCGTCCAGGTCGGCCACGCTGCTGATCGAGCCTTGGGCGCCCTTGACGCCCTCCTTCATGGCCTCGGCCAGCGACAAGACCTTGGGCGCGGCGGGCGCGCCGTTTTCGAGTTCAGTGGCCATGGCTGCCTGTCGAGTGTGGGGGCGGTGGGGCGGACCAGGCCCGGCGTTGGCGGCGCATCAGTCGCCCGCCTTGCCAGTCGACTGCGACAGCCAGTCCTTGAACACAGAGGCCACGCCGACGGGGTTCTTGCCCACGTATTCCTTGGCATAGACGATGAGCTCGTCGTACTCGCGCTGCTTGTCGGCCGCGGCACGCAGCCGGTCTTCCTCGATGCGGCGCTTGTCCTCCTCGGCCTGGCCGCGCGCCTCCTCCTCGCGCATGCGCTGCTCCTCCAGCTCCATCTGGCGGCGCTCCTTGTCCAGCGCCATCTCCAGCCGGCGCTTCTCGCGCGCCTGCGGGGTCATCTGGGACAGTTCGGCCTTCATGCGCTCGTCGAACTCCTCGTCCAGGGCCTGGGCCTCGTCGACCACTGGCTCAGGCGGCGGGAAGAGGATGGGCCGCACCACGGCGAAGAACACCACCGCCACCAAGCCGACCAGCAGGACGGCCTTCAGGCTCTCCTTGGTCATCTCCACCACGCCGCCGTCGCGCCAGAACGGGGTCTCCTCGACCGGCTCGGGGCTGAAGGGGATGTTGGCCACGCTGACCGAATCGCCACGCGTCTGGCTGTAGCCCATGGCGTCGCGCACCATCTGGTTGATCTGCTTGAGCTCGTCGGGCGAGAACGGCTGCGATGTCGGCTTGCCGGCCTTGTCCACCCCCTTGCGGTGGTTGACGATCACCGCCGCCGACACCCGCTTGATCTGGCCACGCGCGGCCTTGGTGATCTGGATGGCGCGGTCGACCTCGTAGTTGACGGTCGATTCCTTGCGGTTGGTGGTGCTGGCCTGGGCGGCCGTGGCCGCTGTCGGCGCGGCTGGCGCAGACGCCCCGCCCTGCTGGGTGGGCGGGCGGCTCTCGATGGGTGACTGCGCCGGCTGCGGCGGCTGGTTGCTCAGCGCCCCCGGGATGCCGCCGGCGGCCGTCGCGGGCGCCACCGATTCCAGGCTCTGCTGGCTGCGGATGGCGCTCTGGTCGGGCGGGCTGTTGGGCTTGAAGCTCTCCTCGGCGCGCTCGATCTGGGTGAAGTCCATTTCCACCGAGACCTGGGCGCGCACGTTGTCGCGCCCGGCCACCGGCTCGACGATGGCAGCGATGCGCTTGGCGATCGCCGCCTCCGCCTCGGACACGTACTTCAGCTGCGCGGCGTCCAGCCCGACCGCGCCGGGCCGGTTGGGGTTGGCCGACAGCAGGTTGCCGTCGCCGTCCATCACCGTGACGGCCAACGGCCCCATCTGCGGCACCGACGAACTCACCAGGTTGGTCATCGCCAGCACCTGCATCTCGTCGAGGAAGCGCCCCGGGTGCAGGCTCAGCACCACCGAGGCCGTCGGCTTTTGCGCGTCGCGGCTGAAGGCCGAACTCTTGGGAATGGCCAGGTGCACCCGCGCTGACTTGACTTGCGAGATCGACTGGATGGTCTTGGCCAGTTCCCCCTCCAGCCCGCGCTGGTAGTTGATCTGCTCGACGAACTGGCTGGTGCCCAGCTTCTGGTTTTCCAGCAGCTCGAAGCCCACCGAACCCGCCTTGGGCAGGCCCTGGCCGGCCAGTTTCAGCCGCGCCTCATGCACCTGCGGCCCCGGCACCATGATCGCGCCACCCCCCTCGGTGAAGCGGTAGGCCACGTTCATCTGCTGCAGCGCGGCAATGATGGCCGCGCCATCGCGCTCGGCCACGTTGGAGAACAGCACCCGGTAGTCATCCTTGGCGCGGCCGCTCAGGCCGACCATCACCAGAATCACCAGCACCAGCACCACCGACGCGCCCAGGATCAGCCGCTGCAGCAACGGCAGTGCCGACACGCGGTCGATGAGCTTGCCGGCACGACCAGGCAAGCCCGCCAAGCCAGCCGGGGGCTGTGCTGGTGCGGCGGAGGGCCCAGCCAAGCTTGCAGTTTCCTCAGCCATGTTGAATATCTCGCATAAACCGTTTATAACAGTTTCCTCAGTTAATGATCATTTGGATTAGACTAGCCAGCCACATCCCCGGAACCTGTCGTGACATTGGTCGCAAGCTCTCCATCGCAGACCACCGCCCTTGCGGCGGCCGGGCTCCATGCCGCCCTGGCCGAGTTCGCCGCCGCCACAGCTGCCCTGGCCGATCGCGACGCCAGCCTGCGTGACTCGGTCGAACAAATGCGCCATGACCTGGCACAGGCACGCAATCGTCTGCATGACGAGACCCTGCGCCGTGCGCGGTCGGAAGCGCGTCTGGGCTCGATGTTTGCCGCGGTGCCGTTTGGTCTGGTGGCGGTGGAGGACGGCCGCGTGACCGGGTTCAACCAGGCTGCGGCCCGCCTGCTGCCCGGCTTGGCAGAGCAGACGCCTTGGCAACTGCCCGCGGGCTGGCACCGGCGTGGTGACAGCCAGGAATACGTCACCGGACGCGGCGAGCAGGCCCGCATCGTCGAGGTGCGCGTGCTGCGCGACGAGCCCGGCCCGGCACCCACGCTGGTGCGGTTGGAGGACGTGACCGACGCGCTGCGGGTGCGCGAACAGGCCGGCCGGCAGGACCGGCTGGCCGCGATGGGCCGCATGACCGCCGAGGTGGCGCACCAACTGCGCACACCGCTGTGCACCGCCACCCTGTACGCCAGCCAGCTGTGCGACACCACACTGGACACCGATACGCGCCGCCAGATGGCCGAACGTGTGTGCACCCAGCTGGGCCAGCTCGACGCCCTGATCACCCGCATGCTGGGCTTTGTGAAGACCAGCGCGCGCGACCGCGAGTCCTGCGACATCCAGGCCCTGCTGCAGGGCCAGCTGGAGGTGATTGCGCCGCTGCTGGCCCAGCGCCGGCTGCGCCTGGCGCTGCAACTGGAGGCCGCCGGCTGCATGCTGGTGCTGGACCGGCTGCAGATCGGGGCGGCCTTGCTGGCGCTGCTGGAGAACGCGCTGCAGCACGCGCCCGAGGCCGGCACCCTGGTGGTGGGTTGCGCGCTGCGCGGTCACCGGCTGGAAATCACCGTGGCCGACGACGGGCCTGGCATCTCGCCCGAGATGGCCGCCCGGCTGTTCGAGCCATTTGCCACCGGCCGCGCCAATGGCACCGGGCTGGGCCTGGCGATCGCCCAGGCCGCAGCCAAGGCCCATGGCGGGGAGTTGGGCTTTGCAGCGCGCCAGCCACGCGGCGTGTGCTTCACCCTGGCCCTGCCGACGGTGGCTGCCCTGTGAGCGCTGCACCAACCCCGGCCGCCACGCTGCTGCTGGTCGAGGACGACCACGACCTGCGCCAGGCCCTGGCCTCCACGCTGCAGCGTGCGGGCTTCGAGGTGGCAGCGGTGGAGACGGCCGAGGACGGCCTGGCCACGCTGCAGCAACAGGCGGTGGATCTGGTGATCTCCGACATCCGGTTGCCGGGCATGCACGGGCTGGCGCTGCTGCAGAAACTGCAGGCTGCCAACCCCGGCTTGCCGGTGGTGCTGATGACCGCCCATGCCGACGCGGCCATGGCCATTGCTGCGCTGAAGGCCGGCGCGCGCGACCTGCTGCTCAAGCCCTTCGGCGCCGATGCGCTGGTGGCCGCGGCTCGGCGCCATGCCCGGGTGCTGCAGCCCGCCGCGCAGGGAAGCGGGCTGGTCTGCCATGACCCGTTGATGCGGACGGTGCAGGCGCGGGTAGAACGCGCCGCCCCCACCGATGCCAGTGTGCTGCTGACCGGCGAGTCAGGCACCGGCAAGGAAGTGATGGCACGCCACCTGCACTGGGCCTCGCGCCGATCGCAGGCGCCGTTCGTGGCCATCCACTGCGCCGCCATCCCCGACAGCCTGCTCGAGGCCACGCTGTTCGGCCACGAAAAAGGCGCTTTCACCGGCGCCACCCGGCAGCAGGCGGGCAAGTTCGAGCAGGCCCAGGGCGGCACGCTGTTCCTGGACGAAGTGGGCGAGCTGCCACCGGACACCCAGGTCAAGCTGCTGCGGGTGCTGCAGGAGCGCTGCGTGGAGCGCCTGGGCGGACTGCACCCGATCAGCGTGGACATCCGTCTGGTCTGTGCGACCAACCGCGACCTGGCGGCCGACGTGGCCAGTGGCCGCTTCCGTGAGGACCTGTATTACCGCCTGGCGGTGTTCCCGGTGGTGCTGCCGCCGCTGCGCGCACGGCCAGGCGACATCGTGCCGCTGGCGCGGCATGCAGCGCAGCGCTATGCCGAGTCGTTCGGCATGGGCCCGGTGCAGCTGTCGCCAGCCGCGGAAGCCGCCATGCTGGCCCACCCCTGGCCCGGCAACGTGCGCGAACTCGAGAACACCGTGCAGCGCGGCCTGCTGCTGTGCGACCAGGGGCTGATTGAACCGGCCCACCTGGAACTGCAGCACTGCGCCGCAACCAGGCCGCCCGCGCCCGCGCCACTGGCGCTGCAACGGGACCCTGGCGTCGCGACAGCCGCACCCGTGGCGAGCCAGGCGCAGGCCGTGGCTGACCGACCGCGCAATGTGCGCGACGTGGAGCGCGAGCACATCCAGGCTGTGCTGCAGCAGGTGGCGGGCAACCGCAAGCTGGCCATCGCCATCCTGGGCATCTCCGAACGCGCGCTGCGCTACAAGCTCAAGGCCTACCGCGAACAAGCGGACGAGGCCCTCCATCCCGAACTGACCGACAACTTCACAGGCAGCCTGCCATGAATCTTCAGAGCGTCGACTCCATCCTGGCCCGCATGGAGGCCCTGCAGGGAGCCGCCCGCGGCGACAAACCCGCCAGCGTTCCCGCCACCGACGGCGGCGTGGCGTTCACTGCCATGCTGCGCGACGCCGTGCGCGACGTGAACGCGGCACAGAACACCGCCCAGGCCCAGGCCCAGGCCTTCCAGCTGGGCGACCAGAGCGTGTCGATCGAGCAGGTGATGATCTCGATGCAGCAGGCCAGCCTGTCCTTCCAGGGCATGGTGGCCGTGCGCAACAAGCTGGTGGAGGCCTACCGCGAGATCAGCAACCTGGCGGTCTGACGCCAGCGCCACCCGCCCGGCCGCTCAGAGCCTCACCAGTTCTCAGGCGGCGGGATCGGTGGGCTGCGCCGGACGGCCCTGGCGCTCGTCCACCTTGTAGGCCCACACCAGCACCTGGGCCACGACCGCGTACAGAGTGGGCGGCACCACCTGGTCCAGGTCCAGCTGCATCAACACCTGCACCAGCTCAGGCGCCTCATTCAGCGGCACGCCGGCACCTTGTGCCCGCGCCACCAGGCTCTGCGCCAGGAAGCCCTCGCCCTTCGCAACGATGCGCGGCGCCATGGCGTTGGCCTCGTAGCGCAGCGCCACGGCGAGGCTGTGCGGGGCGTCCTTCATGGCGGCGGCTGCAGCGACAGGGCAACCGGCGCGTCTGTCAGCGGCGCCAGCGCTACCTGCAGATCACCGAGTGCGGCATCCAGCGCCGGGG
>JBBAPL010000127.1:0-15887 GCA_040400895.1 Aquabacterium sp.
GCCCTGAGCGCACTGACCGCAGGGTCGGTGCTGGCCCAACAGCGCGTCGAAATCACCGGCTCGGCCATCAAGCGCATCGACGCCGAAACGTCGGTCCCCGTCACCGTCGTCAAGATCGAAGAGCTGAAGGCGCAGGGCGTCACCAGCGTCGAGCAGATCATGTCGTCGCTGAGCGCGGTGCAGATGACCCAGGGCTCCAGCCAACAGGTGGGTTCGGGCACTGGTGGCGCGTCGTTCGCCGACCTCCGCGGCATCGGCCCCAGCAAGACCTTGGTGCTGTTGAATGGCCGCCGCATCGCCAACAACGCGATCGACGGTTCGGCCCCGGACCTGAACATGATCCCCTTCGCCGCGCTCGAGCGCGTTGAAGTGCTGCGTGACGGCGCCTCGTCGCTGTACGGCACCGACGCCATCGGCGGCGTGATCAACTTCATCACCCGCAAGGACTTCCGCGGCGGCTCGGTCACTCTCGGCATGGACGTCCCGGCAGAAGCCGGCGGCAAGTCGCGCAGTGCCAACGTCGGCTTCGGCTTCGGCGACTTGGCCGGCCAAGGCTTCAATGTCTTCGGCTTCCTCGACATCAACAAGACCGACCAGATCACCGGTCTGGATCGTCCGTTCAACAGTCGCTTCCCTGGCGGTCTGTCGCCGACGCCTTTCCCCGCCAACTACTTCCAGGGCGGCGCTGTCGGCAACCCGGCAGCCCCGAACTGCACCGAACCGAATTTCCTGGTGCCGGCGGCTGGCGGCACGTCGTGCGCCATCTCCACCTCGAAGTTCGTCGACTACACCGCCAAGACCGAGCGGACCTCGGGCATGCTGCGCGGGTCGCTGCGCCTGGGTCAGGACCACACCCTGGCTGTCGAATGGTTCGGCACCCGCAACGAGTCGACGACCGGCATCGCCGCCGTGCCCTATGGCGGCCTGTGGATGAACCCCCGTCGTCCGGATGGCTCGCTGAACCCGTACTTCCCGGGCAACCCGGGTGCCATCACGCCCAACATCACCCTGGACCCCGCCTTTGTGCGCGCTGCAGGCATGACCCCGCGGCCCGGTGTGACCCTCCAGCCCGGCTTCATCAGCGTGCGCTGGCGCGCCCTGGCCGGTGGCCAGCGCAGCAACACGTCGATCAACGACCAGAACCGCCTGCTGGCGTCGCTGGACGGCGTGCTCGGCGGCTGGGATTACCAGGCTGGCATTTCGTACAACCAGAACAAGATCAAGGAAGTCGTCTCGGGCTACTCTGACGGCAATAAGATCACCCAGGGCATGCTGAACGGCATCATCAACCCGTTTGGCGCACAAGATGCGGCGGGCGATGCGTTCATTGCCGACGCGCTGATGGGCGGTAACCTGCAGAACCACCGCGGCAAGGTCACTGCGTTGGACACGCGCTTCAGCCGTGAACTGGGTGACTGGTTCAAGAGCGGTCGCAACGCCGCAGTGGCGGTGGGTGCTGAGTTCCGCAAGGAAGACTTCCTCTCCAAGGCCAATACCCCGGTTGCAGAACTGCTGCAGGCCAGCACCGGTGTCGATCCGACCTCGCTGTCCGAAGGCAAGCGCAACGTCACCGCGCTGTACACCGAACTGAACGTACCGATCACCAAGCAATTGGATGTGACGGCCGCCGTGCGCTTCGACAAGTACAGCGACTTCGGCAACACCACCAACCCGAAGATCGGTATCCGCTTCCAGCCCAGCAAGGAACTGTTGCTGCGCGCCAGCTACTCCACCGGCTTCCGTGCACCGTCGCTGTATGAGTTGAATGCCACGCCGGCCTACACCAACACCGGCACCGTGGATGATCCGGTCAATTGCCCCGGTGGTGTCCCGCTGCCTGGCAAGCCTGCAGTGCTGAACTGCGAGGTGCAGTTCCAACGCCTGACCGGCGGCAACGTGGATCTGCAGCCTGAGAAGTCGAAGAACCTGACCTTGGGCTTCGTTTTCGAGCCGACGGCCAACCTGTCGGTGGGCATCGACTTCTGGTGGTTGCGCCTGACCGGCACCATCGGCGCGCTGTCCGAGAACACCGTCCTGGGTGATGCCGCCACGTTTGGGCAGTACATCAAGCGCAATGCAGGCGGCAACCTGTCGACCGACGGCTTCTCTTGCCCCGGTGACGACTGCGGGTACCTCGATCTTCGGCAGCAGAACCTGGGTGGCACCAACACCAATGGTGCCGACCTGAGCCTGGTCTTCCGCCAAAGTTTGGGCTCGATGGGCCGCTTGACGCTGGGCCTGAACAGCACCTATGTCACCAAGTACGAGTACCAGGACTTCATCGGTGGTGCGTGGAACCAGAATGTGGGCGTGTACGTGGGCTCGGGGCCGATCTTCCGCTGGCAACATGCTGCCTCGGCCCGCTGGGCGATGGGCGATTTCACCGTTGGCGCCGTGGCGCACTACAAGAGCGGCTACGTCGACCAGGATCCGACCGACAACCCGATCGTCAGCCAGTACACCACGCTGGATGCCTACGTCACCTGGGCACCGCGCAAGAACATCAGCCTGACGTTCGGCGCAACCAACCTGACCGACCGCGACCCGCCGTACTCGAACCAGGGCGACGTGTTCCAGGCCAACTACGACCCGCGCTTCAGCGACCCGACCGGCCGCAAGTTCTACCTGCGCGGTTCTTACAAGTTCTGATGCCATCTGCGGCAGGCGTGCCAATCGGCATGTCTGTTGCGGCGGGGCAGAACGGAAAACGCCCTCGCTTGCGAGGGCGTTTTGCTTGGAGCCTGCGGCTGTCAGCCGCAAGGTTCAACTGCTCATTTCGGCGCCAGCCGGATCGCCCTGTCCAGGCGGCTGGGGAATGGAACACCCGCAACCAGTGCGCCCTGCACCGCCTGCGGCATGGTGCACGGGCCCGGCGTGCCGAAGATGCCGGGCGCAAGGGTCTTGTCAGCCGGAGGGCGCTCGTCCAGGGGATTGCCCCGTGCCAATGACCCGCGATGCCATTGCATCGGCAGCTTGCAACAGCAGCGGAACAGCGGCATGCGCTGCCTGCAGTGCCGACGCCAATTCGGCAGGATCGCGCACGTCTTCGTGAATCATGCGGTTGCGCAGCCTCCGAACCTCAATCCAGTCTTCGACAGACTGGATCCAGCCCAGCCGCTCAGCGCGGTTCAAGTTGTCGATGGCTGCGGCCACCGGTTCTGCCAGCCAGTCCAGCAACGCCGGCAACAGCTTGTCGGCCAAGGTGTCCTGAAGACGGCCGAAACGCGCCACAAAGGCATCGGTACGCTCTGCCAGGTCGATGTCGGCAGCCAGTGTGCTGGCCCGCTGCGGCGTCATGGCAGCCGCAAACAGCCGGCCGTCGGTCGTCTGCAAATGCCTGGCTTCGGCCAGAACGGTCTCAGCCAGAAAAAGCAGCTTCGGGCTGGCGGTTGTCATGGCGCTGCTGTCACTCAGATTGGAATGCCGTCGCGCCGTGCGGCATCCAGCACAGGTGAGGCAGGCGTTGTCGGGTCTGCAACGAGGATGTCGATCTTCTGCAGGCCCAGTTGCTGCTCGATGCGAGCACCAATTTTCACGCCCAAGTGCCAGCGGTCGGTCTGCGGCCTTGCCAACTCGACCAGTAGGTCGATATCGCCGCCGCGTAGTTCTGGCCGCGTACGCGATCCGAACGGCAACACACGTGCGGCAGATCCCGCCACGTCGGCAGTGGCCTGCCTGATGACATCACGCTGACGATCGCTCAATCGCATCAAACAAGTATAGGAGCCACCAGCGAGCAACCAGTTGCCGCTGCAGGTGGGCCCCACCGCCTCACTTCGGCGCCAGCCGGATCGCCCCGTCCAGCCGGATCACCTCGCCGTTGAGCATGTCGTTCTCGATGATGTGCTTGACCAGCTTCGCGTAGTCGGCCGGCGTTCCCAGCCGGCTGGGGAAGGGCACGCCGGCGGCCAGCGCGTCCTGCACCGACTGCGGCATGGTGAACAGCATCGGCGTGCCGAAGATGCCCGGCGCGATGGTCATGTTGCGGATGCCGTTGCGCGCCAGGTCGCGAGCAATCGGCAGCGTCATGCCGACCACGCCGCCCTTGCTGGCCGCATAGGCCGCCTGGCCGATCTGGCCGTCGTAGGCCGCCACGCTGGCGGTGCTGATCAGCACGCCACGCTCGCCGGTGGGCTCGGGCGTGTTGTTCACCATCGCCTCGGCCGCCAGGCGGATCATGTTGAAGCTGCCGACCAGGTTGACCATGATGGTCTTGGTGTAAGTGGCCAGCGGGTGGGCGCCGTCCTTGCCCACCGTCTTCACCGCCGGGGCGATGCCAGCGCAGTTGATCAGGCCGAACAGCGGGCCCAGCGCGGTGGCGGCCGCCACGGCGGCCTGGCCGTCGGCCTCCTGGCTGACATCGCAGCGCACGAACACACCGCCCAGTTCGGCCGCCAGGGCCTGGCCCTTCTCGGCCTGCAGGTCGGCGATGACCACCTTGGCGCCTTCATGCGCCAGCATGCGGGCCGTGCCTTCGCCCAGGCCCGACGCGCCGCCGGTGACGATGAAGACCTTGTTGCGGATGTCCATGGTGTGTGCTCCTTGTTGACATTGGGAATTGGTGGCCCAGCATCGGACGGCTGTGTCGCTGGGTCTGGGGGCGCGCCCGTGCTGGCCGCCAAGCACGCTCTGCGCCATTGGATCATGTCGGCAGGTGGCTATACTGAGCTTAGTTCACTCAACTCAACCAAGCAGGCCGGCAATGGACATCACCGTCAACATCCACGAAGCCAAGACCCACTTGTCACGCTTGGTTGATCAGGCTGCCAAGGGCCAGGAATTCGTGATCGCCAAGGCCGGCAAGCCGATGGTGCGGGTGGTGCCGATCACGGCGCTGTCACCGACGCGCACCCTCGGCTTTCTGGCAGGCCAGGGCACGATTTCGGCAGATCTGAAGACGGCATTCGCTGACGACATCGACGCCATGTTCGGCATTGGGCGCTGAACGGGCGCTGCCATGTTGCTGCTCGACACCCACCTACTGCTGTGGGCAGCGTTCGAGCCTGCGCGCCTGTCACCCAAGGCCGCTCAGGCGCTGCAGTCGCGTGAGGTTCCGCTGGCCTTCAGTCTGGCCAGCCTTTGGGAAGTGGCGATCAAGACGTCGCTGGGCCGCCCGGGGTTTTCGGTGGACCCAGTGCTGCTGCACCGGTCGCTGCAGGCTGAGGGATTCATGGAACTGCCCATCCGCCCAGTCCATCTGGGGCGCGTTGCCAACCTGCCCTGGGTGCACCGGGACCCGTTCGACCGCCTGCTGGTGGCGCAGGCCGCTGAAGACAAGCTGACACTGCTGACCGTCGACACCACATTGCGGCGCTATGGCCGCTTCGTTCGGTGCGTCTGAATCGGGCGGTTCAGCCCGCCAGCGCGGCCATCACCCGGGCGGTGATCTCGTCGACCGTGCCCAGGCCGCCGATGCGTGCATAACGCGGCGCCTGGGCGTCGCCAGTGGCGGCCCAGCCGGCGTAGTAGTCGACCAGCGGCCGGGTCTGCGACTGGTACACATCCAGCCGCTTCTTCACCGTGGCTTCGCTGTCATCGTCGCGCTGGATCAGGTCTTCACCGGTCAGGTCGTCCTTGCCGGCCACCTTGGGCGGGTTGAACTGGACGTGGTAGCTGCGGCCCGACGCCATGTGCACACGCCGGCCGCTCATGCGCGCGATGATGGCGTCGTCGGGCACGTCGATCTCCAGCACCAGGTCGAGCTTGACCCCGGCGGCCTTCATCGCATCGGCTTGCGGGATGGTGCGCGGGAAGCCGTCGAACAGGAAACCCTTGGCGCAGTCAGGTTGGGCGATGCGTTCCTTGACCAGGCCGATGATGATCTCGTCGCTGACCAGCGCGCCCGCGTCCATCACCTTCTTGGCGGCCAGGCCCATGGTGGTGCCGGCCTTCACGGCCGCACGCAGCATGTCGCCGGTCGAGATCTGGGGGATGCCGAATTTCTGGCAGATGAAGCTGGCTTGCGTGCCCTTGCCGGCGCCTGGCGCCCCCAACAGAATCAGTCTCATCCTTGCCTCGTCATGTTGTGTGGATCTCGGGTCTGCCCGCCGCGGGGTCAGCCCTGCACGACGTGTGACAACTCCATTTGAGAATAGCACGCCATGCCCTGCGTCAAGCTGACTTGGCAGGGGGGCTA
The DNA here is from genome assembly GCA_040400895.1 of Aquabacterium sp. Lineage (GTDB taxonomy): Bacteria > Pseudomonadota > Gammaproteobacteria > Burkholderiales > Burkholderiaceae_C > Pseudaquabacterium. The sequence goes on from JBBAPL010000127.1 coordinate 6,137, forward strand.
AACCCCCATGACGCCCGGTGCGCAGGCCGCTGCCGGCAGGTCTGGACAGGGCCTGTTCAGGTGCTGCGCGGGGACGATCCGGCGCTGAAGATGGACCGCACCCGCGCCAGGTCTTCGGGGGTGTCGACCCCTGGCCCCGGACGGTCGGCGCTGACATGCACGGCGATGCGCTCGCCATGCCACAGCACCCGCAGTTGTTCCAACGATTCCAGGGTTTCCAGCGGCGCCACCGGCAGGCTGGGGAAGCGCCGCAGGAAGCCCGCGCGGTAGGCATACAGGCCCACATGGCGCAGCGGCGCAGGGTGCGTCGGCAGCTGGTGGATGCCCTGGGCGAAGCCGTCACGCCACCAGCCGATGGGCGCGCGAGAGAAATACAGCGCCCGGCCATCGGCGTCCAAGACCACCTTCACCACGTTCGGGTTGGTGAACTCGGCCACGTCGTCGATGGCATGGGCGACGGTGGCCATCACGCAGTCGGGCCGCTGCTGCAGCAGGCTGGCGCAGGCGTTGACCATGGCGGGCGCGATCAGCGGCTCGTCGCCCTGCACGTTGACGACCAGGTCGTTACCGTCCAGGCCCAGCAGGGTGCAGGCTTCGGCCAGGCGGTCGCTGCCGCTGGGGTGGTCTGCCCGGGTCAGCACGGCGGCCACACCATGGGCGGCGCAGGCGGCCACGATCGACGGCGCATCGGCCGCCACCACCACCCGTGTCGCGCTGCTGCGTGCGGCGGCCTGCGCCACCCGCACCACCATCGGTGCGCCGGCCAGGTCGGCCAGCGGCTTGTCGGGCAGGCGGCTGCTGGCCAGCCGCGCCGGGATCAGGACGGTGAAGCCCATCACCGGCTACAGCGGCGACGGCGCCGGCGCCGGAAAGTCCTCCAGCACCCGGGCTTCGGACTCCAGCATCACCGGGATGCCGTCGCGGATGGGGAAACCCAGCCGGTCGGCCGGGCACTGCAGCTCATGCGGGTGGCCCTGCGCATTGCGCGCCATCTGCAGCGGGCCCTTGCAGAGCGGGCAGACCAGCAGGTCGATCAGTCGGTGGTCCAGGCTCATCGTGGTGCCTTGAAGGGGGCGCAGAGGCTGCGCAGGGCGCCAGCAAACGCCGGCTCGGGCAGGAAGTCTAGCCGGGCCACCCACACCGCCGTGGCACCGGCATGCTGCGGTGGCAGCTTGACCGCGTCCTTCTCGGTCAGCACCACGCAGGGCGTGTCGGCTGGCCAGGGCAGTGGTCGCAGCGGATGGTGGTCGGCCAGGGGCAGGCGTTGGATGGCCAGGCCCTGCGCCTCCAGCATGGTGAAGAACGGTTCCGGCTGGGCCAGGCCAGCCGCGGCCAGCAGCGGCGTGCCGGCGCCGGCCAGTGCATGCAGGGCCGGCCAGCCGCCGTCGGCCGGCAGTGGCAGGCCGGCCCACCAATCGGCCAGCGGCTGCACGCCTGCCAGGCGGCGGGTGCCGGTGCAGCCGGGCAGGGCGGTGCTGGGGCTGGTGGCGTTGTACAGAACACGCTGGTTCGCGCGCAAGCTGCCGGGCATCGGCGTGCGCAGCGGGCCGGCCGGCAGCAGCAGTCCGTTGCCGACCCCGCGGGCGTCGAAGACGATCAGCGCCATGTCGTGCTGCAGCCGGTGGTGCTGCAGACCGTCATCGGCCACCAGGATGTCGACCGCGGGATGGGCGGCGCACAGGGCACGTGCGGCGGCGCCACGGTCGGCACCCACCACCACCGGGGCCTGGGTGCGCAGGTGGATCAGCAGCGGCTCGTCGCCCACATCGACCGCGCTTTGCCGGCGGGTGACGTCCAGCACGCCGGTGCTGCGCCGGCCATGCCCGCGTGAGATGACGCCGGGCGTCCAGCCCTGCAGGCGCAACAACGCCACGACCGCCATCACCGCTGGTGTCTTGCCGGCCCCGCCGGCCACCAGGTTGCCCACCACCAGCAGCGGCACCGGTGCGCGCTGCGCCGTGCGCCAGCCCAGCCGGTACAGGCCGCGATGGGCCGCCTCCAGCGCGCCATACACCCAGGACAGCGGCTGCAGCAGCCGGCCCGCCAGGCTGGGTGCGGGGCAGGCCCACTGCGCCGTCAGCCAGGTGGCCAGCCGCTGCGCGGGACGCGGGGCCGCTGCGCTGCCCGGCATCACCCGCTCAACGTGCAGGCGCGTCGGCCGGCAGCTGGGTGGCGAAGGTCAGCCGCGGCAGGTTGGCCCGCCGCGCGGCGTCCATCACATTGACCACCGACTGGTGCGCCGCCAGCGCGTCTGCCGAGACGATCACCACCGGCGACGCATTTGGCGTGGCCGCCGCCGGGCCGGCTGCGCGGGTGAGGGCGGCGGTCAGCAGCTCGATGCTGCGGCCGTCCAGCGGCACGCGGTTGATGGCATAGCGGCCGTCGGCGGCCACGCTCACCAGGATCTCGGCGGGCCGCTCGGCCAGCTTGTCGGCGTCGGCCGTGGGCAGGGTGATCTGCAACTCGGAATAGCGGCTGTAGGTGGTCGACAGCATCAGGAAGATCAGCACCACCAGCAGCACGTCGATGAACGGGATCAGGTTGATCTCGGGCGCTTCGCTCTGGCGGCGGCGGAATTTCATCGGCGGTTCAGCGGCTGGCGGGGGCCATGGGCCGCACGGCAAAGCGCATCAGGTGCGGCACCATGCGCTCGGCGGCCAGTTCCATGCTCATCAGGTGGTCATCGACCCGGCCGCGGAAGTAGCGGTAGAACATCAGCGCGGGGATGGCGATGATCAGGCCGAAGGCCGTGTTGTACAGCGCGATGGAAATGCCATGCGCCAGCGCCGCCGGGTTGTTGGCGCCGGTGGGCGCCTGCGATCCGAAGATCTCGATCATGCCCACCACCGTGCCCAGCAGGCCCAGCAGCGGCGCGGCCGCTGCGATGGTGCCCAGGGTGTTGAGGTAACGCTCCAGCTGCTGGGCGGCGGCCCGGCCGGCGGTCTCGAAGGTCTGGCGCAGCATGCGCTCGGTCGTGCGCGGCTCGACAATCATGGCCCGCAGGCCGCTGGCAAGCACCTGGCCCAGCACCGAGTTCTCGCTGAGCTTGTTGACCACGTCCATCGCCGGCAGGTTGCTGTGGCTCACGGCCATCACCTCGTCGACCAGCTGGGCAGGCGCCACGCGGCCGCGGCGCAGGCTCATCATGCGCTCGATGACCAGCGCCAGCCCCACCACGGAACACAGGATCAGGGGCCAGATCGGCCAACCGGCGGCTTGTATGATCGACAGCAACAGGGGCCCCTCAGGCGGTGCTTGGCGGGTTGCAGGTCAGCACGCGGTGCCTGCAGGTTGGGCGCGATTATGGCGCCTGGGCACGGCTGCACCGCCGCCTTGCATCGGCGGGTGGTGGGGGCCACCCCATCCATCCACTGCCGCTGTGGACAAGCTTGTGGGCAACTGGCCCGGCACCCCCCAAAAACCACGGATTTCCTGGCTTTGCCTTGGATTGCTGCAAATTGAGGCACCACTTTTCTGATCAGAATCAACCACTTGCACCATTGCGACAGGCTCGTGACAGTGCTTGGGCCGGTTGCCGTGCAGTCGGGCGCGCCTGTGGAATTCCGTGCCCTGGCCCGGTGCCTCGGGTTGGTTGGGCGCACGGCTGATGGCATGGCCTGATCCCTCCGGCGGTGCTCAGCCGGGTCGCGCGTGGAGCGTGGCGGCCCTGCTGCTGGCGGTGGCCGATGCGCTGGCCGCACGGCTGGGCGCCGTCACCGTGCGCGGCGAACTCTCGGGCTTCACCCGCGCGGCCAGCGGCCACTGCTACTTCAGCCTGAAAGACAGCGACGGCCAGCAGGCGCTGTTGCGCTGTGCGATGTTCCGCAGGGCCGCCGGCCTGCTGGACTTCCGCCCCGCCGACGGCCAGCAGGTGGAGCTGCGCGGGCGCATCACGGTGTATGAGTCCCGCGGAGAGTTGCAGTGCGTGGTCGAGCACCTGCAGCGCCTGGGCGACGGCTCGCTGTACGAACTGTTCCTCAAACTGAAGGCCCGGCTGGCGGCGGCCGGCCTCTTCGACGCCCAGCGCAAGCGGCCGCTGCCGGTGTTTCCGCGCACGGTGGGCGTGGTCACGTCGCTGGGCGCTGCGGCATTGCATGACGTGCTGACCGCCGTCGCCCGGCGCGCGCCGCAACTGCACGTGGTGGTCTACCCCTGCCTGGTGCAGGGGCCCGAGGCACCGGCGCAGATCGTGCGCGCCATCGCCCAGGCCAACGACCGGCAGGAGGTGGATGTGCTGATCGTCTGCCGCGGCGGTGGATCGCTGGAGGACCTGTGGGCCTTCAATGACGAGGCGGTGGTGCGCGCCGTGGCCTGCAGCCACCTGCCGGTGGTGTGCGGCGTGGGCCACGAGACCGACACCAGCCTGGCCGAGCTGGCCGCCGACCTGCGCGCGCCCACGCCCACGGCCGCGGCCGAACTGGCCACGCCACTGCGCAGCGAGGCACTGGCCCGGCTGCAGGCGCTGGCCCTGGCGCTGCAGCGTGCGGTGGGCCGGCGGCTCGACCAACACGCGCAGCGGCTGGACCGTCTGGCGCTGCAGATCGGCCGGCCCGCACGCCTGCTGGACCAGCAGGCCGCCCGGCTCGACCGGCTGCAGGCGCGCCAGCGGCAGGCGGTGGCGCAGGTGCTGGCGCTGCGGCAGCGGCGGCTGGATGACCTGGCGCTGCGGCTGCGCCATGCGCTGCGCCAGCAGGTGCATGGCCAGGGCGAGCAACTGGCCCGCCTGGCGCTGCGGCTGGCCGCCAATGACCCGCAGCAGGTGCTGTCGCGCGGCTATGCCTGGCTGGCCGATGGCCAGGGCCGGCCGGTCACCCGTGCCGCTGGTCTGGCGGTGGGCAGCACGCTGGCGGCGCAATGGGCCGATGGCCGGGCCGAGGTGCAGGTGCTCAGCGTGCAGGCGGATGGCAACGCGCCGGCGCCAGCCCCGCGCCCGCGGGCGCCCCGCAAGCGCCGGACCGGTGGCGCACAAGCCCCTGAATGAAGGCCTGCCGGGCAGCGCTGCCTACAATCCGGCGTTGAACGATTTTCACAACCCAGGCGCCCAGGCTGTCACGACGGCGCCGCTCCCGCAAGGATGCCCCCAATGAGCTACACCCTGCCTGCCCTGCCGTACGCCACCAACGCCCTGGCGCCGCACATCTCGCCCGAGACGTTTGAATTCCACTACGGCAAGCACCACCAGGCCTACGTCACCAACCTGAACAACCTGGTGGGCGGCACCGAGTTCGCCGGTCTGGCGCTGGAAGACGTGGTCAAGAAGTCGTCGGGCCCGATCTTCAACAACGCCGCCCAGGTGTGGAACCACACCTTCTTCTGGAACAGCATGAAGCCTGCCGGCGGCGGTGAGCCCACCGGCGCGCTGGCTGCGGCCATCAACGCCAAGTGGGGCAGCTACGCCGCCTTCAAGGAAGCCTTCACCAAGAGCGCCGTGGGCAACTTCGGCTCGGGCTGGACCTGGCTGGTGAAGAAGGCCGACGGCACGGTGGACCTGGTCAATACCAGCAACGCCGCCACCCCGCTGACCGGCGCCGACACCGCGCTGCTGACCATCGACGTGTGGGAGCATGCCTACTACATCGACTACCGCAACGCCCGCCCCAAGTTCGTCGAGACCTACTTGACGTCGCTGGTGAACTGGGACTTCGCGGCCGCGAACTTCGCCTGATCCAGGCGGGACCATCCCACGCGAGGGGCCGGACGGCGTTGCTGTCCGGCCCCTCGGTCGTTCTGCGCGCCCTCAGGGCTTGAAGGGCGGCCCCCCGAGCTTGAAGCCGGGCTTCAAGCCGCGCTTGGCGAACCAGCCCTGGTTCATCTCCAGCACGAAGCGCACCGGCTTGGCGGAGCAGTGCGACGCCTCGTCGAACGGCTTCATGTCGGCCAGGTTGACGATGCTGCCGTCGTCGTCCAGGAAGGCGATGGTCAGCGGCGTGGGCGTGTTCTTCATCCAGAAGCACTGCGGCGACGGCGCATCGAACACGAACAGCATGCCCTCGTGGGTGCCCAGGTCGCGCCGGTACATCAGGCCCTTCTGGCGCTGATCGGGCGTGAGCGCCATCTCGGCGCGGATGTTGTGCATGCCGGCGGTCAGCGTGATGGCCTGCAGGCGCTGTGGCTGGCCGGCGTCACCTTGGGCGCGGGCAGGGCTGCCAGCCACCAGGCCGGCGACGACGAGCACGCTGGTGGCCAGGGCCTTGACATAGATCATGTTGGACTTTCGGGTCAACCACTAGATTAGCGCAACCCGGCTGGCACCCTCGGCCGGGCCGGGCGCTGTGCGCCGCCGTCGCCATTTCAACATGCACCCCCCGACCATCACTGCGTCCGTGTTGCCTCCGCCGGGATCGCCGCAGGCGTCCGCCCCGCTGGCGGCCGACGTGCCGGCGGTGCTGGACGACCCGGTCGAGCAGCGCCGCTTCACCCGCTTCCAGACCGATGCCAACGGGCAGGCGGTGGCCGATTCCGCGCTGCGCATCAGCGGCATGCACTGCGCCGCCTGCGCCGGGCTGATCGAACAGGCCGTCGCCCGGGTGGGCGGCGTGCTGGATGCGACCGTCAGCGCGTCGGGTGAGCGTGCCCGGGTGCGCTGGTTGCCCGGGCGCACCCGGCTGACCGACATCGTCGCGGCCATCCGCGCTGCTGGTTACGACGCCACGCCCGACACCGCGCTGGACGCCCGCGAAACCCGCAAGATGGAGCACCGCCAGGCGGTGTGGCGCTTGTTCGTGGCGGCCTTCTGCGGCATGCAGGTGATGATGATGGCCACGCCCAGCTATGTGGCCACTGGCAATGAACTGGCGCCCGACCTGCGCCAGTTGCTGAACTGGGGCAGTTGGCTGCTGAGCCTGCCGGTGATGGTGTTCTCGGCCGGGCCGTTCTTCACCGGGGCCTGGCGGGGCTTGCGCCAGCGCCGCATCGGCATGGACGTGCCAGTGGCGCTGGGCGTGCTGGTCACCTTCGTCGCCAGCACCGGCGCCACCTTCGATCCCGCCGGCGTGTTCGGCCACGAGGTGTACTTCGACTCGCTGACCATGTTCGTCAGCTTCCTGCTGGCTGGCCGCCTGCTGGAAACCCGCGCCCGCCACCGCGTGGCCCAGGTGCTGGAGACGGCGCTGGACGGCATGCCCGAGACCGCGCTGCGCCTGGACGCGCAAGGCCAAGCCGAGCGGGTCAGCGTGCAGCGCCTGGTGCCCGGCGACCTGGTGCGGGTGCCGATGGGCCAGGCCTTTGCGGCCGATGCGCAGTTGGTCGAGGGCGGCACCTGGGCCGATGAGTCCCTGCTGACCGGTGAGAGCGTGCCGGTCGCCAAGCCCCCGGGCGCGGCGGTGGTGGCTGGCAGCATCAACCTGGGCGCGCCGGTGGTGGTGCGGGTGCAGCGCGTGGGCAGCGACACGCGGCTGGAAGGCATCGTCGCGCTGATGCGCGACGCGATGAGCCAGCGGCCATCGCTGACCCGTGCGGCCGACCGCTGGGCCGGCCCATTCCTCTGGGCGGTGCTGGTGCTGGCCGCCGGCGCTGCGGCTGCCTGGAGCGTGCTGGACCCCAGCCGCGCGGTGTGGGTGGCCGTGTCGGTGCTGATCGTCACCTGCCCCTGTGCGCTGTCGCTGGCCGCGCCGTCGGCGCTGCTGTCGGCCACCAGCGCGCTGGCGCGCCGCGGCGTGCTGCTGCAGCGTCTGGATGCGCTGGAGACCCTGACGCAGCTGGACCGCATCTACTTCGACAAGACCGGCACGGTGACCGACGAGCATCTGAAGTTCACCGGCATGCAGCGGCTGGATGGCCCGGCCGATGCCGCGGCTGACGCACTGGGCCTGGCTCGGGCAGCGTCGCTGGCGGCCTGGTCGCAACACCCGCTGTCGCAGGCGCTGGTGGCCGCGGCAGGCGCTGAAGGTGCTGCAGGTGGGGCTGAGTCTGATGGCCAGCGCGCTGGCGCCAGCCCCTGGCATGCCGTGCAGGAACTGCCCGGCCAGGGCCTGCAGGCCCTGGATGCGCACGGCCGCTGCTGGCGCCTGGGCCGGGCTGACTTCGTGGCGCCCGGGCGTGCGCCCGACTTGGGCGGCATGGCCGATGGAGACGGCCGTGCCGCCGTGTGGTGGGGCGCCGACGGCCAGGCCAGCCTGTGCTTGCATTTCGACGAAGCGCTGCGGCCCGACGCCCTGGCGGCGGTGGCAGCGCTGCGCCAGCGCGGCCTGCAGGTGGTGCTGCTGTCGGGCGACCTGCTCACCCGCGCCGAGCGCATGGGCACACGCCTGGCGGTCGACGCCGTCATCGGTGGCGCCACGCCCGAGAGCAAGCTCTCCGAGGTGGCTGCCGCGCAGGCGCAGGGCCTGAAGGTGGGCATGGTGGGCGACGGCATCAACGACGCGCCGGTGCTGGCCCGCGCCGATGTCAGCTTCGCGATGGGGCAGGGCGCCCTGGTGTCGCGTGCGCACGCCGATGCCGTGGTGGCGTCCAGCCGGCTGGGTGACCTGGTGCGGGCGCACGACCTGGCACGGTGCGCCATGGCGGTGGTGCGCCAGAACATGCTGTGGGCCGCCACTTACAACGCGGTCTGCATCCCGCTGGCCCTGGTGGGCTGGCTGCCACCCTGGGCCGCCGGCCTGGGCATGGCCACCAGCTCGCTGCTGGTGATCGGCAACTCCATGCGGCTGGCGCGGCCGCTGCGCGCGCCGGCAGACGCTGGCCTGACGCAGGGCTGACGTGGACATCCTCTACCTGCTGATCCCGCTGTCGGCCGTGCTGGTGCTGCTGATCATCGGCGTCTTCGGCTGGGCCCTGCACCGTGGGCAGTTCGACGATGTCGAACGCGAAGGGTCCCGAATTCTGGAAGGCGATGCGTCTGCGGTTGACGGCGATCAATCGGCGGCCGGGGTCTCGCCCGAACAATCTCGCACATCTGCCAAATGAATCGATCTGACATCTCGGAAGGAGGCCACTCCATGGCAAGCAGTTCCACACGCAGTTCAACCAGCGCCGCACCCGTCTACAGCGACACCGTGGTCCGCGGATTTGCGCTGATGGCGGTGGTCTACGGCATCGTCGGCATGCTGGTGGGCGTCATCATCGCGGCCCAACTGACCTGGCCCGAGTTGAACCTGGGCATCCCCTGGCTCACCTACGGCCGCCTGCGGCCGCTGCACACCAACGCGGTGATCTTCGCGTTTGGCGGCTGCGCGCTGTTTGCCACCAGCTACCACGTGGTGCAGCGCACCTGCCAGACGCGGCTGTTCCTGCCCGGGCTGGCGATGTTCACCTTCATCGGCTGGAACCTGGTGATCCTGCTGGCGGTGGTGACGCTGCCGCTGGGCATCACCTCCGGCAAGGAATACGCCGAGCTGGAATGGCCCATCGACATCCTGATCGCCGTGGTGTGGGTGGCCTACGCCATCGTGTTCTTCGGCACGGTGGGCACCCGCAAGATCCGCCACATCTACGTGGCCAACTGGTTCTTCGGCGCCTTCATCCTGGCCGTGGCGCTGCTGCACATCGTCAACAGCGCGGCCATCCCGATCAGCCTGACCAAGAGCTACAGCGCCTATGCCGGCGTGCAGGACGCGATGATCCAGTGGTGGTACGGCCACAACGCGGTGGGCTTCTTCCTGACCGCGGGCTTCCTGGGGATGATGTACTACTACATCCCCAAGCAGGCCGGCCGGCCGGTCTACAGCTACCGGCTGTCGATCGTGCACTTCTGGGCGCTGATCTTCACCTACATGTGGGCGGGCCCGCACCACCTGCACTACACCGCACTGCC
>JBBAPL010000128.1:0-15791 GCA_040400895.1 Aquabacterium sp.
GCCTTCGACCAGCGAACTGCTCGACTGGCTCAAGCTGCTGGTGGCCGAGGACATCCCGCTGGAAGTGCTGCAGAGCAAGGACGACAAGGTCAGCGTGCCGCCGCTGGTGGGCGCCCTGTTGAAGAACGAGCAGGACGTCACCCTGTTCGAGAAGCTGGTGTTCATGCAGCGCCACAACCGCTGAGCCCATGGCCCAGCCCACTGCCAGGCAGTTGCTGAGCGACGGCCTCGCCGACGCACTGGGCTTTCTGTGCGGCGGCCTGGCGGGCTGGCAGCTGGGCCGGCTGCTGGGCGTGGACATCACCACCGCCAGCGGGTTCAGCGTCCACACGCTGCTGGGCTGGGGCCTGCTGCTGGCCGGCCTGGGCGCTGGCAAGTGGGCATCGCTGCGCTGGCGTGCACGCCGCACCTCCAAACCCTGACCTGGACACCACCATGGCCCTGCCCCGCATCACCGAACCCGTCACCCTGCAGGGCCAGCATGTGCGGCTGGAGCCGCTGCGGTCTGAGCATTCGCCAGCCCTGGCCGAGGCGGTGCAGGACGGCCAGCTGTGGCAGCTGTGGTACACGGCGGTGCCCACGCCCGACGGCATGGCGGCCGAGATCAACCGCCGGCTGGGGCTGCAGGCTGCCAACAACATGCTGCCGTTCGCGGTGCTCGATGCCAGCGGCACGCCGGTGGGCATGACCACCTACATGCACATCGACAACGCCAACCAGCGGGTCGAGATCGGGTCCACCTGGTATGCCGGCCGGGTGCAGCGCAGCCCGCTCAACACCGAGGCGAAGCGCCTGCTGCTGGCCCATGCCTTCGAGCAGTTGCAGTGCATCGCGGTCGAGTTCCGCACCCACCGCTTCAACCACCAGAGCCGCCGCGCCATCGAGCGTCTGGGCGCGCAGATGGACGGCATCCTGCGCAACCACCAGCGCGCGGGCAACGGCTCGTTGCGGGACACGGTGGTCTACAGCATCACCGCCGATGAATGGCCCACGGTGCGGGCCCACCTCGACTTCCAGCTCAGCCGCCCGCGCGGCTGACATCAGCGGTCAGCTGAACACCAGGCCGTCGAAGCGGCCGTTGCTGCGCCAGCCGGCCAGGTACTGGAAGTAGGCGCTGGGCCCAGCGGGGTAGCCCACGGCCAGGCGCGAGGCCAGCGTCGGCGCCTGGCCCTCGTTGTTGTAGTAGCCCGGCGTGCAGTCGGGCCCCCCGATCATCCGCCCCGGGCCGCTCAGCAGCAGCTGTACCCACGCCTCTTGCGCCTCGGGCATCACCTCCACCCGCCGGTGGCCCTGGTCCAGCGCATGGCGCACGATGGTGGCGATGGTGCGGCCTGACTCGGTCAGGTTGTGCGGCACGTTGGAGATCAGGTTGGCGCCCTGGGTGGGCTGCACGAAGAAGGCATTCGGGAAGCCGTGCACGTGCACGCCATGCAGGCTGCGCATGCCCTGGCCCCAAGCATCGGACAGCCGCAGGCCATCGCGCCCCACCAGGTCGAAGCCGGCGCGCGCGGTGTACGGCGTGCCCACCTCGAAGCCCGAGGCATAGACGATGCAGTCGACGTCGTATTGCACGCCAGCCACCACCGGGCCGCGCGCAGTGATGCGCTCGACGCCTTGGCCATCGGTGTCGACCAGGTGGCAGTTGGGCCGGTTGAAGGCCTGCAGGTAGGCGTCGTGGAAGCATGGCCGCTTGCACAGCTGGCGGTACCAGGCCTTCAGCGCCCGGGCGGTGGCCGGGTCGTGCACCTCGGCGTCGACCCGGGCGCGGATGGCGTTCATCTTCTCGTGGTCGGCATCCTCGAACGCGGCCAACATGGCCTGCGGCGTGCGCTGCTCGGGCGGCAGGCTGACCACCTTGGCGCGGATGCGGCGGGCCAACTCGGTCCAGCCGTCCTGGACCAGGTCGTCGCGGGCATTGCCGCCAGCCTGGTTGGCGGTGAAGTTCTCCAGCCAGCGCTGCTGCCAGCCCGGCGTGGCGATGCCGGCGAACCAGTCGGGGTCGATCGGCGCATTGGCGCGCACGTCCACCGACGACGGCGTGCGCTGGATCACCTGCAGCACCCCGCAGGCCCGCGCCAGGTGCGGCACGCACTGCACCGCGGTGGCACCGGTGCCGATCAGCGCCACCCGCTTGTCGGCCAGGCGGTCCATCAGGGCGCCGGATGGGTCACCGCCGGTGTAGGCGTAGTCCCAGCGGCTGGTGTGGAAGGCATGGCCGGCAAAGCTGTCGATGCCCGGGATGCCCGGCAGCTTGGGCACATGCAGCGGGCCGGTGCCCAGGCCGATGAAGTCGGCGGTGAAGTCATCACCCCGGTCGGTGCGGATGCGCCAGCAGGCGGCCACGTCGTCCCAGCGCAGGTCTTGCACCTGGGTGTGGAAGAGCGCGCGCTCCTGCAGGCCGTACTGCGTGCCGATGCGCTGGCACTGCGCCAGGATCTCGGGCGCGTGGGCGTACTTCTCGGTCGGCCGGTGGCCGGTTTCCTCCAGCAGCGGCAGGTAGACCATCGACGCGGTGTCGCACTGGGCGCCGGGGTAGCGGTTCCAGTACCAGGTGCCGCCGAAACCGCCACCCTTCTCGAGGATGCAGACATCGGTCACACCCGCCTCCACCAGCCGGGCGCCGGTCACCAGGCCGGCAAAGCCGCCGCCGATGAAGGCGAAGCGCACATGGTCGGTCTTCGGTGCGCGCTCGGTGCGCGGGGTGTAGGGGTCGTCGGTCGGCAGGTGGCCGGCCAGCGGCAGGTACTGGGCGCTGCCGTCGGGGCGCAGGCGCTTGTCGCGCTCGGCGCGGTAGCGGGCCAGCAGCGCGGCCTTGTCCAGGGTGGGCGGGGTGTCAGTCATGGCAGTCAACCCTGGCGGGTGTTGGCATCCTGCCAGGCGGCGGCAAAGGCCGGCTGGTAGGCGGCTTCGGGGTCGCTGCGCACCATGGCGTCGAGCCGGTGGGCGTCGTCACCCACCAGCACGCGCCAGCGGCCGGCGCGCACGGCGTCCAGGATGGTGGTGGCGGCCTGTACGGCAGTGGTGGGCGCCTTGTCGCGGAAATCGACCGCCCGCTGGTGCATCAGCCCGCGGATGGCGTCGTCGGGCAGGTCGGCCACCGGCGCACCGCCCCTGGCCATGCGCGCGCGCATCACCGCCACCTGCTCGGTGGTGAGTTGCATCGCGTCATAGGTGTTCAGCGCGATCGACGTGCCCACGTGGCCGGGCATCACCAGCACGCAGCCCACATGCGGCGCGTTGACGCGCAGGTCGGTGATCAGCGCCTCGGTGAAGCCCTTGACCGCGAATTTGGCGGCGCTGTAGGCGGTGTGCGGCGTGGCCGGCCCCAGGCTGGCCCAGAAGCCGTTGACGCTGCTGACGTTGACGATGCAGCCCACCGGGCTGGCCACCAGCAGCGGCAGGAAGGCACGGGCACAGAAGTACACGCCGAACCAGTCGACGTTGAAGGTGCGCTCCCAGTCGGCCCGCCCGCCGTTGACGAAGCTGCCACCGCCACCCCGGCCGGCGTTGTTGAACAGCAAGTGGATGTGGTCGGTGGCGTGCTCGGCGCGCACCGCGTCGCGGAAGGCCAGCACCGCCTGCTCGTCGCTGACATCGGCCACGCAAGTGCTCACACGCGTGCCGGCGGGGGCGGCGGCCAGGCACAGGGTGCGCGTCTCGGCCATGGCGGCGACCGACAGGTCACACAGCGCCAGGTGCACGCCCTGGGCGCTGAGCTGCAGCGCCAAGGCGCGGCCAATGCCGGTGCCGCCACCGGTCAACACGGCCAACTGTCCGGCTTCGATCTGCATGCGCACTCCTGAGGATGGGGGGCCAGACTAGGCGCCGCCCGCTGCGGCAGCTGTTGCCGCGGTGACAGGCCCGCCACGCGCCTGCACACCGGGCTCCCCCACAATGAACGCCCCCCACCCACACCGCTGCTGCAGCCCACCACCATGCCCAAGCGCCGACCGATCACCGTTGAAGACCTCTGGGCCATGGAGCGCCTGGGCGCGCCCAGTCTGTCGCCCGACGGCGCCCAGGCGGTGGTGCCGGTCACCCGCCACAGCATGGACGACAACAAGGCCAGCACCGCGCTGTGGCTGCTGTCCACGCTGGGCGGCCAGCCGCGCCAGCTGACCCAGTGCGGCGACAAGGACGGCGCACCCCAGTTCAGCCCCCAGGGCGACTGCGTCGGCTTCACCGCCCGCCGCGAGCAGCAGGGCCAGAAAGACGCCGCGCCGCAGTTCTACGTCATCCCGGTCGACGGCGGCGAGGCCCGCCGCGTGGGCGACGTGGCCACCGGCGTGGACGCCTTCCGCTGGTGCCCCGATGGCACGCACATCGTGTTCATCTCCTGGGTGTGGCCGGGTCTGAAGGGCGCCAAGGCCCAGGCCAAGGCGCTGAAGGACCACCAGGCCCGCAAGACCACCGGCATCGCCACCAGCGAGGGCCTGTACCGCTACTGGGACCACTTCGTGCCCGAAGGCCGGGTGCCGCACCTGCACCGCATGAACATCCACACCGGCAAGGTGCAGGACCTGTTCGAGGGCACGGACTACAGCCTGGACTGGTGCGACCCCGATGCCAACAGCTTCGACGTGTCGCCCGACGGCAAGCGCGTGGTCTTCGCCTTCGACCCCAACCCCGAGAAGCGAAGCGACGGCCGCTTCGCCCTGGCCGAGCTGGACATCAAGCGGCGCCGGGTGGAGGTGGTGGCGCAGGACGTGGGCTGGGACTTCGGCGCACCGCGCTACAGCCCCAACCCTGGCCTCGCCGGCACGCAGATCGCCTGCCTGGCCAGCCACCAGGCGCTGCGCCACACCATGCCGCGCCAGCTGGCGGTGGTGGTGCCCGGCCAGCCGGTGGAGGTGGTCAGCGCCGAGTGGGACCATGAAGTGGCAGCGCCGCTGCTGTGGGAAGCCGATGGCACGGCCGTGCTGCTGCAGGCCGAGCAGGAAGGCCAGCGCCACCTCTGGCGCTTCGACCTGGCCGACCGGCGTGCCGAGGTGCTGGTGCGCGGCGGCACGGTGCAGGCCTTCGACAAAGCCGCCGGCACGGTGGTGACGGTGGCCGACGCCGCCGACCACCCGGCGCAGTGCCACGCCGTGCTGCCCGGCGCCGCGCCGCGCCGCATCGAGCACTTCAACGACGACACGATGGCGCGGCTGCAACTGGGCCGGCACGAGGCCATCCGCATCCCCGGCGCGCAGGGTGACCCGGTGCAGGTGTGGCTGTTCTACCCGCCGGGCTTCGATGCCAAGAAGACCTACCCGCTGCTGCAGGTGATCCACGGCGGCCCGCATACCGCGGTGGGCGACAACTGGCACTACCGCTGGAACAATCCGCTGTTCGCGGCAGGCAGCGGCAAGAAGGGAGACGATGGCCACGTGGTCGCGGTGGTCAATTACCACGGCTCGTCCAGCTTCGGCCACGCCTTTCTCGACAGCATCACCGGCCGCTGGGGCCAGCTGGAGCTGCAGGACGTGGAGGCCGCCACCACCGAGCTGCTCAAGCGCCCCTACATCGACCCCACGCGGGTGTACGCCACCGGCGGCAGCTACGGCGGCTACATGGTGGCCTGGATGAACGGCCATGTGCCCGCCGGCCGCTATGCCGCCTATGTCTGCCATGCCGGCTGCTTCGACTGGACGGCGATGTTCGCCGACGATGCCTGGGCCTGGCACGCCAAGGAACTGGGCGGCTGGTACTGGGAGGACATCGACCGCGTCCACGCGCAGAGCCCGCATGCCTTTGCCGGCACCATGCACACGCCCACGCTGGTGATCCACGGTGCACTCGACTACCGCGTGCCCGACGCCCAGGGCCTGGCGTACTACAACACGCTGAAGGCGCGCGGCGTGCCATCACGCCTGCTGTGGTACCCCGACGAGAACCACTGGATCTTGAAGCCGCAGAACAGCCGGCTCTGGTACGGCGAGTTCTTCGACTGGCTGCGCGCCCACCCCGCGTCGGCCGCGGGCAAGTCTCGCAAGCCACGCAAGGCCTGACCAGCCGGCGCCCGGCGCCTGCGTCACCAGCCGGACGCCGGCCCCCGGCCGAAGTGGGTATGCTTCGCCGTCGCCCTGGCCTCCTGTCGACGGCCGCCGACCCCCCAGGAAAGCCCACCATGCTGATCGATTTCTTCTACACCCTGCGCGCGGCCAAGCTGCCGGTCTCGGTCAAGGAATTCCTCACCCTGCTCGAGGCGGTGAAGGCCGGCGTCATCGACCAGTCGGTCGATCAGTTCTATTACCTGGCGCGCACCACGCTGGTCAAGGACGAGGCCCACTTCGACAAGTTCGACCGGGCCTTCGGCGCCTACTTCAAGGGCGTGGAGATGCTGGCCGACTTCACCAAGGAAGTGCCGCTGGAGTGGCTGCGCAAGAACCTGGAGCTCGAACTCAGCGCCGAAGAGAAGGCCAAGATCGAGAAGATGGGTTGGGACGAGCTGATGGAGACGCTCAAGAAGCGCTTCGAAGAGCAGAAAGAGCGCCACGAAGGCGGCAGCAAGTGGATTGGCACCGGCGGCACCAGCCCGTTCGGCGCCTATGGCCAGAACCCGCAGGGCGTGCGCATCGGCCAGGAAAAGGGCCGCAACAAGAGCGCGGTGAAGGTCTGGGACCAGCGCGCCTACAAGGATTACGACGACAACCTGGAACTGGGCACCCGCAACATCAAGGTGGCCCTGCGCCGGCTGCGCCGCTTCGCCCGCGAGGGCGCGGCCGAAGAGCTGGACCTGGACGACACCATCCACAGCACCGCCGCCAATGCCGGCCTGCTCGACATCAAGCTGGTGCCCGAGCGCCACAACAAGGTGAAGGTGCTGCTGCTGATGGACGTGGGCGGCACGATGGACGAGCACATCCACCGGGTGGAAGAGCTGTTCTCGGCCAGCAAGACCGAGTTCAAGCACCTCGAGTTCTACTACTTCCACAACTGCGTCTATGACTTCATGTGGAAGAACAACAAGCGCCGCTTCAGCGAGAAGACCGCCACCTGGGACATCATCCGCAAGTACAACAAGGACTACAAGCTCATCTTCATCGGCGACGCCACGATGAGCCCCTACGAGATCCTGCAGCCCGGCGGCAGCGTGGAATACAACAACGAGGAACCGGGCGCCGAATGGATGCAGCGCCTGACCAACGCCTTCCCCAAGTACGCCTGGATCAACCCCGAGCCGCAGGGTGTCTGGCAGTACCGCCAGAGCATTTCGGTGATGCAGCAGCTGGTCAACCAGCGCATGTTCCCGCTGACCCTGGCGGGGCTGGAAGGGGCGATGCGCCTGCTGTCGAAGTGACCGGCCGGCGCCCCGCGCGGGGTGCGGCGGTGCGGCTGGCGCGGTGGTGGCGGCCCGGGCTGCTGTTGCTGGCGGCGGCACTGGCGGGCGGGTGTGCATCGCTGACGGGCAGCGACGCTGCCAACATCACCACGGCGTCAGACGCCACCACGCGGCGCCCTGCCCGGCCTGAATTCCAGCTGGTGGTCGAGGCGCCAGCGCCGCTGCAGGCCCTGCTGCTGCGCCACCTCGACCTGGCCCGGCTGCAGCAACTGCCCGACGACGAACGCCTGGGCAATGCCGAATTCAACCGCCTGGTGGCCGCCGTGCCGGCCCAGGCGCGCGAGCTGCTGCAGACCGAAGGCTACTTCGACGCCCAGGTGCGCGTGCAGCGTGAGGACGAGCGCGTGCCCGACGGTCGCCGCACGGCGGTGCCCGGCGTCGTGCGGGTGCAGGTCACGCCGGGCACGTCCACCCGGGTGGCGGCCCTGCAGCTGCAGCCCGAAGGCGACTGGCAGCGCCACATCGCCGCTGGCGACGCCGACGCGCTGGCGCTGCAGCAGAGCCTGGTCGCCAATGGCGTGCTGGGCCCGGGCCAGGTGTTCCGCAATGCCGACTGGTCGGCCACCAAGCAGCAGCTGGTCAACCGGCTGCGCAGCGCGGGCTATGCCGCCGCCAGCCTGGCCCGCAGCGAAGCCAGCGTCGACGCCGATGCCCAGACCGCCACGCTGACGGTGGCGCTGGCCAGCGGCCCGCGCTTCCTGGCCGGGCCGGTGCAGGTGACCGGGCTGCAGCACCATGACGCGGCCATGGTGCAGGCGCTGGCCGGCTTCGACCCCGGCGCGCCGCTGACCGAAGCGCGGCTCACTGCCTTCCAGGACCGGCTGCAGAAGACCACGCTGTTCACCAGCGTGGCGGTCACCGTCGAACCCGACCCGGCCAGCGCCGCCGCCGCGCCGGTGCGGGTGCGGCTGGTGGAATCGCTGCTGCAGCAGGCCACGGTGGGCGTGGGCGTCAGCGCCAACACCGGCCCGCGGATGACGGTGGAGCACACCCACCGGCGGGTGTTCGGCCACCCGGTGGTGGCCGACAACAAGCTGGAATGGGGCCGCGACCGGCAAAGCTGGGCCGGCGACTTCACCACCCACCCCGGTGAAGGGTTCTACCGCAACCTGCTGGGCGTGCAGATCGAGCGGGTGGCCAGCAGCTCGGACGTGGTGCTGTCGCAGCGCCTGCGGCTGGGCCGCACGCAGGACACGCCGCGCATCGAGCGGCTGTACTTCCTGGAGCTGCTGCGCTCGCGCCAGGCCGACCTGGCCGGCAGCGTGGGCAGCGTGCGCAGCGGCGGCGTGCCGTCCACCGCGTCGGCCATCAGCGCCAACATGCACTGGGTCTGGCGCGACCTGGACAGCGCCATCCTGCCCACCCGTGGGCTCAGCCTGGCGCTGCAGGGCGGCGCCGGCCAGGCCACCCAGCGCGGCGGGCCCAACGGGGCATTTGCGCGGCTGTACGGCCGGCTCACCGGCTACCTGCCGCTGGGCACACACTGGTACGGCACTGCCCGCATCGAGCTGGGGCAGGTGATGCACGGCAACGGCGTGCTGGTGCCCGATGCGCTGGGCTTCCGCGCCGGCGGCGATGACTCGGTGCGCGGCTATGCCTACCGCTCCCTGGCACCCACCGATGCCACGGGCGGGGCGATCAGCGGCGAGCGCCTGCTCACCGCCAGCGTGGAGGTGGCACGGCCGATCCTGCCGTCGATCCCGTCGGTGTGGGGCGCGCTGTTCATCGACGCCGGCCGCGCCGTGGCCGACTGGCACGACTTCAGCCCCGCCTGGGGCTACGGCGCCGGCATCCGCTGGCGCAGCCCGATCGGCCCGCTGCGCATCGACCTGGCCTGGGCCGATGAGCTGAAGAAGCTGCGGCTGCACTTCTCGGTGGGCATCGCGTTCTGATGGACGGGCGCCCCATCGATCCGCCCCCCCCGCCAGAGGGGGCACCCCAGCCGGCTGGCGCACCCGCTGCCGCGGCGTCTGCGCGCAGCCGGTGGCGGTGGCTGTCGTTGGCCGTGCTGACCCTGCTGGTGCTGCTGCTGGCCGGGCTGGCCGGCAGCGCCTGGTGGGCCTGGCGCAGCCCTGCTGCGCTGCCCTGGGTGCTGCAGCACGTGCCGGGCCTGCAGGCCGCCGGGGTGACCGGCTCGCTGGCCAGCGGCCGGCTGCAGATCGCCCAGCTCGACTGGCAGTTGCCCACCCAGGCCGGCCGGCTGCGGTTGTGGCAGGTCGACGTGGACGGTGCCCGCGTGGTGCTGTGGCCCCGGCCAGGCGCGCAGGCGCTGGTGCAGTTGGGCCGGCTGCAGGCCGCACGCGCGCAGTACGACAGCCCGCCGCCCAGCGGCCAGCCGCTGCAGGCACCGGTCGATCTGCGCCTGCCGATCGATCTGGCGGTGCAGCAGCTGGCGATCGACGCCCTGCAGATCGACGCCTTGCCGCCGGTGCGCCAACTGCGCGGCGCCGTCGCACTGGGTGCCGACAGCGGTCGCCAACACCGGGTGGACGGCCTGCAGCTGGAGCTGGAGACCGGTACCGCCGCCGCACCGGCACCGGTGCAGCTGGCCGGTCAGCTGCAGATCGGCACCGCAGCGCCGCTGGCGGTGCAGGCGCGGTTGCAAGCCAGTTCGCCGGGAATGTCGCCTGGTGCGCCCGGCAGTGCGCAGCCGCGACGACAGGCCGTGCCGCCATGGCAGGCCACGCTGTCCGCGCAGGGCCCGCTGGCCGCCCTGCAGGCCGAGCTGCAACTGCGCGGCGATGCGCCGGCCGGCGGCACCGCCCCCCAGCTGCAGGCCCGCGCCACGGTGCAGCCCTTTGCCGCCTGGCCGCTGGGCACGCTGCAGCTGCAGACCGCCGGGCTGGACCTGGCCGCCCTGTCGCCCCGCCTGCCGCAGACCCGCCTGGCGGGCCGTGCCGACCTGCAGACCCAGGGCCGCGACCAGCCTGCGGCACTGAGCGCCACGCTGGACAACAGCCTGCCCGGCGCCTGGGACACCGGCCGCCTGCCGCTGCGCCAGCTGCAATTGCAGGCCAGCGGCCGGCCCGACCAGACCGACCGGCTCCGCCTCGACCGCTTCAACCTGCTGCTGGGCGATGCGGCAGGCGCAGCGGGCCGCATCACCGGCCAGGGCAGCTGGCGCGGCGATGCGCTGGGGCTGCAGTTGCAGATCGACCAGCTGCTGCCGGCGCGCCTGCATGGCAGCGCCGCGCCGCTGCGCCTGAGCGGCCCGCTGTCCGTGCAGGCCCGGGGCCTGCCCAGCGCCGCGGCCAAGACCACCGCCCCAGCCCCAGCCGCCTCGCCCTCAGCCGCATCCGTCGCCCCGCCCACGGTGGCCGTCGATGGCACCCTCACCGGCCAATGGGCCGACGGCAGCGGACTGCCGATGCAACTGCGCCTGGTGGGCGAGGCCAGCGCCCGTCACCTGCTGGTGACCCAGGCCGAGGCCCGCGCCGGCAGCGCCCTGGCCAGGGTCAGCGGCCAGGCGCAGCTGGAAGGCGGCGGCTGGCGCCTGCAGGGCCAAGCCACGCTGGCCGACTTCGATCCCCGCCCCTGGTGGCGCGGGCCCGATGGTTCGGCCTGGCGGCGTGGCCCGCATCGCCTGCAGGGAGAAGCCAGCGCCAACCTGCTGTGGCGCCCGGCCCAGGCGGCCCGCGCGGGCGACCTGGCCATCGACCGCCTGCTGGCCGCGCTGGACGGCGACGCCCGGCTGCGCCTGGCCGACAGCCAGTTGGCCGGCGTGCCGCTGGCCACCGACATCGCGCTGCAAAGCCAGGGCCCCAGTGCCCAGGTACAAGGCACGCTGACGTTGGGCGGCAACCGCATCACGCTGGACGGCCAGGGCGGCGCTGACGCAGCGGCCGACCGCTGGCAGCTCGCGCTGCAGGCGCCCACGCTGGCCACGCTGGCACCGCTGCGGGCGCTGGTCAACGAGCTGGCCCCCGACAGCGCCGCCGCCATCGACCGGGCCTGGCCCACCGGCGGCGACCTGCAGGCGACGCTGCAGACCCAGGGCCGCTGGCCGGCGCTGCGCAGCCAGGGCACGCTGCAGGCCAGCCAGCTGGCCAGCGCCGCGTTCCAGCTGCAGCAAGGCAGCCTCAGCTGGCGCCAGGGCGACCGCACCGATGCCCCGCTGCAGCTGAGCCTGCAGGCCCAGGGCCTGCGCAGCGCGGGCCAGCAGTTGGACAGCCTGGCCATCACCCTCAACGGCACGCTGGCCGACCACGCCATCCAGCTGAACGCCGACAGCCCGCTGCGCCCACCCGCCTGGACCGAGAACCTGCTGGGCCCCGCCGGCAGTGGCACCCGGCTGGTCGGTGAGGCCCGCGGCCAGTGGACGCCCGGCACCACCAGCGCCGGCGGCCGCTACCGGCTGCAGGGCCTGGGCCTGAACGGCGGCGCCCGCCAGGTGCCCATCGACACCAAGCCCTGGTTGTCGGCACTGGGCCTGGCCGGCACCCTGCAGCTGGACACCGACGGCAGCCTGCAGTCGGTGCAGCTGGCGCCCGGCCGGCTGCAGCTGCCCGGCACGGCGTTGAACTGGCGCAATCTGGGCTGGACCGCAGGCGGCAGCTTGGTGGTGGCCGCCGAGCTGGAAACCATCGACGTGGCCAGCCTGCTCAGCCGCCTGCAGCCCGAGATGGGCTGGCGGGGCGACCTGACGCTGGGCGGCCGCATCGACATCACCAGCAACACCCGGACGCTGGACGCCGACATCGTGCTGGCCCGCGGCGGTGGCGACCTGAGCGTGGTGGACGACCTGGGCCAGGCCCAGCCGCTGGGCCTGAGCGAGCTGCGCCTGGCGCTCAGCGCGCAGGGCGGACGCTGGCAGTTCGCCCAAGGTCTGGTGGGCGCGCGCATCGGCTCGGTGGTGGGCGCCCAGGTGCTGACCAACCCGCCCGGCCAGCGCTGGCCGCAGCCGGGTGCCGCACTGCAGGGGCTGATGGAAGCGCGGGTCGCCAACCTGGGCGTGTGGGGCACCTGGGTGCCGCCGGGCTGGCGCATCAGCGGCGCGCTGGACACGGTGGCCCAGTTCGACGGCACGCTGGCGGCACCGCGCATCACCGGCAGCATGCGCGGCAGCGGCCTGGGGCTGCGCAATGTGCTGGAAGGCGTGAACCTCACCGACGGCCAACTGGACCTGCAGCTCACGGGCGACCAAGCACGCATCGAGCGCTTCAGCTTCCAGGGCGGCGCCGGTCGGCTCGACATCACCGGCGGCGCTGATCTGGGCGCGCAGCCCAAGCTGTCGCTGCAACTGGTGGCTGACCAGTTCCGCGTGCTGGGCCGCATCGACCGCCGGGTGGTGGCCAGCGGCCAGGCCGGCGTCACCCTGCGCGACAGGCGCCTGCAGATCGACGGCGGCTTCACCATCGATGAGGGCTTCATCGACATCGGCCGGGGTGATGCGCCCACGCTCGACAGCGATGTGCGGGTGCAGCGCAGCGCCAGCGCGGCGGCAGCAGCGGCAGCCGAGGTGGCGGCTGCCGTGCCTGCGCGCGGCCGTGCATCCACCCCGGTCCAGACGCCAGTGCAGGCACCGGTCCAGGTGCAGACGCAGGTCAAGATCAACCTCGGCCCGAACCTGCAGTTGCGCGGCCAGGGTGTGGACACCCGGCTGGGCGGCGATGTGATGCTGACCAGCCAGGGCAGCAAGCTGGCCGTCACAGGAAGTGTCAGCACCGTGGACGGGCGCTATGCCGCATACGGCCAGCGGCTGGAGATCACGCGCGGGCGCTTCGTTTTCAACGGCGACCCGGGCAATCCGCGCATCGATGTGCTGGCCATCCGCCCCAACCTGGACGTGCAGGTGGGCGTGCTGGTCGACGGCCAGGCCCAGAACCCGCGCATCCGCCTCTACAGCGACCCGGAACTGGCCGACTACGACAAGCTGTCGTGGCTGGTGCTGGGCCGCAGCCCTGACGGGCTGGGCAGCGCCGACACCGCGCTGCTGCAGCGCGCGGCATTCGCGCTGCTGTCGGGCAGCGGCACCGGGCCGACCGCCAAGCTGCTGGAGGCCATCGGCCTGACGGACTTCTCGTTCCGCCAGACCGAGGGCGACACCCGAGACACCATCATCTCCCTGGGCAAGCAGCTGTCGAACCGCTGGTACGTGGGCTATGAGCGCGGCGTGCAGGCCACCACGGGCACCTGGCAGTTGATCTACCGGGTGGCCCAGCGCTTCACCTTGCGCGCGCAGTCGGGCAGCGAGAACGCCATCGACGTGATCTGGACCTGGCGCTGGTAGCGCCCTCGCCAGCACGGCGGCCTGGGGGGACTGCATGCGAGAATCTGCGCGGCCTGCCGCCGTAGTTCAATGGATAGAACGAGCGCCTCCTAAGCGCTAGATACAGGTTCGATTCCTGTCGGAGGCACCACGGCAGTGGGTCAGTTGGCGCCGATTCGAAGCAAGCCCCTCAGTGAATCAGCCACAGAGGGGCTTTTTTCGTTCCACGTTGTCGCATGACCTGCGCAAGCGCCGCCCGCACCACCTGGATGCAATTGCGCTCAACCTGAGCCGGGGTCAGCCGAAAACCTGGGACGGCGACTGGACGGAACACCAGCGCCAAACCAAGGAAACTGCCATGCTCATCCGTCTGATTTACGCGAGCGAGGTCGCCATCCCGCTCACGCCCGACTCGGTGCAGGAGATTGTCGAGAGCGCACGCGCGGCCAATCAGCGCCGCCACATCACCGGAATGCTTGCGTTCGACAGCCGCAGCTTTCTGCAGGTGCTGGAGGGCGAGCGCGAAACAGTCAGCGAGGTGTTTTGCCGCATCGCCAAGGACAAGCGCCATCGGCGTGTGCAACTGTTGGAGTCAGTGGCCGTGGATGAACGCCGGTTCGCAACCTGGTCGATGGGCTTCGCTGCGGCCGATGCCCATGGCCGCGACACATTCCTGCGCCACTCCAGCGACGATCACTTTGCGCCGTTGAACCTGACCGCCAAGAGCGCGATGGGGCTGTTGTCGGCGCTGACGACACACTGAGCCGGCAGGCAGATGTCGCGGCTTGGTCGCGGCAAGCGCTGACCACCCAGGCGCGGACATCAGCCCCAAGGGCTGCGCGTCGTCGCCTATCGCCCGGTCCAGCAGTTCCGCACGCCAGGATGGACACCAGCAATTTGCTGAGGTTGGCCTGTGGCATGCCCTTGGGCCGTATGCTGGTATTCGCCCAAATGGGCTCCCTGCTTCGCCTGCCGCCGCCACGCGCGCACCATTCAGACGCTCGGACTGGCCGATAGACACAACCCGCGCGCCGTGCCTACAGATGAACCGGCCGCCGCGCAGATCCAGCACCGCCACCCTGGTGCCGCAGGGCGTGCACGGCAGCCACGGCCGCGTGCCGCCGTCGTGGCGCCCGTGCGCAAGCTGTCCAGCCGGCTGTCGATGGTGATGGCACCGCATTCCTCACCGGGGTCCGTCACCGTCCAGAGACGCCGCAGCATGGCAGGAGTGCGGTGACTGCAGAAGCAACTGGAGCGGGGGACGGTGACTACCGGACAACGACACTCCAAGCCGGACGTAAAAAGGGCGCCAAGTCGTTGATTGACTTAGCGCCCTGATCTTGCTTGAACATCGTCAAACAGTAACTTGGTGGTGGAACACGGAACCGAACCCGCGTCCGTTCTCCGAACCGATGAGCAACGCGGCGGCCTTGAGGACGCGCTTTAGTGCTGTTGGCCTTGAACACCTGACGGCCATCACCGAGCACGGCCTTGATCTTTTTGCCGTCGACTCAGACCTGCTCCTCGGTGTCGATGCGGATGGGCGCCACGGCGGCAACGGCATCCGACCTGGACACTCACTGGCCGCCATACGGCCTGGCCGATGTGGCCGCCTGGGCGGCTGGCTTCTCGGGGGCCGGTGTCACTGCAAAGTCGGCCTTGGCAATCTCGTCACGCGACTTCTCGAGGTCGCAGCCCTCCACTTCGCTCACCGTTCAGCGCGCCACACAGCATGTGCCCACACGCTGGCTGAGTTGCAGCGTTCGCTGTGCATTGCAGACAACAGCAGCATGTGCAGCCTCCGAGCAGTTCCTGGCCAACGCCCAATGTCGTGGCGAGGATGTGGGGCGATGCGATCGATCTTGCGAGTCGTCGCGGCCCTTCCACTTGCGGGCAGTGGCGATGCTGACGTTGTAGCGCTTGGCGAGCTCAGCGCTGGAGTCCTCGGAAGACCGCATCTCCGCCCGCGTGCGGGGCGTCGTTCGAGCAACGGGGTGAACTTGACTCATAGCGATTGCTCTGGCTTGAACGACTCGATCACGTCTCGCATCAACTGGCGTGCACGAAACAACGGCCAGCTACGAACGGGAACATGATCACACGGGCCCCAACAATTGACTGCGCTGTTGGTGTTTTACAGGCTTTACACAGAGGACTAGGGTGAGCAGACTAGACGAGGCAATTGGGACTGCCAAAAATCCTGCACCCTCACCCTCAAATCTCATGCAACTCATGTGGCTCTCTGGCCCCACAGGCCAG
>JBBAPL010000129.1:0-15763 GCA_040400895.1 Aquabacterium sp.
TCAGCGCGTTCAGGCTGGCCGTGGCCAGGCTCACCAGTTGCGCCGTGGTCAGCGCTGCCACCTGGCGTGTCGCCAGGTTCGACAGCTGCGTCGTGGTCAGCGCCTCCAGCTGGGCCGTGCCCAGGGCCACCGTCTGCGCCGTGGTCAGCGCGCTCAGGTCAGCCGTCTCCAGCACCTCCACCGCGTCCAGGGACAGGGCCACCACCTGGGCAGTGGTCAGCGCCGGCAACTGGGCGGTGTTCAGCGCCACCACGCCGGCGGTGCTCAACACCGAGACCGCCGCCGTGCTGAGCGCGGCGATCTGCGCCGTGGCCAGGGCCGCCAGGTCCGCAGGCTCGATGCTCGGGGCCTGGTCGGTGGTGACCGCCGCCACCTGGGTGGTGGTCAGTGCCCGCACCTGGGCGGTGGTCAGGGCCACCAGGCTGGTGGTGGCCAGCGCGGCCACCGCAGCGGTGCTCAGGGCGGCCACCTGGGCGGTGCCCAGGTTGGCCACGTCGGCCGTCTCCAGCGCGGCCGCCTGCTCGGTGGTCAGCGCCGCCATCTGCTGGGTGGTCAGACCCGGCAGCTGCGTCGTGGTCAGCGCGTTCAGGCTGTTGGTGGCCAGGCTGGCCACCTGCGCCGTGGTCAGCGCCGCCAGCTGGCTGGTGGCCAGGCTGGTCATCTGCGCGGTGCTCAGCGCGGCCAGCTGGCCGGTGCTCAGCGCTGCCACCTGGGCGGTGGTCAGCGCCACCAGGTCGGCCGTCTGCATCGCGGCTGCGCCGTCGGTCGTCAGGGCCACCACCTGGGTGGTGGTGAGGGTCGCCACCTGGGCGGTGGTCAGGGCCACGACGGCAACCGTGCTCAGCGCCGCCACCTGGGCGGTGCTCAGGGCCGCCGTCTGGGCGGTGCCCAGGCCAGCCACATCCGCCGTCTCCAGCGATGCGACCTGGTCGGTGCTCAGGCTCACCAGCTGGGCCGTGCCCAGGGCCTGGAACTGCGCGGCCGTCAGGGCGTTCAAGCTCTGCGTGGCCAGGCTCACCAGCTGCGCGGTGGCCAGTGCCGCCACCTGGCGCGTGGTCAGGTTCGACAGTTGCGTGGTGGTCAGGGCCGCCAGCTGGTCGGTCGTCAGCGCCACCACCTGGGTGGTGGTCAGCGCGCTCAGGTCGGCTGTCTCCAGCGCGGCCACCAGGTTGGTGGGCAGGGCCACCAGCTGGGCGGTCGTGAGGGCCGGCAGCTGCGCGGTGTTCAACGCCACGGCCGCGGCCGTGGTCAGGGCCGACAGGGCCGCGGTGCTCAGTGACGCCACCTGGGCGGTGCCCAGGCTGGCCACGTCAGCGGTTTCCAGCGCGGCAGCCTGATCGGACGTCAGCGCCACGACCTGGGCCGTGGTCAACGCCGGGAACTGCGCGGTGGTCAGCGCATTCAGGCTGGCCGTGGCCAGGGTGGCGAGCTGCCCGGTGGACAGTGCGGCCACCTGGGTGGTGGTGAGGCTGGACAGCTGGGCGGTGGACAGCGATGCCAGCTGCGCCGTGGCCAGCGTGGCCAGCGTGGCCGTGGCCAGCGCGGTGAGCGCCCCGGTCGACAGGGCCACCAGCTGGCCGGTCTGCAAGGCGCCCACCTGGTTGCTGGCCAGCGCCGCAAACTGCGTCGTCAGCATGGCACCCATGCTGGCGGTGCTCAGCGCCGACAAGGCCGCGGTGCTCAAGGCCGCCACCTGGGCGGTGCCCAGGTTGGTCAGGTCGGCCGTCTCCAGGGCCGCCACCTGGGCCGTCGTCAGGGCGGCCGACTGTGCGGTGGTGAAGGCGGCAAACTGCCCCGTCGTCAGCGCATTCAGGCTGACCGTGGTCAGGCTGGCGAGCTGGTTGGTGCCCAGTGCGGCCACCTGCCGGGTGCCCAGGGCCGCCAGCTGTGCGGTGGTCAGCGCCGCCACCTGGGTGGTGGTGAAGGCCGGCACCTGGTCGGTGGTCAAGGCGTTGAGGTCGGCCGTTTGCAGCGTGGCCACGTTCACCGTGGCCAGGGCGGCCAGTTGCGTGGAGGTCAGTGCCGCGGTCTGCGCCGTCGTCAGCGCGACCGTGCCGACCGTGCTGAGCGCCGACACCGCCGCCGTGCTGAGCGCCACCAGTTGGGCGGTGGTCAGCGCGGCCAGGTCGGCCGTCTCCAGGTTGCTGGCTTGCTGGGTGGTCAAAGCAGCCAGCTGGGCCGTGGCCAACGCCGCAAACTGGTCGGTGACCAGCGCGTTGAGGCTGGCCGTGGCCAGGCCGGTGATCTGCGCCGTGGTCAGCGCCACCAGCTGGCGGGTGGCCAGGCTGGCGAGCTGGCTGGTGGTCAGCGCGGCCAGTTGGGCCGTGGTGAACAGGGGCAGCTGCACGGTGGTCAGCGCCGCCAGCTGGGCGGTCTCCAGCACTTCCAGATCGGCCGTCGACAGCGCCGGCACCTGGGTCACCGTCAGCGCGGCGATCTGGGCGGTGGTCAGCGCCAGGGCTGCGTCCGCGGTCAGTGCCGACACGCCGGCCGTGCGCAGTGTGGACAGCTGCAGCGTGGTCAGTGCAGCCACGTCCGCCGTCTCCAGATTGGCCACCTGGTCGGTGGTCAGCGCGGGGATGTGCTGCGTGGTCAGCGCACGGATTTGCGCCGTGTTGAGCGCATTCAGGCTGCTGGTGGACAGGTTGGACACCTGGCCAGTGCGCAGCGAGGACACCTGGGCCGTGGTCAGGGCGGCCATCTGCGCCGTGGACAGCGCGGCGAGTTGGGCGGTGCCCATCACCGCCACCTGGCCGGTGGTCAGCGCCGCCAGGTCGACGGTCTCGATCACCGCCAGGTTCTGGGTGCTCAGGGCCATCACCTGGCCGGTGGCCAGGGCCACCATCTGGGCGGTGGTCATGGCCACCATGCCAGCGGTGCTGATCGCGGCGATGCGCGCGGTGGCCCAGGCGGCCACCTGCGTGCCGCTCAGGCTGGCCAGGTCGGCCGTCTCCAGTGCGGCCACCTGCTCGGTGGTCATCGCATACACCTGGCCCGTGCCCAGAGCGGCGAACTGGCTGGTGGTGAAGGCGTTGAGGCTGTCGCTGTCGAGCTGGGCCACCTGGGCCTGGCCGAGCGCCACGACCTGACGGGTGCCCCAGTTGGACAGCTGGGTCGTGGTCAGGGCGTCGAGCTGTGCGCTGCTCAGCGTGCGCACCTGGGCGGTGGTCATCGCGCTCAGGGCGGCCGTCTGCAACACGGCCACGTTGTCAGCCGACAGCTTGGCGACCTGGGCCACGCCCAGGGCCGCCATCTGCGCGGTGGTCAGTGCCGCCGCGGCTGCGGTGGACAGGGCTGCCACGGCGCTGGTGGTCAGTGCGGCCACGGCATCGGTGCTCAGGCGGGCCACGTCGGCGGTCTCCAGCGCGGCCACCTGGGCGGTGGTCAGCGCGGCAGACTGGGCCGAGGTGATCACGCCGAACTGCGAGGCCGTCAGCGCATTGAGGCTGGCGGTGGCCAGGCCGGCCACCTGGGTGTTGCTCAGCGCCACCACCTGGGCCGTGCCCAGGTTGGCCAGCTGGTCGGTCGTCAGCGCCGCCAGCTGGGCGGTGGTGAACGCGGCCATCTCGGCCGCATCGATGGCGTTCAGCGCCACGGTCTGCAATGCGGCCACGGCGGCGGTGGTCAGCGCCTTGACCTGGGCGGTATTGAGCGCGGTCACCTGGCCCGTCGTCATCACTGCCGCACCGCCTGCGGTGAGCACGGCCACGCTGGACGTGCTCAGACCGGAGATCTGGGCGGTGCCCAGGCTGACCAGGTCGACCGTCTCCAGCGCCGCGAACTGGGCGGTGGTGAACTTGGCGGCCTGCGACTGGGTGATGGCGGCAAACTGCTGCGTGCTGAAGGCCGTGAGGCTGGCCGTGGCCAGGCTCACCAGTTGGGCCGTGGTGATGGCGGCCACCTGCTGGGTGCGCAGGTTCTGCAGCTGGTCGCTGGTCAGTGCGGACAGCTGGTTCGTCGTCAGCGCCGTCACCTGGGCGGTGCTCAGGGCACGCAGGTCGGCACTGGCGATCGCCTCCACCTGGGCCGTGCGCAGGGCCACCACTTGCGCGGTGGTCAGCGCCACCGCCTGGGCGGTGGTCAAGGCCACCACCTCGGCGGTGGTCAGCGCGGCCACGGCAGCCGTGCCCAAGGCCGCGACCTGTGCCGTACCCAGGGTCGCCAGGTCCTCGGTCTCCAATGCCGCCACCTGGGCGGTGGTCAGCACCGCCGCCTGCGTCTGCGTCAGGGCGGCAAACTGCCGCGTCGTCAGGGCATTCAGGCTGGCCGTGGCCAGGGTGGCGGTCTGGCGGGTGGTCAGGCTGGCGACCTGGGCGGTCGTCAGGTTGGCCAGGGCGGCAGTCGTCAACGCAGCCAGTTGCGCCGTGGTCAGCGCTGCCGCCTGCTCGGTGGTCAGTGCCGCCAGGCGGGTGGTCACCAGGTTGCTCACCTGGTCGGTGGTCAGCGCCACCAGCTGGGTGGTCTTCAGCCCGGCGATCTGGGCCGTGGTCAAGGCGTTCAGGCTGGCCGTGGCCAGGCTGGCCACCTGGGCCGTGGCCAGGCCGGCCACCTGGGCCGTGGCCAGACTGACCAGCTGCGCCGTGCCGAACGCGGCCAGCTGGGCGGTGGTCAGGGCCACCATCTGGGCGGTGCTCAGGGACGCCACGTCCACGGTTGCCATCGCCGCCAGGTTGGCCGTGGCCAACGCACGGATCTGGGCCGTCACCAGGGCCCGGGTCTGGGCCGTGGTCAGCGCCACGATCTGGCTGCTGGTCAGGCCGGCCACACCGGCCGTCTGCAGCGCGGCAGTCTGCGCTGTCGACAGGCTGGCCAGGTCGACAGTCTCCAGGGCCGCCACCTGGGCGGCGGTCAAGGCCATCACCTGGGACGTGCCCATGGCACCGAACTGGCTGGTCGTCAGCATGTTCAGGCTGGCCGTGGCCAGGCTGGCGAGCTGGGCCGTCGTCAGGGCGACCACCTGGGCGGTGGCCAGCAGCGGCAGCTGCACGCTGCTCAGCGCGGCCAGCTGGCCGGTGCTGAGCACGGCCACCTGGGTGCTGGTCAGCGCGCGCAGGTCAGCCGATTCCAACCCCAGCACCTGGCTGGTGCCCAGGCCGGCCACCTGGGCCGTGCCCAGCGCGGTGAACTGCGCCGTGCCCAGTGCATTCAGGCTGCTGGTGGCCAGGCTGGCCGCCTGCGCCGCCGTCAGCGCCGCCACCTGGTCCGTGCCCAGCTTGGACAACTGGGTGGTCGTCAGGGCCGCCAGCTGGGCGGTGGCCAGCGCCGCCACCTGGGCCGTGCCCAGGGCTTTCAAGTCCGCTGTTTCCATCGCGGCCACCCCGTCGGTGGCCAGCGCCCGCACCTGGGCCGTGCCCAGGGCGCTGGCCTGGGCGGTGCTCAACGCGATCACCGAGACCGAGGTCAGCGCAGCCACGGCCGCCGTGCTCAGGCGCGACACCTGGGCAGTGGACAGGCTCGCCAGGTCAGCGGTCTCCAGCGACGCGGCTTGCGCCGTCGTCAGCGCCGCCACCTGGGCGGTGCCCAGCGCCGCGAACTGCGCCGAGGCCAGGGCATTCAGGCTGTTGCTGGCCAGGCTGGCCAGCTGCGTGGTCGTCAGCGCCGCCACCTGGGCCGTGCCCAGGTTCGACACCTGGCTGCTGCCCAGTGCTGCCAGCTGCGCCGTCGTCAGCACCACCACCTGCAGGCTGGACAGCGCCCGCAGGTCTGCCGTCTCCAGGCCGGCGACCTGGTCGGTCGCCAGGGCGCTGACCTGCTGGGTGGTCAGCGCGGCAAATTGCCCGGTGCCCAGCGCGTTCAGGCTGGTGGTGGCCAAGCTGGTGGTCTGGGCGGTGCCCATGGCCACGAGTTGGGCGGTGGTCAGCGCCGCCATCTGGGCCGTGCCCAGGGCCGACAGCTGGGCGGTGGCCAGGGCCGCGACCTGGGCTGTGCCCAGCGCGGCGAGGTCGCCAACTTCCAGCGCGGCCACATCGGCCGTGACGAGGGCACGCACCTGGGCCGTGCCCAGTGCGGCCGCCTGGGTGGTCGTCAGTGCCACCACCTGGGTCGTGTCCAGGGCGGCGATGCCGGCCGTGCTGATGGCCGCCACCTGGGCGCTGCCCAGGCTGGCCAGGGCAGCGGTCTGCAAGCCAGCCACCTGGACTGTGGCCAGGCCGGCCACCTGGCTGGTGGTCAGCGCATTCAGCTGGGCTGTGCGCAGCGCCGCCAGGCTGGCCGTGCTGACGCTGGCCAGCTGGGCCGTGCTCAGCGATGCCAACTGGGCGGTGCCCAGCGATGCCCACTGTGCCGTGACCAGCGCAGCCAGCTGGCTGGTGGCCAGGCCGCGGATCTGGACACTGGCCAGCACATTCAGGTCGGCCACTTCCAGGGCCGCCATGTTGGCGGTGGTCAGGGCCACCAACTGGGCGGTGGTCAAGGCCGCCGCCTGTGCCGTGGTCAGCGCCACGGCCTGGGTGCTGGTCAACGCCGCCATGGCGGCGGTCGACAGCACGGCCACCTGGGCGGTGCCCAGACTGGCCAGGTCGGCGGTCTCGAGTGCGGCCGCCTGGGCCGTGCTCAGGGCGGCGGCCTGGTGGGTGACGAGCGCCGCGAACTGGCTGGCGGTCAACGCATTCAGGCTGCTGGTGGCCAGGCTGACCAGCTGGGTGGCGGTCAAGACGCTGACCTGGCTGGTGCCCATGCCAGCGATCTGGGCGGTGGTCAGGGCGGCCAGCTGGGCCGTGCCCATGGCGGTGACCTGCCCAGTGCCGACCGCGGCCAGGTCGGCCGTCTCCAGCGCGGCCACCTGGGCGGTGGCCAGCGCGGCCACTTCAGCCGTTGTCAGGGCGGCGTACTGCGCCGTCGTCAAGGCACGCAGGCTGACGGTGGCCAGGCTGACCACCTGGCCGGTGGTGAGTGCCGCCACCTGCAGGGTGCCGAGGGTGGCCCACTGGGCCGTGCCCAGCGCGGACAGCTGGGCGGTGGTGAGCGCTGCCATCTGGGCGCTGCCCAGTGCATTCAGGCTGCCCGAGGTCACAGCGGCGACCGAGGCCGTGGCCAGCGCCGACATCTGCGCGGTGCGCAGCGCAGCGGCCTGGGCCGTGGTCAGCGCCTTGGCGGCCGCCGTGCTCAGCGCGGCCACCGATGCCGTGGTCAGCGCGGTGATCTGGGCCGTGGCCAGGCTGGCCACATCGGCGGTCTCCAGCGTCGCCACCTGGGCGGTGGCCAGCGCCGCCACCTGGGCCGTGCGCAGCGCGGCGAACTGGCTGCCGGTCAGCGCGTTCAGGCTGCTGCTGGCCAGGCTTTGCACCTGGGCGGTGGTCAGGGCCACCAGCTGGGCGGTGCCCAGCGTGGCCAGATGGGCGGTGCCCAGCGCCGCCAATTGGGCGGTGGTCAACGCGGACACCTGGGCCGTGGTCAGGGCTGCCGACTGCACGGTGGCCAGCGCGGCCACGGCATCGGACGCCAACGCGGCCGCCTGGGCCGTGGTGAAGGCGCTGAGCTGGGCCGTGGACAGGGCCTGCACCTCGGTGCTGGTCAGCGCAGCGACGCTGGCGGTCGCCAAGGCCATCACCTGGCCGGTGCCGAGGCTGGCCAGGTCGGCGGTCTCCAGCGCCGCCACCTGGGCGCTGGCCAGGGCGGCGGCCTGGGCGGTGGTGAGGGCCTTGAACTGGGTGGCGCTCAACGCGTTGAGGCTGCTGGTGGCGAGGCTGGCGACCTGGCTGGCGCTCAAGGCGGCCACCTGGGCCGTGGCCAGGGTCGGCAGCTGGATGCTGGTCAGTGCTGCCAACTGGCTGGTGCTCAAAGCCTGCAGCTGGGCCGTGCCCAGGGCCACCAGGTCGCGGGTCTCCAGCGCCGCCAGGTTGGCCGTGGTCATGGCGCGGGCCTGGGCCGTGGTCAAGGCCGCGGCTTGCGCCGTGGTCAGCGCCACGACCTGTTCAGACGCCAGCGCGGCCACGTTGGCCGTGGACAGGACCGCCAGCTGTGCCGTCGCCAGGCTGGCCAGGGCCGCGGTGGCCAGCGAGGCCACCTGGGTGGTGGTCAGGTTGGCCACCTGGGCGGTGGTCAACGCGGCCAGCTGGGTGGTGTTGAGCAGGGCCAAGGATTCGGTGGCCAGACTGGTGCTCTGGGCCGTGCGCAGGGCCGCGAGCTGGGCGGTGCCCAGGCTGGCGAACTGGGCTGTGCTCAACGCAGCCACTTGCGCGGTGCTGAAGGCCGCCACCTGGGCGGTGTCGAGCGCGTTCAGGTCCACCGTCTCCAACGCCACCACGCCGGCCGTCGTCAGGTTGGCGATCTGGCTGGCGGTCAACACCGCGGCCTGCGCGGTCGTCAGCGCGGCGACCGCTTCGGTGGCCATGGCGGCCACCGCGGCGGTGTTCAGCGCGCGGATCTGGGCGGTGCCCAGGCTGGCCAGATCGGCCGTCTCCAGGG
This sequence comes from Aquabacterium sp., assembly GCA_040400895.1. Classification (GTDB taxonomy): domain Bacteria; phylum Pseudomonadota; class Gammaproteobacteria; order Burkholderiales; family Burkholderiaceae_C; genus Pseudaquabacterium. The sequence continues at coordinate 8,407 of JBBAPL010000129.1, forward strand.
CAGCCACCTGGCTGGTGGACAAGCCGGCCACCTGGGCCGTGGTCAAGGCGGCGAACTGGCTCGCCTTCAATGCGTTCAGGCTGCTGGTGGCCAGATTGGCGACCTGGGCCGTGGTCATCGCCGCCACCTGGGCGGTGCCCAGGTTGGACAGCTGGGTGCTGGTCAATGCCGCCAACTGGGCGGTGCCCAGCACCGCCACCTGGGCGGTGCCCAGGCTGGCCAGATCGACGGTCTCCAGCGCGGCCAGACTGGCCGTGCTAAGCGCGCGCACCTGGGCGGTGGACAGGGCCACGGCCTGGGCCGTGCCCAGGGCCACGGTGGCAACGGAGCTGAGCGCGGCCACGCCGGCGGTGGTCAGTGCGCTGATCTGCCCGGTGGCCAGGCCGGCGACGTCGGCTGTCTCCAGCGCAGCCACCTGGGCCGTGGTGAGTGCGGCCACCTGGAACACGGTGAGCGCGCGGAATTGCGCGCTGGTCAGCGCGTTCAGGCTGTCGGTGGCCAGGCTCTGCACCTGGGCTGTGGCCAGTGCAGCCACCTGCACCGTGTTCAGGCCGGCCAGCTCGGCCGTGCCGATCGCGCCGAGTTGCACGGTGCTCAAGGCCACCAGCTGGGCGGTGCCCAGCGCGTTGAGGTCGGCCACGGGCAGGCCGGCCACGGCCTCGGTCGCCAAGGCACGGACCTGGGCCGTGCTCAGCGCTGCCAGCTGGGCCGTGCCCAGGGCGACCACGGCGGCCGTGGTCAGCGCGGCAGCGCCGGCGGTGCCCAGGGCCACGATCTGGGCCGTGCCCAGCGCGACCACGTCCACCGTTTCCAGAGCGGCCACGCGGGCCGTCGCCAAGCCGGCCACCTGGGCCGTGGTCAAGGCACGGAATTGGGCGGTGACCAGGGCATTCAGGCTGGCACTGCTCAAGCTGGCCACCTGGGCGGGCGTCAGGCCCGCGACCTGGGCCGTGCCCAGGGCCACCAGTTGCGTGCTGGTCAGCGCCGCCAAGGCGCCGGTGCTCAGTGTGGCGAGCTGGGCCGTGCCCAGCGCCGCCAGGTCCACGGTCTCCAGGGCAGCCCATCCGGCGGTGGGCAGCGCGCCCAGCTGGGTGGTGCTCAAGGCAGCCGACTGTGCGCTGGTCAACGCCACCACCTGCGCCGTGCTGATGGCGGCCACGGCGGCGGTGGACAGGGCCACCAGCTGGCTGGTCTTCAGCCCGGCGAGCGTGGCCGTGGCCAGGCTGGCCACCTGGGCGGTGGTCAGGCCCGCCATCTGTCCGGTGGTCAGGGCTGCCCACTGCGCCGTGGTCAATGCGGCCAGGCTGGCGGTGGACTGGCTGGCCGTCTGGGTGACGGTGAGCGCAGCGACCTGGGCCGTGCCCAGGCTGGCGACTTGCGCCGTGCCCAGCGCAGCCAGTTGCGCGGTGGCCAGCGTGGCGATCTGGGCGGTGCCCAGCGCGGCCAGGTCCACCGTCTCCAGCGCTGCCATGCTGGCGGTGCCCAGCGCTGCCAGCTGGGCCGTGCCCAGCGCAGCGACCTGGGCGGTGTTCAACGCCACCACCTGGGCCGAGGTCAACGCCGCGACGCCACTGGTCTTCATGCTCACGGCCTGGGCCGTGGTCAGGCTGGCGAGGTCGACCGTCTCCAGACCAGCCACCTGGGTGGCGGTGAGCGCGGCCACCTGGGCCGTGCCCAGCGACCGCACCTGGGCCGTGGTGAGTGCCACCAGGCTGGCCGTGGCCAGGCTGGCCAGCTGGACGGTGCCCAGCGCAGCCACCTGGGCCGTGGTGAGCAGGGCCACCTGGTCGGTGGTCAGCGCGGCCAGCTGGCCGGTGCCCAGGGCGACCACCTGCGTGGCCGACAAGCTCAGCAGATCCACGGTTTCCAGCCCGACGACCTGGGCGGCCGTCAGGCCGGCGATCTGGGCCGTGCCCATGGCGGCAAACTGGCTGGTCGTCAGCGCGTTCAGGCTGGCCGTGGCCAGGCTGGCGAGCTGGGCCGTTGTCAGGGCGGCCACCTGGGCGGTGGCCAGCAGCGGCAGCTGCACACTGCTCAGCGCGGCCAGCTGGCCGGTGGTGAGCACGGCCACCTGGGTGCTGGTCAGCGCGCGCAGGTCGGCCGATTCCAGCGCCTCCACCTGGCTGGTGCTCAGGCCGGCCACCTGGGCCGTGCCGAGCGCGGCAAACTGCGATGCGGTCAGCGCGTTGAGGCTGCTGGAAGCCAGGCTGGCGGCCTGCACCGGCGTCAGCGCCACCACCTGGGCGGTGCCCAGATTGGCAAGCTGCGCGGTCGTGAAGGCCGACAGCTGGGCCGTGCCCAGCGCCGCCACCTGGGCCGTGCCCAGGGCGTTCAGGTCGGCCGTTTGCAGCGCGGCCACGTTCTCGGTGGTCAGCGCGCGCAGCTGTGCCGTTCCCAGCGCAGCGGTCTGGGCGGTGCTCAGTGCCGCCACGGACACCGAGCTCAGCGCCGCCATGGCCGCCGTGCTCAGGCGCGACACCTGGCCCGTGGTGAGGCCCGCCAGGTCAGCGGTCTCCAGCGACGCGGCTTGCGCCGTCGTCAGCGCCGCGACTTGCGCCGTGCCCAGCGCTGCAAACTGCGCCGAACCGAAGGCATTCAGGCTGCTGCTGGCCAGGCTGGCCAGCTGCGTGGCCGTGAGCGCTGCCACCTGGGCGGTGCCCAGGTTCGACAGCTGGCTGGTGCCCAAGGCGCCCAGCTGCACCGTCGTCAGCACCAACACCTGCAAGGTGCTGAGGGCGGCGAGATCCTGGGTCTGCAGCGCGGCCACGCCGGCCGTGGCCAGCGCCTGGACCTGCGTGGTGGACAGCGCCCGCACCTGGGCCGTGGTCAGCGCCTGGATGCCGGCCGTGGCCAGCGTGGCCACGGCGGCGGTGGCGAGTGCCGCCACCTGCGCGGTGCCCAGGGCGGCCAGGTCCTGCGTCTCCAGCGCAGCGGTCTGGGCCGTGGTCAGCGCCGCGACCTGCGCGGTGGACAGCGCAGCCATCTGCGCGGTCGTCAACGCGTTCAGACTGTCGGTCGTCAGGCTGACCAACTGCGCCGTGCGCAGGGCCAGCACCTGGGCCGTGCCCAGGCTGGTGAGCTGGGCCGTCGACAGCGCAGCCAGTTGCGCCGTGCCAAGCGCGGCGGCCTGGGCGGTGCCCAGGCTGGCGAGATCCACCGTCTCCAGTGCCGCCACCGCAGCGGTCGACAAGGCGGCCACCTGGGCGGCGGTCAAGGCTGCGGCCTGGGCCGACCCGAGGGCCACCACCAGGCTGGTGTCCAGCGCGGCCATGGCCGCGGTGGACAGGGCGCGCACCTGGGCGGTGCCCAGGGCGGCCAGATCGGCGCTTTCCAGCGCCGGCACCTGCACACTGCTCAGGCCGGCGATCTGCGCCGTCGTCAGCGCGCGGAACTGCGCCGTGCCCAGGGCGTCCAGGCTGACCGTGGCCAGGGTGGCGACCTGGGCGGTGGTCAGGGACGCCACTTGCGCCGTGGCCAGGCTGGCCAGCTGGGCCGTGGCCAGCGCGGCGAGCTGGCCGGTGGTCAGGGCCGCGATCTGCGTGCTGCCCAGCGCGACCAGGTCCACCGTTTCCAGCGCCGCGACCTGGGCCGTGCCCAGGGCCGCCAGCTGGGCGGTGGACAGGCTGCTGAACTGGCCGGTGCCCAAGGCCACCAGGCTGGCCGTGGCCAGGCTGGCGAGCTGGGCGGTGCCCAGTGCCGCGAGTTGCCGGGTGGCCAGACTGGCGAGCTGGGCGGTGCCCAGCGCGGCGAGTTGCGCCGTCGCCAGCGCCGCCACCTGGGCGGTGCCCAGGGCATTCAGGTCGGCCACCTGCAGCGCCGCGATGCCAGCGGTGGACAAGGCCACGGCCTGCGCCGTGCCCAGGACCGCGGCCTGGGCCGTCGTCAGTGCCACCACGCCGGCGGTGCTGAGTGCCGCCACGGCGGCGGTGGTCAGCGCCACGATCTGCGCACTGCCCAGGCTGGCCAGATCGGCGGTTTCCAGCGCGGCGATCTGGGCGGTGCCCAGCGCCGCCACCTGGGCGGTGGTGAGGGCCTTGAACTGGGTGGCGGTCAGGGCATTCAGGCTGCTGCTGTCCAGGGCGGCCAGCTGCGCCGTGGCCAGCGCTGCCACCTGGGCTGTCGCCAGCTTGGACAGCTGCGTGGTGGTGAGGGCGGCCAGCTGCGCGGTGCCCAGGGCACGCACCTGTGCCGTGGTCCAGGCCGCCGTCTGGGCCGTGCCCATGGCTGCCAGACCGTCGGTGGCCAGGGCCGCCACGCTGGCGGTGGCCAGCGCGCTGATCTGGCCCGTCGTCAGGCTGGCCAGCGCCTGGGTCTCGAACGCGGCCACCTGCCCGGTGGTCAACGCGGCCATCTGGGCGCTGGTCATCGCCACCCATTGCGCGGTGGACAGCAGGTCCAGCGTGTCGGTGTCGAGGCTGGCGACCTGCGCCGTTGCCAAGGCCACCAGCTGCGCCGTGCCCAGCGTCGACCACTGCGCCGTGGCCAGTGCATCGAGCTGAGCCGTGGACAACGCACGCACCTGGGCGCTGCCCAGGGCGGCGAGATCGCCCGTTTCCAGGGCCGACACCGCCGCCGTAGCCAGCGCGCAGATCTGGGCGGTGGTCAGCGCAGCGACCTGGGTGCTGGTCAAGGCCACCAGGTTGGCGGTGGTCAATGCGCCGATCGCCGCCGTGCCCAGCGCGGCCAGCTGTGCGGTGCGCAGGCTGGTCAGGTCGACCGATTCCAGGGCTGCAACCTGGGCCGTGCCCAGGGCCGCCAGCTGGCTGGTGGTCAGGGCCAGCATCTGGCCGGTGGTCAGCGCATTCAGGTTGGCCGTGCCCAGGCCGACGGCCTGGGCCGTGGTCAACGCCGCCACTTGGGCCGTGCCCAGGCTGGCCATCTGCTCGGTCGTCAGCGCCACCAGCTGCGCGGTGGCCAGCACCGACAGCTGGCCGGTGCCCAGCACCGCCAGGTCGGCGGTCTCCAGCGCGGCCACCTCGGCCGTGCCCAGGGCGCGCAACTGCGCCGTGCCCAGCGCCACGGCCTGCGCCGTGGTCAGGGCGACGGTCTGCGCTGTGCCCATGGCCGCGATGCCGACCGTGCTCAATGCCGCCACCTGGCGCGTGAGCAACGCCGCCACCTGCTCGGTGGTGAGAGACGCCACCGCCGAGCTGCCCAGCGAGCGCACACCGGCCGTGGTGATGGCCGCCAGGGCCGCCGTGCTCAGGCTGGCGAGGTTCGCGGTCGTCAGGACCGCCAGATCTGCCGTCGAGAACGTCGCCAACTCGGCGCTGGACAGCGCGCTGGCCTCTGCGGTGGTCAGGGCAGCGATCTGGGCGGTGGTGTACGAGGTCGACATGATGATCCTGAGGTGGTCGCTCCACACAAATTCGATTGATATCGAATTCGTGTGTTTGAGTAATTTACTTATTTTGACCGACTTAACGATTGCAAGCCATACCTTGCAATGTGCGTGCGATGCCGATCGTGATACCGCTAATGACGGCCGGAAGGACGCTGGCGTTTAGCCTGGGGCGGTGTGCGCTGGCGCCGCTCGCACGTGCGGCCACCGGCCGTGCAGGGACGGCCGGTCGGGCGTCTGCCCGACACCACGGCAGTACAGCGCCGGGACGTTCAGAACCGCGGCGGCGGCTGCAGCGTGGCCCAGCTCTCACGCAGGCCGGTCAACAGGCCACGCACCTCGCGCACGACGCTGGCGTCCTGCCACAGGCTGGCCTGCAGCAGGCGGCGCACGCTGTAGTCGTACACCAGCGCCAGGTTGCGCGACACCTCGCCGCCCTGCGCGTGGTTCAGGGCCGCCATCAGGCCTTGGCTGATCAGGTCATTGGCCTGGCTGATGCCGTCGTTCACCCGCACCCGGTCGCGCGCGGCAATGGCCAGTTCGGCATCGCCCAGCTTGTCGTCGATGCGGTCGTAGACCAGCAGGATCAGCTCCAGCGGGCTGCGGCTGCCGACGGCACCCACGTTGTCGACCTGGCGGTAGCGCTGTTGCGCGCGGCTGTGCATGGCGGACATGGTTCGGGGCTCACTTGCCGTTGGTGGAGGCGCTCAACCCATCCAGCGCGGACGCCAGGCTGGTGCTGGTCTGCTGCATGGCGGTCAGCCTGGCATCGAGCGCGCTGTACATGCGCTTGTAGCGCGCCTCGGTGGACGACAGGCGGCTGCTGAGGGTGCTGCGCTGGCTGCTCAAGCTGGCCAGTTCGGTCTCGCGGCCGGCCTTGTCGCCACCGACCAGGCCGTCACTGGCGACGGCATCGGCGAGGAAGGTCCGCAGGTTGTCGGTGCTGGAGGCCGCGCCGATGTACATGCCGTTGGACAGGATCGTGCCCAGCGTGCCCGCCAGCGCGGTGGTGAGCGTGGTGCTGTCGACGGCCAGCGTGCCGTCGGACTGCACCGTCACGCCGGACGCGGACCAGGTCGTCTGGTGACCGTTGCTGGCGGCGTCGAACACACCCGCCTGAAAATAATTGCGCACCTTCGCCATGAAGTTGTGCAGGGACGAATCGGCATTCAGGGGCCCGCGGCTGGCCTTGTCGGTGCTGGACCGGGTCAGCATCTGGTAATTGGTGACCAGATCGTTGTAGGCGCTGACCATCGTGGCCACGGCCGCGCTGGCGCTGCTGCTGCCCGAGGCCACGGTCAGCCGGGCGGTGTTGGCGCTGGTGCTGCTGGTGACTGCCTGGTTGATGGTCAGGCTCAGGCCGGGCAGCACGTTGCTGAAGCTGTTCGTCGACCTGGTGTAGCTGACGCCGTTGACGCTGATCTGGGCATCCCGGGCCGATTGGGCATTGCTGCCAGGCCAGGTGAAGGCTGACCCGCCGCTGCCGGTGAAGGCGTTGTCGGCCCCGGTGGATGACCCCGTCAGCAGCAGGGCCCATGACGCGTCGCCCAACTGCACCACCGAGGCGGTGACACCCAGCCCGCTGGTGCCATTGATGCTGGCCGCCAGCGTGGTGAGCGTGCTGTCGGTGGTGGTGGTGAAGCTGGTGCCGGCCACGGTGAGCGTGCCGGCCTGCAAGGCGGTGCTGGCGCTGGCCACGGCGGTGGCGGGGCTGAGCAGGGTCTGCTGCGCCGCGGCCGACTGCGTGACCTCGACGTCCACATCGCCGGCTGTGGCGCTGCTGGTGGCCGTGGCGCTGACCAGCCCGCTGCTGCTGGAGCTGACGCTGCGGCTGCTGAAGCTGCCGGAGGCTGCCAGCGCGGTGATGGCGCTCTGGAAGGTCGTGGCCTTGGCCTTGAAACCACCCAGCATCGAGATCTGCACATTGATCGCGCTGATCTTGGCGTCGAGCTTGGTCAGCGGCTTCTGCTCGGTCGTCATCAGCGCACCGACGATGGACGAGACGTTGAGCACGCT
>JBBAPL010000130.1:0-15555 GCA_040400895.1 Aquabacterium sp.
TCACTGATGCAGTATTCCTGCACGTCGAAGCGTTCCTTGCCGTTGAAGTGCACGCCGATGTCGCGCTCGAAGACGGCGGCGTTGTGGTGGGGGCTGCGCGGGTCGGCGCTCAGGCGGTCGGGCAGGTCGGGCGTGTCGGTCATGGCCGGGGGCTGGGCAGTCAACAGGGCGCCGAGTATCCGCCAGCGCGCGGCAGCGCTACTTCAGGCTGTTGGACAGGAAGGCCCGCAAGCGGTCGCTGCGTGGCTCGGTCAGCACCTGCGCCGGCGGGCCCTCTTCCTCCAGCCGGCCCTGGTGCAGGAAGACCACATGGTTGCTGACCTCGCGCGCAAAGCCCATCTCGTGGGTGACGACGATCATCGTGCGGCCCTCTTCGGCCACGCTGCGCATCACCCGCAGCACCTCGCCCACCAGCTCGGGGTCGAGCGCCGAGGTGGGTTCGTCGAACAGCATCACCTTGGGCTCCATCGCCAAAGCGCGGGCGATGGCCACGCGCTGCTGCTCGCCGCCGGAAAGATGCGCCGGGTAGGCATCTTTCCGGTGGGCCACGCCCACGCGCTGCAGGTAGTGCTCGGCCCGCGCCTGCGCCTCGGCCTTGGCCAGGCCCAGCACCTGCACCGGCGCTTCCATCACGTTCTGCAGCGCCGTCATGTGGGCCCACAGGTTGAAGTGCTGGAACACCATGGCCACGCGGGTGCGCAGGCGCTGCAGCTGGGCGGCGTCGCGCGCCTTCAGCGCGCCGTCGCGGCCGGGCACCAGGTCCAGCGGCTCGCCGTCCACCGTGATGGTGCCGGCGTTGGGCGCCTCCAGCAGGTTCAGGCAGCGCAGGAAGGTGCTCTTGCCCGACCCGCTGCTGCCGATCATCGAGATCACGTCGCCCTGGCGGGCACACACGCTGACGCCCTTGAGCACCTCGTTCGCGCCGAAGCGCTTGGTCAGGCCTTCGGCCTGCAGCAGCGGGGCGGTCTTGGTGTCGTTCATCAGAGGCTGAGAGTATTTCGAGCGTGCCCGAGCAACGGCCCAAAGCGCGCCCGATCTAGGCGCGAAGCGGAGCCATAGCTCGGGCTATGGCGAGCATTTGCAACGACGAGCGGGCGCGCTTTGGGGTGGTGAGCGGGCATGATCGAGAGACTTTCAGCCTCAGGGGCTCAGCAGGGTTCCGGTGCGTTGCAGCGTGGTGCCGGCAATCTTGGCCAGCCGCTTGCCGGGCCAGGCCCAGCGTGTGCCGCAGCGAGCATAGAGCACGCCCGCCGACCGGGCCCGCACCGCTGTGTGCGCGCCGCTGTCCACGTCAACGATGTCGGCCACCAGCTCGCCCGCGGCCAGCTCGGCCCCCGGCTCGGCATGGAACACCACCACCCCGGCGCATGGCGCGTTGACCGGCTCGGACCCCGCCAGCGGCGTGGGGGCGCAGCGTGGTGCCGGCAGCGCTGCCGGCGCACCGGCCACCAGACCGCGCCGGCGCAGAAATTCAATGATCGCCGCCGCATCCCGCTGGGCCAGGCCGTGGCCAGTGTCGCGCTCGCCACGCAGTTCCACCGTGGCACTGAAGCAGGCCAGCGGGATGGGCGTGCCGGCAAAGCGCTCGGCCAGCACCAGCCAGGGCCGGCTGCAGGCTTCGTCGAACGGCGAGTCGCCCGATTCGGTGGCCAGCAGCACCGCACGCGCGCCCAGCAGCGCGCCCAGCTCGGTGCCCAGCGTGGCATGCGGCGTCAGGGTGTACAGGTGCATGGCGGCCTCGCTGTCGCAGTGCAGGTCCAGCACCACCTCGCTGCCGATGGCCAGCTGCAGCAGGCGGTGTTTCAGGTCCTGCACCACGTTGTGGGTGTGCAGCGCGTCGGCGGCCTGCTGCAGGGCCTGGCGCACCAGGCGCTGGTTGGCGCCGGCATCGGGGCCGAGCGCCGGGCCAACGCTGGCCGCCACCGCATCCCCCAGGTCGACATGGTGGCGGTTGAAGTTGCCGCCGTCGCGCAGGTCGAAGCGGCCCTGCTGCTGGCCCAGCAGCAACTGGCCCAGGCCCAGCGGGTTGGCATAGGGCACCAGCTGGATCTGGCCGATCAGCTGGCCGGCGTCTTCCAGCACGGCCAGTTGCCGGCGCAGTTGCTGGGCCACCAGCATGGCCGGCACCTCGTCGGCATGCAGGGCGGCCTGGATGGTGGCGGTGCGCGCGGCGCCGGGCGGGCCGAAGCACAGCACCTGCAGCCGGTGCTGCACGCCGGGGGCGGCGGGGATCAGGTCGATGGTGTCAGTGCGCATGGGCGGCAATGGTGTCGTTGGCGGCGGTCTGGGCAGCCGGGCGCTGCGGCCGCAGGTGGCGCAGAAAGCGCCATTCCAGCAGCTTGAAGCCGCCCACCAGGGTGAAGGTGAGGGTGAAGTAGATGACCGCCGCGGTGCCGAAGGCTTCCGACGCCAGCAGGCTGTTGGCATACACATCGCGCGCCACGCGGGTCACGTCGACCAGGGTGACGGTGCTGGCGATGGCGGTGGCATGCATCAGGCCCACCACCTCGTTGCCGTACTGCGGCAGCGCGCGGCGCCAGGCGCTGGGCAGCAGGATGCGGGTGTACAGCCGCCAGCCGTGCAGGCCGTAGGCGCGGGCGGCCTCCACCTCGCCATGCGGCGTGGCGCGCAGCGCGCCGGCAAAGATCTCGGTGGTGTAGGCGGTGGTGTTCAGCGCAAAGGCCAGCCAGGCGCAGAACCAGGCCTCGCGCAGCAACGGCCACAGCACCGAGTCGCGCAGCGCCGGGAACTGCGCCAAGCCGTGGTACACCACGAACAGCTGCACCAGCAGCGGCGTGCCGCGGAACACATAGGTGTAGGCCCACACCGCGCCGGCCAGCGCCCGGTGGCGCGACACCCGCGCCACCGCCAGCGGCACCGTCAGCAGCAGCCCGGTGGCCAGGCTGATGGCCAGCAGCAGCAGGCACACCTGCAGGCCGCCAGCAAAGGCGGGCAGGCTGTCGGTGACGACGGTCCAGTCGATCATGGCTGCGCCTTCAGAACGTCACCGCCCGCACGCCCAGGCTGTAGCGCTTCTCCAGCCGCGCCAGCGCCAGGATCGACACCGTGGTGATGGCCAGGTACAGGCCCGCGATCAGCATGTAGAAGGTGAAGGGCTCGCGGGTGGCGGCGGCGGCCAGGTTGGCGCGGTGCACCATGTCGTCCAGCCCGATGATCGACACCAGCGCGGTGGCCTTGACCATCACCAGCCAGTTGTTGGCAAAGCCGGGGATGGCATGGCGCACCATCTGCGGCAGCACGATGCGGCGCAGCACCTGGCCGCGCTGCATGCCGCAGGCCAGCGCGGCCTCGGCCTGCCCGCGCGGGATGGCCAGGATGGCGCCGCGGAAGGTCTCGGTCAAGTAAGCGCCGAAGATGAAGCCGATGGTCAGCACGCCGGCGGCCAGCGGCGGGATGTCGATGCTGGGCCAGCCCTGGCGCTCTGCCAGGCTGTTCAGCAGGGTCTGGCCGCCGTAGAAGATGGCCAGCATCAGCACCAGTTCGGGCAGGCCGCGGATCAGCGTGGTGTAGACCTCGGCCGCCCAGCGTGCTGCGCGCAGGCTCGACAGCTTGGCCACCGCGCCCAGCAGGCCGAAGGCACAGGCCACCGCCAGCGACGCCGCGGCCACGCCCAGCGTGGCCCACAGGCCACCCAGGATGGCAGGTCCGTCTCCGTGCAGCATAACCAGGTGTTGCCGGTGGTGATCAGGCGAGGTCGATCAATTGCCGCCCGACACGTCGAAGTCGAAGTAGGCGTCGGCCAGTTTCTTGTAGGTGCCATCGGCCTTGATTGCCTTCAGCGCGGCATTTACCTTGTCGCGCAGTGCGGTGTCACCCTTGCGGAAGGCGATGCCCACGCCACCGCCACCGCCGTCCAGCCGCACGGTGTTGCCGACCTGGGCGAAGCCCTTGCCCTCGGGCCGCTTCAGGAAGGCCTCGTTCGACACCACGCTGGACCCGAAACCGATGTCGCCCCGGCCGGCGGCCAGCTCCAGGTAGATGTCGGTCTCCTTGTTGACCAGCAGCACCGGGCTGTCCTTGTACTGCTCGGCCACATGCTTGGCGCGCGGGCTGTTGCGCAGCACGATGATCTTCTTGCCCTTGAAGTCGGCCGGGCTGTGGTCCTTGAAGGCACCGGCACGGGCCACCCAGCGCGAGGGCACGTCGTAGTACGGGTCGCTGAAGTCGGCGGCCTTGCGGCGCTCGTCGGTGATGGTCATCGACGCGACGATCATGTCGAACTTCGTCGCGCCCAGCGCCGGCATCATGCCGGCCCATTCCTGCTGCACCAGGGTGCATTCGGCACGGATGCGGGCGCACACGGCCAGCGCGATGTCGATGTCGAAGCCCGACAGCTTGCCGTCGGTGCCCAGCTTGGAGAACGGCGGGTAGTTGCCTTCCACGCCCACGCGCACCTTGGCCCAGTCAGGTGCCTGGGCCCAGGCGGCGTTGGGCAGCAGGGTGGCGGCAGCGGCGGCAAGCAGCGTGCTCAGCAATGTGGTGAAGCGGCGGCGGGTGGGGTGCATCGTGGTCTCCGGCAGGCCGCTGGGGTGCGGCGAGCCGGGGTTGTAGCAGCGCCCCTGCGCCGGCGGCGCACCGGGCGGGCCGCATGTCCGGGATCGGCAAGCCGATGTCGCTTGGCCGATGCTGGTGGGCCTGGCGCTGCTCAGTTGGCCTCGAGCACCGGGCCGCCGTCGTCGATGCGGATCTGGTGCTGCCAGCGCAGGCCGCAGGCCTGCAGCACACCATGCACGGCCTGCGCCGACGGGTGCAACGTGCCGATGGCGGCCTGCGCATCGCCGGGCAGGAAGGCGGTGTAGAACAGTTGGCGTGGCAGCAACGCGGCCACGTCGGCCAGCCAGTCGGGGCCGTGGCGGGCCAGCGCATCGGCCGGATCCAGCGCACAGAAGTGCCGGCCCAGCCCCTGCCAGAACGGCGAGCGGCCCTGGGCATCGCGCAGGCCGGGCAGCTCGGCGATGACGCGGCCGTTGGCATCCGGGTGCAGCGGGCCGGTGCGGGCGGCGGCCAGCGCGGCCTGCACCAGGGCCTGCAGCGCGTCGTCGGCGCCGGGTGCCATCGCCAGGTCGGCCAGTTCGTGGGCGCCAGTCAGGTCGTTGCCCAGCAGCAGCGTGGCCTGGCGCAGGAACAGCCGCAGCTCGGCCGACGCATGGACTGCGCACCCCACGCGGTACCAGTGGCGTGGTGTCTGCAGCCCCAGTGGCGGGCACAGGCGCAGCGTGGCCAGCAGCGTGCCATCCGGCCGGGCGGCCACCAGGCGCCGGTCACCGTCGGCCAGGGCCAGAGCGGTGGCTGGGGCCAGCAAGGCGGCCAGGGCGGGGGCGTCGGTGGCCGTGGCGTCGCGCACGGTGACGGTGGGGGGCAGCAGGCTCATGCGTCGCTCCGGGGGGCCAGGGTCAGCGGGGCGGCGCGCAGTGCCTGGCCGGGGCTGGCCTGCAGCCACTGCTGCTGGTCGGCGGTCAGCGCCAGCTGGCCGCGCACCGGTGCGTTGGCGGCCAGCACGGCGCGGAAGTCGGCGCGCCGGCCATTCGCCACCAGGCCCCAGGGTGGGGTGGCGCTGCTGGGGGATGGCGCTGCCTGCGGCGCCAGCGTGGTGCGGCGGGCGCCGGCCACGGTGCGCAGCATCGCCACCCGCGCCTCGACGATGGGCCCGCCGTCGAAGATGTCGACATAGGTGTCGGCGTCGAAGCCCTCGTCCTGCAGGATGGAGAACGGCAGCTCGGCCAATGGGTGCAGCTGGCCGATGGCCCACTGGGCGGCCTCGGGCAGCAGCGGCACGTAGATCGGGCTCTGCGGCAGCAGCTCGGCGATGAAGGCCTTGCTGCGCCCGCCGGCCAGCTGTTCGGCCGCCGGATAGTCCATGCCGAAGAAGCGGCGGCCCACCGCGTCCCAGAACGGGCAGCGGCCGTGCTCGTCGGCCAGGCCCGGGCTCTCGGCGGCGATGCGGTCGGAGAAGCGATCAGCAAATTCGGCGATGAACAGCAGCCGTGCGCGCGACAGCAGCTGCGGCGCCAGCGTGTATTCATACGCCGGGTCGATGTAGAACGATGTCAGCAGGGTGCAGCCGGTCAGGTCGTGGCACAGGTGCAGGGTGTGGATGCGGTTGCTGATGCCCAGGGCCGGGCTGGCATGCACCAGCACCTCGTTGCGGTAGGTGTAGAACCGGTCGGCGAAGCCGGCGCGCGCGGCGATGCCGCTGGTGCCCACCACCGCGCCGCTGGCCATGTCCTGCAGCACGAAGAGGTAGATCTCCTCGCCGCTGCTGTCGTCCTGCGACGCAAAGGCCTGGGCCGAGCGGGCCAGCCGGTCGGCCAGCTTGGCCCGGTCGGCCGGCAAGGTGGTGATGCCGATGGCGCTGGCGGCGGCAAAGCGCTCCAGCGCGTCCAGGTCGTCGGGCCGGGCGCTGCGCAGCAGCAGGTGGTGCGGGTCGGTCATGGCGGGCTCATTTCACAAGCGCTCGTTCCGGCTGGCATCGGCCGGTTGGGGCGGGGACTGCTCGGGTTCGTCGCGCCAGGCCACGGCGCGCTGGCTGCGGGCCTCACGCGGGGTGTGGCCGAAGCGCACGCGGTAGGCGCTGCTGAAGTGCGAGCCGGACGCAAAGCCGCAGGCCAGGCCGATCTGCAGGATCGACTGGCCGGTCTGCTGCAGCAGGCGCTTCGCGCGCATCAGCCGCAACTCGGCGTAGTAGCGCGACGGCAGCGCGTCCAGGTGCTGCTTGAACAGCCGCTCCAACTGGCGGCGCGACACGCCGGCCAGGCGGGCGATCTCTTCGGTGGGCAGGGGTTCGCCGAGGTTGGCTTCCATCAGCGCCACGGCCTCGGCCAGCATGGCGCCGCCGGTGCCGATGCGGGCCTGCACCGGCGAGGCCTGGCGCTCGTCGGCACCACGCAGCCGGTCCAGGCCGAAGTGGCCCACCAGCGCCTGGGCCAGGCGGTCACCGTGCAGCCGGCTCAGCCAGGCGATCAGCAGGTCGAGGCTGGCGGTGCCGGCGCCGCAGCTCAGGCGCTGGCGGTCGATCTCCCAGACGCGGGTCGACCACAGCACCGCCGGGTGCTGGTCGGCCAGCTGCGGCACCTGGGCCCAGGCCAGCGTGGCGCGGTGGCCGTCCAGCAGACCGGCCTGGGCCAGCACCGCTGCACCGCTGCCGATGCCGCCCAGCAGCATGCCGTAGCGCGCGCGCTCCTGCAGCCAGGGGTGCAGCTGGCGGGCATGGCCGTCGCGCAGGGCGTCGGGCAGCGGCAGGTCGGCCAGGATGAACAGGCTCTGCAGCTCGGGCGCGTCGGCCAGGCCGTGGTCGACCTGCACCCGGGTGCCGGCGCTGCAGCGCACCGGCCGGCCGTCCAGGCTAAGCCACAGGCTGCTGTGCTGCGCCAGGCCCAGCTCGGCATTGGCGGCCTCCAGCGCGTCCAGCGCGCCGCCCAGCGCCAGCAGCGAGCAGCGCGGCAGCAGCAGGAAGCCGTGGGTGAAACGTTGCACGGACGGGTGGTGACCAGGGCGAAGGTGGGGCGGCGGGTGTGCCGGCCGCGATGCTGCCATGGCGCCAGACCCAGGCACCAGCACGGCAGCCGCGGGCGCTTGCTGGCCGCAAGTCGGTGTCGCAAATCGACAAGCCGTAGCCGCCTGGCCCGCGGTGTGTTGCGGTCATGTTGCGGCCTGTTTGCCGGCGGGTTGTCGATTTTGCGACGGCCACTTTCGGCCAGGCGACCGCCCGCGCCCCGGCCAGAGACGGGCGCGGCGGGCCTGCCTAGAGTGCGCCGCCAAGCCCGGCCCTTTGGCCAGGACTGCCCTGTTCACAGCCACACCCACCGACCCCGAGGACCTGCAGCGATGACCCCACGCACCCATTCCGTGCCCCGGATGCACCGGCGCCCGTTCCGCCCCACCGCCATCGCCAGCCTGGCCGCGCTGCTGGCCGGCGCCGCCCTGGCGCAGGACAGCAACCAGCGGGTGGAGATCACCGGGTCGAGCATCAAGCGCATCCAGGGCGAGACCGCCCTGCCGGTGCAGACCATCACCCGGGGCGACATCGACAAGTCGGGCGTGACCACCGCCGCCGAACTGCTGCGCAACATCAGCGCCGGCACGGCGCCGCTCTCCGACGGCGCCAGCATCAGCGACAACACCGGCGGCCAGCGCGGCTTCAACGGCGCCAACCTGCGCGGCCTGGGCGTCAGCAGCACGCTGGTGCAGCTGAACGGCCGGCGGCTGGCCAACTTCGCCTCGCCCGGTGACGCGGCGGGCGTGGACCTCAACAGCATCCCGGCCGGCGCCATCCAGCGGGTGGAGGTGCTCAAGGACGGCGCCTCGGCCATCTACGGCACCGACGCCATCGGCGGCGTCATCAACTTCATCACCCGGCAGGACTACCGCGGCGTGGACGTCAGCGCCTATGCGCTGCGCACCCAGGACGGCGGTGCCGGCAAGACCGCCGGCACCATCAGCGCCGGCTTCGGCGACCTGGCCAAGGACCGGTTCAACGTGTTCGGCACGCTCGATGTGCAGCAGCTCGAGGCCCTGCGCTCGACCCAGCGCGATTTCATCCAGCAGCGTCCGCTGGCCGACACCGTGCCGTTCTACCTGTCGAGCCGGCCCTACCCGGGCAACATCCGGCTGCAGAGCAACGCAGGCCGCCGCAATGCGCAGCTGGCGGCCATCAATGCCGCTGGCTACACCTTCAACGGCGGGCCGTTCAACCAGCGCACCGTCAACTTCTCGGCGCCTGGCTGCAACCCACCGGCCTCGGTGTACACCACCGCCATCGGCACCCAGGCCTGCGGCTACGACTACATGGCCGACACCGAGATCTACCCGGATTCGCAGAAGCTGTCGTTCCTGGGCCGCGGGGTGTTCCAGCTGAACGCAGACACGCAGGTGTTTGCCGAACTGCTGAAGTCGACGGCCAAGACCCAGTACGTGCTGTCGCCCAACCCGACCACGCTGACCGGCGTGACCTTCCCGCAGATCAACAGCTACCTGCCGCGGCCGATCACCGAGCCCAACGGCCACAGCTTCGACATCCGCTTCCGCGCCACCGAGGCCGGCAACCGCAGCAACGAGGTGACCAGCGACGCCACCCGCGTGGTGCTGGGCGTCAACGGCACCGTGGCCAAGGACTGGGACTATTCGGTGGCGTTCAACGTCGCCCAGAACAGCACCGAAGACCGCTACTACAACGGCTACTTCAAGTTCAAGGAATTCGACGCCGGGGTGCGTGCGGGCAGCATCAACCCCTTCGGCCCGTCATCGGCGGCGGGCAAGGCGCTGATCGACTCGCTGCGCATCGACGATGTGGCGCGCCAGTCCAAGGGCAAGACCGAAGCGCTCGACGGCAAGATCACCGGCACGCTGGCGCAGCTGGCCGGTGGCGCCCTGGGCGTGGCGGTCGGCGCCGAATTGCGCCGCGAGTCGCAGGACTTCACGCCCTCGGCACTGCTGGTCAGCAACAACATCGCCGGCGACCGCCGCGCGGCGCTGGGCAACAACCCCGACCCGACCCTGGTGGCCACCAGCAATTCGCGCAACATCGTCTCGGCCTATGGCGAGCTGAGCGCGCCGCTGACCAGGCAGCTGGAGCTGCAGGCCGCGCTGCGCTACGACCACTACGAGAACATCGGCAGCACCGTCAACCCCAAGCTCGGCGTGCGCTGGCAGCCCAGCGCCAACCTGCTGGTGCGTGGCTCGGCCGGCACCGGGTTCCGCGCGCCGTCGTTCAGCGAGCTGTACCGGCCCACCAGCAACGGCAGCAGCCCGGCCTTCATCTACGACGAGGTGATCGACGACTTCGACCAGTGGCCCACCACCAAGCAGGCCAACCCCGACCTGAAGCCCGAGAAGTCCAAGCAGTTTTCGCTGGGCGTGGTGTTCGAGCCGGTGAAGAACACCAACATCAGCGTCGACTACTGGAACATCAAGAAGACCGACGTCATCAGCGACCTGTACGAGAAGACCATCCTGGCCAACCCGACGCGCTACGCGGCCTACATCACCCGCGATGCCGACGACACGCCCACCGTGCTGCTGAAGAAGGAAAACCAGGGCAAGCTGCAGACCTCGGGCCTGGACATCGAGCTGAACGTGCGCGGCATCGACACGCCGGTCGGCCGCATGGGTGCCGGCCTGAGCGGCACCTACGTCATCGACTACAAGCGCCAGTTCGGCAAGCTGGAGCCGCTGGTCAGCAACGTGGGCAAGTTCCTCAACGACCAGGTGATCCAGCGCTGGCGCCACCGCATCAGCATCGACTGGGAGCGCGGCCCGTTCTCGGCCACGCTGGGCAACACCTACTACTCGGGCTACACCGACGACAGCTACCTGCCCGACACCGCGCCGCGCCGGGTGGAGGCGTATTCGCTGTGGGACCTGTCTGGCGCCTGGTCGGTCAACAAGGCGCTGAAGCTGCGCGCCGGCGTGCAGAACCTGGCCAACACCGCGCCGCCCTACTCCAACCAGAGCTACTACTTCCTGTCGACCTACGACCCGACCTACACCGACCCGCGCGGCCGGTCGTTCTACGCCAGCCTGAACTACAGCTTCCGCTGACCGGCCGGCCAGGTATCGGAAGCAACGGCGGGTGACAGCCTGCCCGCCGGCGGGCTGTTAGCCTGCCGGCATGAACCCGCCCCGCGCCGATACCGCCGCTCCCTCCCACCTGGCGGCCGGCCTGGCCTGGGGCCTGCTGGCCGCGGCGATCTGGGCCAGCTATTCGGTGCTGGCGCGGCTGGCGGTCAAGGCCGGGCTGAGCCCGGGCGACCTGACGCTGCTGCGGTTTGCGCCGGGTGCGCTGATCATGCTGCCCTTCCTGTTCCGCTGGGGCTGGCGGGATCTGGCCGGCATCGGCTGGCGCCGCGGCCTGGTGCTGACCGTGCTGGCCGGCCCGGGCTTCAGCCTGCTGTTCATGACCGGCTTCACCCTGGCGCCGCTGGCCCACGGCGCGGTGGTGGCGCCGGCCTTCCAGATGCTGACCGGGCTGACGCTGGCCGCGCTGATCGCGCACCAGCGCTGGACGCGCGAGACGGCCATCGGTGCGGTGGGCGTGCTGGTCGGCCTGGCCTGCATGGGCGGCGACAGCCTGCTGCACGGCGAGGGCCGGATGACGCTGCTGGGCGACGCGCTGTTTGCCGCGGCCGGCACCTGCTGGGGTCTGTTCGGCGCGCTGTCGCGGCGCTGGCAGGTCGACCCGCTGCGGGTGACCGGCGTGGTGGTGGTGCTGTCGTTCGGGATGTTCGCGCCCGGCTTCCTGCTGCTGGCCGACTGGCAGCGGCTGGCATCGGCCGGGCCGGGCATGCTGGCGCTGCAGGTGCTGGCCCAGGGGCTGGGCGCCGGGCTGGTGGCGGTGCTGGCCTTCAGCCGGGCGGCGGCGCTGCTGGGGTCGGGGCGGGCGGCGTTCTTCGGTGCGATGGTGCCGGGCGCCGCGGCGCTGCTGGCCATCCCGGTGCTGGGCGAGGTGCCCACGTTCCTGCAGGTGATGGGGATCGTGGCGGTGGTGGCGGGGCTGCTGGTGGCGTTCGGGGCGGTGCGGATGCTGCTGGCGCGATGTCGCGTGGCGTGATGCGCGGCTTCAGGCGTCGCTGAACGCCCGCGCTTCGCCGGTGCTTCGCATCGCCGAGGTCTCAGCAAACAGCGCAGAGCGATCAAATGATCTTCGACGCGTGCCCCGCCCAGTAGCGGTCCTTCAGCAGCCGCTTGTACAGCTTGCCGGTGGGGTGGCGCGGCAGCTCGGCCTCGAAGTCGACCGACCGGGGGCACTTGATCGGTGACAGGTGCTCGCGGCAGTAGGCGATCAGCGCAGCCTCCAGTTCTGGCCCGGCGTCGCGCATGTCGCGCGGCTGCACCACGGCCTTCACCTCCTCGCCGAATTCCTCGTTGGGCACGCCCAGCACCGCCACGTCGGCCACCTGGGGGTGATTGATCAGCACGTTCTCGGCTTCCTGCGGGTAGATGTTCACCCCGCCGCTGATGATCATGTAGGCCTTGCGGTCGGTCAGGTACAGGTAACCCTCGGCGTCGGCGTAGCCCACGTCGCCCAACGTCGTCCAGCCCTTGGGGTGGGTGCTGCTCGCGGTCTTCGCCGCGTCGTTGTGGTACGCGAACGGCCGGCCGTTGGCGAAGTAGATGGTGCCGCTCTGGCCGGGTGGCAGCTCGGCGCCGGTCTCGTCGTCGCAGATCTTCAACTCACCGACCACCGCCTTGCCCACGGTGCCCGGGTGGGTCAGCCACTGCTGGCTGTTGACCATGGTGACGCCGTTGCCCTCGGTGCCGGCGTAGTACTCCCAGATCACCGGGCCCCACCAGGCAATCATCTGCTTCTTCACCTCCACCGGGCAGGGCGCGGCGGCATGGATGGCCACCCGCAGCGAGCGCAGGTCGTACTGTTGGCGCGTGGCTTCGGGCAGCTTGAGCATGCGCACGAACATCGTCGGCACCAGCTGGGTGTGGGTGATCTGGTGCTGCTGCACCAGCTGCAGGTAGCGCTCGGGGTCGAAGTGCTCCATCACCACCACCGTGCCGCCCAGGCGCTGCACGCCCAGGGTGTAGCGCAGCGGCGCGGCGTGGTAGAGCGGCGCCGGCGACAGGTAGATGGTGTCGGCCGACACGCCGTAGATGTTGACCATGATGTCCGTCATGGGGCTGGCCGCGTCGATGGCGGTGGCCAGCGGCGGCACGAACACACCCTTGGGCCGCCCGGTGGTGCCGCTGGAATACAGCATGTCGCAGCCGGCCAGTTCATCGGCGATGCGCTCGGCCGGCTGGGCGGCAACAGCAGCTTCATAGGCGGTCCAGCCGGCGATCGCACCATCGAGCATCAGCCAGTGGCGCACGCCGGGGCAGCTGGCCGGTAGTGGGGACACGGCCTTGGCCATGGCCAGCGAGGCCACCACCGCCTTGGCGCCGCAGTCGTTGACGATGTAGCTGACCTCGGCCTCGGTGAGCCGGGTGCTCATCGCGGTGTAGATCAGCCCGGCGCGGTGCGCGCCCCAGCAGATCTCGAAGTAGCGCGGGTGGTTCTCCAGCATCAGCGCGATGTGGTCGCCCGACTGCAGGCCCAGCGCGCGGAACAGCTGCGCCACCCGGTTGGCGCCGTCTTCCAGCTGGCGGTAGGTGACCACCACGCCGGTGTCGGCCATCACCAGGGCGGGTTTGTCGGGGGTGGTGCGGGCATGGTGGAACGGGTGCAGCACGGGCAGTCCTCGCAGCGGATGTCGGATCGACCACTCTAGGGCGCTGCCCGCCGCCGCCGCTGCACTGCAGGTGACAGCCGCGGCCGTTAAAGGCCGGACCCGGCATGTCTGCCGTCAAAGGCCGGACTCGGCATGTCTGCCGGTCATGGCCGCGCCCGGCAGGTCAGCCCGCCTTGTCGCGCGCGCGTAGCAGCGTGGACTTGCGCAGCCGCTGCGACAGGTGCAGCGCGATGTTGCGGTGCAGCTGCGCCGCCAGCGCCGGGTGCTCGGCCAGCAGGCGGTCCAAGGCCGCCAGGCTGAGCTGGTGCAGTTCGACCGCGCCGTCGGCGATGGCGGTGCCGCTGCGGCCGGCGCCGTCGAGCATGGCCGTCTCGCCCAGCATCATGCCCACCGACAGGCTGGCAAAGCGCTGCGGTTCCTGGCCAAGCGCCTGGCCGGCCACCACGGTGATCGACCCGCGGGTCAGAACCACCAGGCCGTCGGCGGGGTCGCCCTGGCCGAACAGCACCTCGCCGGCAGCCAGGGTGCGCACAGGCATGCGTTCGGCCAGCAGGGCGCAGTGCGCCGGGCTCAGACCGTGGCACAGCGTGCTCTGGCCCAGCGGCAGGCGCAGGTCGGCATCGTCCAGGCCGGCGCGGTGCAGCAGCGCACGCTCGGCGGCCTCGACCGCGCGGTCGACGTCCGGGAACCAGTCATCGCGCGGGTGTTCCCGGAAGAAGCCCGCTGCGCGCAGCCGCCGGCCGTGGGCATTGGCGGGGGTCACGCCGGCCAGCAACAGCAGCACGCCAGCGTCGGCCAGGCTGTGCGACAGCCGCTGCAGCACCATGGCGCCGGTGGCGTCGATCATGCTGACGCCGCGCAGATCGAGCACGAGCATGCGCACGCCGGCTGGCAGGGCCTCAGCCTCCTGCGACACACGCTCGGCGCTGCCGAAGAACAGGACGCCTTCCAGTTCCAGCACCAGCACATGGGTGCGGTCGGCCTGCAGACGGGCTTCTTGCGCGGGCGGCCACATGCGGCGCGACGGGTTGTCCGCAGCGGTGTAGCGGGCATGCACCAGCGACCGGTTCATGCTGCGCACGAACACGCCCAGTGCCACCAAGCAGCCCACCGCTACGCCCAGCACGAAACCCTGCCACACGGTGACGGCGCACACCACCGCCACGATGGCCAGGCTCTGCCACAGGTCGGCGCTGCGCTCGCCACTGCGCCACTGGCCGACCAGTTGGTGGGTCCAGCTGTCCGACAGGGCCACCGCCACCGTCAGCATGACGCCGGCCAGCACGGCCAGCGGCAGCAGGGCCACCAGCGGGCCCAGCGCCAGCGCCACCAGCAGAAAGGTCAGCGCCCCAGCCAGCGCCGCGCGCTGGCCCCGGCCCCCAGCCTGCCGCGTGGCGATGGCGCGGCCGCGCAGCAGCACCCCGGGGATGCCGCCAAACAGTCCCACCGCCAGGTTGGACAGACCCAACCCCAGCAGCACCGCGTCGGGCCGGGCGCGGGTGCCCAGCGCGCGCTCCAGCGCCAGCGCACCCAGCACCGATTCCAGCGACCCGATCAGCGCCAGCACCGCCGCGGTGGTGAGCACGGCCAGCGCGTGGCGGGCCACGAAGGCGGCCGTGTCGGGCGCCAGCAGCCGCCAGGCCAGGTCGGGCAGCGGCAGGCCCTGCGGCACCGGGCCCACCTGAGGCCCCAGCACCAGGTCCGGCCACTGGCTGTGCAGCAGCGCGTAAAGCCCGACCCCCAGACCCAGGCCGATCAGCTGCGCCGGCGCGCGCGGCCAGCGCCCGGCGATGGCCCAGATGCTGGCGGCGGTGGCCAGCCCCAGCACCAGCGTGGCAGGCTGGAAGCCGCCACGGCCCAGGCCGGTCAGCACCGGCAGTTGCGCCAGCAGAATCAGCAGCGACACCCCGTTCATGAAGCCGGCCAGCACCGGCTGCGGCACATACAGCGCCAGGCGGCCCAGATGCAGCAGGCCCATACCCGCCTGCAGCACACCCGTCAATGCCACGGCCAAGCCAGTGGCGGCCAACAGCGGCCCCAGCATGCCGCTGCGGTCGGCCTGCCATTGCGGGTCGGCGGCCAGCTGCGCCACCAGGCCGGCAAAGATCAGCGCGGTGGCCGAGCTGGGTCCGCTGACCTGCAGGTCGTGCCGTCCCATCAGCGCAAACACCACGCCGCCCACGGCGGCGGTGGTCAGCGCGGCGGTGACGCCCTGCGGCGCCAGCGCCAGCCCCAGCGGCGCATACGCCAGCAGGCCCAGCGTGACCACCACCGCCAGCATCACCAACGCACCGGTCATGCCGCCCAGCAACTCGGTCGTCCAGGAGGCGCCGCCTCTGGGCGGCGCCGGTGTCACGCG
>JBBAPL010000131.1:0-15381 GCA_040400895.1 Aquabacterium sp.
ACGATGCCTTTCTGCCGCTCTGCCATCCGCCACTGCCTGGCGCTGTTGCTGTCCCTGCTGCTGACCCAGGCTGCTGCCGTGGCGGCGCCGGTGGCCACCGGCTCCTGGGAACACGCGATCTCGGCCTTCCAGCCACCCAAGTACCCGCGCGGGTTCACCCACTTCGCCTACGCCAACCCGCAGGCGCCCAAGGGTGGCACGCTGAACCTCAGCAACCCCGACCGCCGCACCAGCTTCGACAAGTGGAACCCCTACACCATCAAGGGGGTGGCGCCGGCGGCCATGCGCATCTTCGTCTTCGAGACGCTCGGCTTCATCGCCATGGACGAGCCCAAGGCCATGTACGGCCTGATCGGCGAGGAGATCCTGGTGGCGCCCGACATGGCCGCCGTGTCCTGGCGCATCCACCCCAAGGCGCGCTTCTCCAACGGCGACCCGGTCACCGCGGCCGACGTGGTCTACAGCTTCAACCTGATGACCAGCCCGCAGGCCTCGCCCGAATACACCGTGCCGCTGGCGGGCATCGCCAAGGCGGTGGCCGTGGACGCCCGCACCGTGCGCTTCGACCTGAAGGAGCCGGGGCAGGATGCGGTGTTCTCCACCGCCGAGTTGCCGGTGTTCTCGGCCAAGTGGGGCGCGGGCAAGAAGTTCGACGAGATCGTCACCGACATGCCGATTGCCACCGGGCCGTATGTGGTCGACAAGTTCCAGATGCCGCGGCGGCTGGAACTGAAGCGCCGCGACGACTACTGGGCCAAAGACCTGCCGGTGCGCCGAGGCTTCTACAACTTCGACCGCATCATCTACCGCATGTATGCCGACCAGGACGTGCGGCGCGAGGGCTTCAAGGGCGGCGAGTTTGACCTCTACAAGGAATACCGCGCCAGCCAGTGGGCGCGCAGCCACCGCGGCCCGAAGTGGGAGAGCGGGCGCATGGCCAAGCAGACCTTCGTCGTCAGCACCGGCAGCATGCCGCAGGCCATGCAGCTGAACATGCGCCGCCCCAAGTACCAGGACATCCGCGTGCGCGAGGCGATCCTGCGGGCCTTCGACTTCGACAAGTACAACCGCTACGGCACCTTCGACCCCAGCGACAGCCTGTTCAACAACACCGACTTCGCCGCCCAGGGCAACCCCAGTGCGGCCGAACTGGCCCTGCTGGAGCCCTACCGTGCCGAACTGCCGCCGCAGGTCTTCGGCCCGCCGTTTCGCATGCCGCGCTACAGCACCAGCCCGAATGCCCTGCGCGACAGCCTGCGCCGCGCACAAGAACTGCTGGCCGAGGCCGGCTGGAAGCCCGGGCCCGACGGCTGGCTGCGCAATGCCGCTGGCGAGAAGCTGACGCTGGAGATGCTCGAGCCCAGCCAGACCGGCCGCCTGCCCGAGTTCGCCCGCAACCTGAAGAAGCTGGGCATCGAGTACACCGAGCGTCTGGTCGACTTTGCGCTCTACCGCCGCCGACTGTCGGCCTTTGACTTCGACATGATCATCATCGTCGAGCCCAAGTTCACCCTGCCAGATGCAGGGCAGGTGGGCAGCCTGTACGGCAGCGAGTCGGCCCGCAAGGAAGGCGGCCAGAACTTCCGCGGCCTGCAGAGCAAGGTGGTCGACATGCTGATCGAGCGCATCGCCAAGGCCGAGACCCTGGACGACCTGCGCACCGCCGCCCGCGCCCTGGACCGGGTCGTGATGTGGCAATACACCAGCGTGCCGATGCTGTATTCCCGGCGCCAGAACGTGTCCCACTGGAACCGCTTCGGCATCCCCGCCACCCAGGCCAGCTACATGGACATCGACACCTTCATCGAGATCTACAGCCAGCCCTGGCCCCTGATGACCTGGTGGGACAAGGCCCTGGCGCCGAGCCAGGCGCCGATCCCCGTCTTCAAGGAATGAGGCGCCAACCACCATGTTCGTCTACATCCTCAAGCGCATCCTGTTGATGGTGCCCACCCTGCTGGGGGCACTGACCATCACCTTCATCGTGATGCAGTTCGTGCCCGGCGGGCCGGTCGAGCAGATCCTGGCCGAGGCGCAGGCGGGCGCCTCGGCGGGCGGTGAGGGCTACCGCGCCGGCCGCGACATCGACAAGAAGCAGATCGCGGAGCTCAAGAAGCTCTACGGCTTCGACAAGCCGGTGCATGTGCGCTACTGGGAGATGCTGGTGAACTTCTCCCGCTTCGACCTGGGCCGCAGCTTCATGCACAACAAGGACGTGTGGACCCTGATCAAGGAGAAGCTGCCGGTCTCCATCAGCCTGGGGCTGTGGAGCTTTCTGCTGGCCTACCTGGTGAGCGTTCCGTTGGGTATCGCCAAGGCGGTGCGCGAGGGCAGCCGCTTCGACACCCTGACCACGCTGGTGGTGCTGGCCGGCTATGCCATTCCCGGCTTCGTGCTGGGCATCCTGCTCATCGTGCTGTTTGCCGGCGGCACCTTCTACGACTGGTTTCCGCTGCGCGGCCTGACCAGCGACAACTGGGCCGAACTCGCCTGGCCCGCACGCATGGCCGACTACTTCTGGCACCTGACCCTGCCGCTGATCTGCCTGACGATCGGCGCCTTCGCGGTGACCACCATGCTCACCAAGAACACCTTCGTCGAAGAGATCCGCAAGCAATACGTGCTGGTGGCCCGCGCCAAGGGCCTGTCGCAGCAGCGGGTGCTCTACAAGCACATCTTCCGCAACGCGCTGATCCCGCTGGTCACCGGCTTCCCGGCGGCCTTCGTCGGCGCCTTCTTCGCCGGCAGCGTGCTGATCGAGACGCTGTTCAGCCTGGACGGCCTGGGCCTGCTGGGCTATGAGGCGGTGATCCGCCGTGACTATCCGGTGGTGCTGGGCTCGCTGTACCTGTTCACCCTGATCGGCCTGGTGGTCAAGCTGGTGAGCGACCTGCTCTACCGCGTGGTCGACCCGCGCGTGCAGTTCGGGAGCGTGGCGAAATGAGCAGCCCCGACATCGCCGCCAGCAGCGCTGGCAGCGCCACCGACAGCACCGCACTGCAGGCAGCACGTGGTGTGTCGCCCAACCAGCGCGCCTGGGCGCGCTTCCGGCGCAACCGGCTGGGCCATGCCTCGCTGTGGCTGTTCATCGCGCTGCTGGTCATCACCACGCTGGCCGAGCTGGTCAGCAATGACCTGCCCTATGTGGCACGCGTCGACGGCCAACTGATCTTCCCGGTGGTCGACAACCCGAGCGAGCAATCCCTGGGTGGCGACTTCATCACCCCCACCGACTGGAAAGACCCGTTCATCGCCAAGCTGCTGGAGCAGCCCGGCAACTGGGCCATCGGTGCGCCCAACCCGCACTCGGCCACGTCGACCGACTACTTCGCCAAGCTGCCGCCGCCGGCCGCGCCCAGCGGCCAGAACTGGCTGGGCACCGACAGCCAGGGCCGCGACATGCTGGCGCGGCTGGTCTACGGCTTCCGGGTCAGCATCTGGTTCGCGCTGGCGCTCACCATCAGCGGCACCCTCATCGGCGTGGCCATGGGCGCGCTGATGGGCTACTTCGGCGGCCGCATCGACCTGACGCTGCAGCGCGGCATCGAGATCTGGGGCGCCATCCCCGAGCTGTACCTGCTGATCATCTTTGCCTCGATCTTCGACCCCAGCCTGCTGCTGCTGCTGGTGCTGCTCAGCCTGTGGGGCTGGATGGGTCTGTCGGACTATGTGCGGGCCGAGTTCCTGCGCAACCGCAACCTGGAGTTCGTCAAGGCGGCCCGGGCGCTGGGCCTGAGCAACGGCCAGATCATCTGGCGCCACGTACTGCCCAATTCGCTGACGCCGGTGATCACCTTCCTGCCCTTCCGCATGAGCGCGGCCATCCTGGCGCTGACCTCGCTCGACTTCCTGGGCCTGGGCGTACCCGCCAGCGTGCCCAGCCTGGGCCAGCTGCTGCAGCAGGGCAAGGCCAACCTGGACGCCTGGTGGATCATCGTGCCCACCTTCGTGCTGCTGACGGTCACCATGCTGCTGCTCACCTTCATCGGCGACGCGCTGCGCGACGCCTTCGACACGCGTAAATCCTGACATGAGCGGCCACCCTCTGCTGGAAGTTGACCACCTGAGCGTGCGCTTCGGCGCGTCCACGGTCGTCAATGACGTGTCGTTCTCCATCGCCTCTGGAGAGAAGTTCGCGCTGGTCGGTGAATCGGGCTCGGGCAAGAGCATCACTGCGCTGAGCGTGCTGCGCCTGGTCGATGCCGCCACCAGCACCGGCGCCATCCGCTTCGATGGCGTCGACCTGATGACGCAGACCGAGCGGCAGATGCGCGGCCTGCGCGGCGCCAGCATCGGCATGATCTTCCAGGAGCCGATGACCGCGCTGAATCCGCTCTACACCGTGGGCAACCAGATCGGCGAGGTGCTCGAGCTGCACGAGGCGCTGCGCCCCAATGCCGCCCGCGCCCGCGCCATCGAGCTGCTGGCGCGCACCGGCATCCCCGAGCCCGAGCGCCGGGTCGATGCCTACCCGCATGAGCTGTCGGGCGGCCAGCGCCAGCGAGCCATGATCGCCATGGCCCTGGCCTGCCGGCCGCGGCTGCTGATCTGCGACGAGCCCACCACCGCGCTGGATGTCACCATCCAGGCCCAGATCCTGGCCCTGCTGGACGAGCTGCAGGCAGAGATGGGCATGGCCCTGCTGTTCATCACCCATGACCTGAACCTGGTGAGCCGCTTCACGCACCGCGTGGGCGTGATGGAGCGCGGCCAGCTGGTCGAGATCGGCGAGACGGCAGCGGTATTCGCCAACCCGCAGCATGCCTACACCCAGCGCCTGCTGGCCACCCGGCCGCAGCGGGTGGTGCAGCCTTTGGCGGCCGGTGCGCCCGTGCTGGTGGAGGCCAAGGCCGCCGAGGTGCAGTTCGCCATCCCCACGGGCTGGTTCAGCAAGCGGCAGTTCCGCGCCGTGAAGCAGGCCACGCTGCAGTTGCGGCGCGGCGAGACACTGGGCATCGTCGGTGAATCGGGCTCGGGCAAGACCACGCTGGGCATGGCCCTGCTGGCACTGCAACCCCTGGCCAGTGGCGAGGTGCTGCTGGACGGTGAGCGCATCGACAACGCCGATCGCACCCGCCTGCGGGCCATGCGCAAGCGCATGCAGGTGGTGCTGCAGGATCCGTTTGCGTCGCTGTCGCCGCGCATGACGGTGGGCCAGATCATCAATGAAGGCCTGGCCCTGCACCAGCCCGACTTGAGCCCGGCCCAGCGCGAGGCCAAGGTGCTGGCCATGCTCGACGAGGTGGGCCTGTCGGCCGCGCGTGGCATCCACGGCGTGCTGCAGCGCTACCCGCATGAGTTCTCCGGCGGCCAGCGCCAGCGCATCGCCATCGCCCGCGCGGTGGTGCTGGAGCCCGAGATCCTGGTGCTGGACGAACCCACATCGGCACTCGACGTGTCGGTGCAGCAGCAGGTGCTGAGCCTGCTGGCCGAACTGCAGCAGCGCCGCGGCCTGAGCTACATCTTCATCAGCCACGACCTGGCGGTGATCCGCGCCATGGCCCACCGGGTGATGGTGATGAAGAACGGCGACGTGGTGGAAGAAGGCGAGACGCTGGCGCTGTTCGACGCACCGCAGCAGGCCTACACCCGCGAACTGCTGGCCGCCGCCCACCTCGCCTGACGCCGGGACGCCGCCGTGCGCGGCGGCCGCCCGCCCGCGGTGTTGTCCGACAACCGGGCCATGGCCCCGCCGACAACGCACGCGGGCCGGGCCGCCTAGCATCGCCGGATGCAGTTCGCCCGCCCCCGCTTCGCCCCCGGCCATGCCACCGCCACCGCCACGGCCGACCACCCGGCGCCCCGGCCGTGGCGCGGGCTGGCGCTGTGCGCCGCCCTGTGCCTGGCCGCCTGTGGCGAGACCGCCCGGCTCACCGTGGCCGACGGCAGCGGCGCCCAGCCCACCCTGCCGGCGCCGGTGCACAGCCTGCTGCCCACGGTGCACATCGCCCCGGCGCGCGGCTGGCCGGCCGGCCGCACGCCGGTGGCCGCGCCCGGCATGCAGGTGGCGGCATTCGCCAGCGGTCTGGACCACCCGCGCTGGCTGCTGGTGCTGCCCAATGGCGACGTGCTGGTGGCCGAGAGCAACGCCCCACCCCGTCCCGACAGCGACGCCGGCCTGCGCGGCTGGGCCGCCCGCCTGGTGATGCGGCGCGCCGGCGCCGTCACGCCCAGCGCCAACCGCATCAGCCTGCTGCGCGACACCGACGGCGACGGCGTGGCCGACCAGCGCAGCGTATTCCTGGCCGGGCTGCACTCGCCCTTCGGCATGGCGCTGGTGGGCAACAGCCTGTACGTGGCCAATACCGACGCCGTGCTGCGCTTCGCCTACACCCCGGGCAGCCTGCAGGCCGACGGGCCCGGCCAGAAGCTGGCCGACCTGCCGGCGGGGCCGGTCAACCACCACTGGACCAAGAACCTGATCGCCAGTGCCGACGGCACGCGGCTGTACGTCACCGTGGGCTCCAACAGCAACGTGGGCGAGCGCGGCATGGCCGCCGAGGCCGGCCGCGCCGCCGTGTGGGAAGTGGACGCGGCCACCGGCGCTCACCGGGTGCTGGCCAGCGGCCTGCGCAACCCCAACGGCCTGGCCTGGGCCAGTGGCGGCGCCAACCCGGCCGCCGGCAGGCTGTGGACCGTGGTCAACGAGCGCGACGAACTGGGCAGCGACCTGGTGCCCGACTACCTGACCGAGGTGGTCGACGGCGCCTTCTACGGCTGGCCCTACAGCTACTTCGGCGACCGGGTCGATGCACGCGTGCAGCCGCCACGCCCCGACCTGGTGGCCCGCGCCCGTGTGCCCGACTACGCGCTGGGCCCGCACACCGCGTCGCTGGGCCTGGCCGATGCAGCAGGCAATCGCTTGCCGCCAGCCTTTGCCGAGGGCATGTTCATCGGCCAGCACGGCTCGTGGAACCGCCGTCCGCACAGCGGCTACAAGGTGGTATTCGTCGGCTTCCGGCAAGGCCGGCCGCAAGGTCTGCCGGCGGACGTGCTGACCGGCTTCCTCGACGCCGACGGCCATGCGCTGGGCCGGCCGGTGGGCGTGGCGCTGGACCGCCAGGGCGCGCTGCTGGTGGCCGACGATGTCGGCAACACCGTGTGGCGGGTCTCGGCCAAGGCGGCGCCATGACAACAGCCTGGCCACACAACAACGGACACCCATCCCCATGAAACGCATGCTGATCACCTATGCCGGCGTGCTGCTGGTGCTGCTGGCCCTGGACGCGTTGTGGCTGGGCGTGCTGGCGCGCGATGCCTACCAGGCCGGCATTGGCCCGCTGATGCGCGACCCGCCCTGGCTGGGGGTGGCCGCGGTGTTCTACCTGCTCTACGCCGCCGGACTGACCTGGTTCGGCGTGTGGCCGCAGCGCGACGGTGGCCCGGGGCCGGTGCTGCTGCAGGCGGCGCTGTTCGGCTTCTTCGCCTATGCCACCTACGACCTCACCAACCTGGCCACGCTGCGCGGCTGGCCGGTCGGCCTGGCCCTGGCCGACATGGCCTGGGGCAGTGCGCTCAGCGCGCTGGCGGCGCTGGGTGGCTGGTGGGCAGGTCAGCGCTCGGCGATGTAGTGCTGCATCACCACCCGCTCGCCGGGCAGCAGCATGGCGCGCAGCTGGGCCTCGATGTCCTGGTCGGCTACAGTCTGCCGCGCGCGCTGGTGCAGGTAGTCGGACCAGCTGCTGACGATGAAGCGCTCCACGTAGCGGCCGGCGTCGTCCAGGTCGCGGTAGACACGCCACAGGGTCGCGCCGTCGCGGTGGCGCGGGCCTTTCAACTGCGTGGCCAGGTCGAGGAAGATTTCGGCCTGCGCCGGGTCGATGCGGTAGCTCAGTTCCACCGCCACCGGGCCGGCGGCGGGGTCGGGCTGGTCGGCCAGCAGCAGGTCCTTGAACGGGGCCGGCGTCACCTCGTGCAGCGCCCCCATGCGCAGCGGAAAGCGCCGCGCCAGCAACAGGTTGGCCAGCATCAGCGCCGCGGCCAGCACCAGCGCCGTCTGCAGGCCCAGCAGCCCGGCCACCACGCCCCACAGCGCCGAGCCCAGTGCAAACGGCCCCAGCGCGCTGAGCACATGCATGGCCGTGGCGCGGCTGCGCACCCAGGGCGGCGCGCTGGTCTGGGTGGCCGTGTTGAAGGTGTTCATCACTGCCATCCAGGCGCCACCACCGGCCACCAGCGCCAGGTAGACCGGCAGCGCCCAGCGCGACAGCGCCGCCACCACCATCACCGCGGCGAAGATCACGCAGCACACGGCCACCAGGCGCTCCAGCCCCAGGCGCTGGCGCAGTGGGCCGATGGTCAGGCCGGCGGCCACCGCGCCGGTGCCCAGGCAGGCCATCAGGCCTCCGAAGCCCGCCGCGCCCAGGCCCAGGCGCTGCTGGCCGATCACCGGCAGCAGCGCCCACAGGGCCGACCCCGCGGCGCTGTAGGCCGCCGTGCGCACCAACTGCGCCAGGATGGTCTCGGCATGCCAGGCATAGCGCAGCCCCGCCAGCGTGCCGCCCCACAGCCGCTCCGGCGGCAGCCGGGTGGGCGGGTGCGGCCGCGGCGGGCGGCGGTGGAAGTCCCAGGCCAGCACGCCGATGCCGGCCAGCGCCAGCGCAAACACCGCGCCTCCGCCCACCCCGGCGCCGCCCAGGCCGCTGGCCAGCCCGAACACCAGGCCGGCCAGTGCCGGGCCCAGCGCACGCGCGCCGTTGTAGGCGATGCTCATCGCGGTGATGGCCTGCGGCAGCTCGTCGCGCGGCAGGATCTCGCCCACCGCTGAATTCCAGGCCGGCGACAGCATCGCCGTGCAGCAGCCGGTGACGAAGGTGAACAGCAGCAGCGTGGCCGGCCCGCCCCAGCCGGCGAACATCAGCGCCGCCAGCAGCACCACGCTGGCGGCCTGCACCGCCAGCGCGGCCAGGATCAGGCGGCCGCGGTCGGTGGTGTCGGCCAGCACACCTGCCGGCAGCGCCAGCACGAACATCGGCAGGAACACCGCCGTCTGCACCAGCGCCGCCAGGAAGCTGGAGCCGGTCAGCTCCACCATCAGCCAGCTGGCCGCCATGCCGTGCATGGCGTTGGCCATGAAGTACACCGCGCTGGCGATCCACAGGCTGCGGAAAGCGCGGTGGCGCAGCGCGGCCCGGATGGAGGGCGTGGACGCGGCAGCGGGCGGGGCGGGCGTGGGCATGGTGTGGCCCATTGTGTGCGGGCTGCGCAACCCCCAACAACACCACCCGCGAGCGGCCTGCGGGCCGCGCGGTCCATGCAATACTGATTTGAGAACCGGCACGTCGAACAGGGTGACAACACGCCCGGATGCTGCCGAGCGGCGCGCACGATGGACACCAACGCTCCCAACGCCGACCCGACCTCCCCAGGCACCCAACCTGGGATCGACGCGGCCGCAGACATCAGGCAGGACAGCGGCACCGACAGCTTCTTCTGGGTGGCACCGCCACAGCCCGTCCCCGACAGCGACGAGGCCCGTGCCGTGGCATCGGCCTGGCAGGACCAGGCACTGTGGTCGGCGGTGGGCTCATCGATCGGCGACTCGATCTTCCGCTGGCGCATCTTCGCGGCGGTGGCGGGCATCCTGGGCCTGGGCCTCAGCGTGGCCGCCGGCATCGGCTGGTTTGGCACAGATCGCGCGGCCACCCTCTGGGCCACTGTCGGCGTGCTGCTGCTGGCCGCCGTACCGTATCTGCGGCAGCAACTGGTGTCCGACCAAAGGGTGGCGCAGTGGACCCTGGCACGCATCGCGAGCGAAGACCTCAAGCAATCCATCTACCGCCACCTGATGGGCGTTCTGCAGCCGGTGGCCGGTGGTGGCGGCACCACCGACCAGAGCGCGGCCAACCTGGTGCGGCGCGGCCGGGCCATCAAGAAGAGCGTGGTCGACCTGGCCGGCGTCGCCGCGGCCATCGTGCCGGCCGAGAACAAGGACCGCCCGCCGCCGATGTCGCTCACCGTCGACGGCTACGTCACCCGGCGGGTGCAGGGCCAGATGAAGTACTACCGCACCAAGGGCGAGACCAACGGCCGCATCACGCAGCGGCTGCGACAGGCCGAACTGGTGCTGGGGCTGGTCACCGTGCTGATGGGCGCCTGGGCCAGCGGTCTGGGCAGCGCCCCCAGCGCCGAGACGCTGAAGAACGCCATGCCCGCGGCCAGCATGGAAGCGGTGAACACCGCTGCCAGCGCGGCGGCAGCGGGCGCCGGTCGGGTGTCCGCACCGGGCACACCGCCGGCATCCGCTGCCCAGGCGGCATCCGGCAGTGAACTTGCCGCGGTCGCGGAGCCTTCACAGGCCAAGGCTGACCCGGCCAAGCCGCAGAGCGGCTGGCTGGCCCTGCTGGCCCTGGTGGCTGCGGCCACCGGCGCGATCACCACCTACCTGGCGGCCAGCCGGCATGCCGAGCTGGCATCGAAGTACTTCGCCACCTACGACCGCCTGAAGGACCTGCTGGCTGAATGGCGGGTGGCGCACGACCGTGACCAGCCCGAGCGCGTGGCCCGGTTCGTCGACACCATCGAGAAGGCCATTTCCGACGAGTACGGGGGCTGGGTCACCGACTGGGCCGCGACCCGCCAGGCGCCGAAGTGACGCCGGTGGAGGCGTTGTGAACGAACACACCGACCGAAGGCGCCATGGCCTACCTGCCGCAGTTCAAGAACGACCTGTTCATCAGCTACCGCCGCACGTCCAACGAGGGGCAGGACCCCTGGGTCGACAACTTCTGCGCCAGCGTGCGGGCGCAACTGCGCGACCTGGTGGGCGATGTGCAGATGTGGCGCGACACCGCCGAGCTGCGCGCCGGTGACGCCTGGCGGCCCGAGATCGCCGAGGCGGTCGACTCCACCGGCATCTTCCTGGCGGTGATCTCGCGCACCTACTTCGACAGCGATGAATGCCGCAAGGAGCTCGACCGCTTCCTGGGCCGGCTGAAGGCCGGTGACGGTGGCGCGGGCCGCAAGCTGGTGCCGATCTACAAGCACCCGCCCAAGCCCGACCAGGAACTCCCGCGCGAGCTGGCCGAGATCGGCCACCACGAGTTCTTCAACCTGAACCCCAAGCCCTGGCGCGAGCTGGACCCCAAGCGCGACTACGACGACTACCACGAGCGCCTGGGCCGGGTGGTCTTCGACCTGATGGCCGCGCTGGAAGAGCTGCAGGGCCTGCAGAAGAAGCAGGCGCTGGGCAAGGTGTTCATCGCCAACGTCGGGCCCGAGCTGCTGCAGGAGCGTGAACGCCTGCGCACCGACCTGCGCCAGCGCGGCTTCCTGGTGGTGCCCGAGCATGAAACCCTGTGGAACGCCGACGACCACCGCGAGCGCATCGCGCGGGATCTGGGCGAGGCCCTGCTGTGCATCCACCTGGTGCAGCGCCAGCCGTCCATCGAGCCGCTGACGCCCGCCCGCGCCCGCCTGCAGCTGGAGCTGGCGCATGCCGAGATGAAGCAGCGCAAGCGCCCGGCACCGCTGGTGTGGATCCAGCCCGCGGCCGAGACCGACGCCAGCGCCCGCAGCCTGATCGACTACATCGAGAGCGACCTGGCCAATGACGGCGTAGACTATCTGCAGGGCAGCCTGGAAGACCTGAAGACCCTGATGCTGGACAAGCTGCCCAAGCCCACGCCCAAGACGCCGCCCAAGCCGCGTGAGGTGGCGGTGCTGGTGGAAGACGGCGACCTGGCCGACCTGGGGCCACTGAAGACGCTGCTGGCCGACAAGCTGGGCGTGGAGCCGCGGCCGCTGAAGTTCAGCCGCGCCACGCCCAAGGACGAAGAGCGCCTGGCGCGCACGCTGGCGGCCTGCCCGCAGGCGATCATCGTGTGGAACCGCCAGTCGGAAGACTGGGTGTTCGACCTGATGGACCTGGACGCCCTGGCCGACCGGCTGGGGCCTGAGCGGCTGTGCATCGTGGCCGTCGGCGAGGGCAGCGACGAGAAGGACAGCTTCACCACCAAGAAGGCCCGCGTGGTCAATGCGGTGGTCAGCAACGGCGAAGCCGACCTGCGCCGCTTTCTCGATGGTGCGGCATGAGCAGCACCGTGCGCACTGCCGACACCGATGCACTGATCGCGGCCAACCCGTTCCCCGGGCTGCGCGCCTTCAAGCCCGGCGAGGCCGACCGCTTCTTCGGCCGCCAGCAGCAGATCGACGAGCTGGTGGCCCGGCTGGCCGCCGTGCCGTTCATCGCGGTGTCGGGTGCGTCGGGCTGCGGCAAGTCGTCGCTGGTGCTGGCCGGCCTGCTCCATGAACTGAGGCGCCGCCACGCTGAAGACTTCGAGACCGACTGGCGCCCCGTGGTGATGCGCCCGGGCAACCGCCCCATCGCCAACCTGGCCGGGCCGCTGGCCGAGGCGCTGGAAGCCACCGGCGCCGCTGCCGGCGACCGCCCGGCCGGCGACGCCACCACGCAACGGGCCGACACGCTGTACGGCCAGCTGCGCCTGGGCGGCCTGGGTCTTGTGGAGGCGGTGCGCAACTCACGCCTGCCGGCCACCGCCCGGGTGCTGGTGGTGGTCGACCAGTTCGAGGAGATCTTCCGCTTCAAGCGCATGGCCGACCCCGACGAGGCGGCCGCCTTCGTCAAGCTGCTGCTGCAGGCCGCGGCCGACCCTGCATCGCGCGTCAGCGTGGTCATCACGCTGCGCAGCGACACCCTGGGCGCCTGCGCCGATTTCCGCGATCTGCCCGAAGCCGCCAGCCGCGGCGGCTACCTGGTGCCGCGCCTGAAGCGCGACCAGCGCAAGGAAGCCATCGTCAAGCCGGTGGAACTGCGCGGCGCGCGCATCGCCCCGCGCCTGGTGCAGCGGCTGCTGAACGACGTCAGCGACGACTTCGACGACCTGCCGGTGATGCAGCACGCGCTGTCACGCACCTGGCAGCACTGGGCCCAGGCCTGCGGCGGCAGTCGGCCCATCGACCTGGAGGACTACCTGGCCACCGGTGGCGCCGCCAGCGCGCTGAACAACCATGCCGACGAGGCCTGGCAATCGCTGGGCGCGCTGGGTGCGCCCGGTGGCACGGTCGAGCGGGTGTTCCGCGCGCTGACCGAGCGCGTGGCCGAACGGGGTTCCGAGGGAAGCGAGGTGCGCCGCCCGCTCGAATTCGCCCAGCTCTGCGCCATCTGCGGCGGCGGCACGCCCGAGGGCACCGCCGCCGTCACCCAGGTGGTGGAGCGCTACCGCCGCGCCGACACCGCCTTCCTGGTGCCGGGGACCGAGCGGCCGCTGGCCGACAACCCGGTCATCGACATCAGCCACGAAAGCCTGATGCGCCAGTGGTCGCGGCTGGGCGGCTGGGTGCAGGCCGAGGTGGACGCCAGCACCGAACTGCACGACCTGGTGCGCGAGGCCCAGGCCCAGGCCCAGGGCCAGGGTGAACTGCGCCACGGCCTGGACCTGGTGCGCGCCCGCGCATGGCAGCAGCGCAACCAGCCGACACCGGCCTGGCTGCAGCTGGGCCTGGGCGGCACAGCCGACGAAGCCGCCACGCGGCTGCAGGCGATCCAGACCTTCCTGGACGCCAGCACCGCGGCCGAGCAGCACGCACGGCGGCGCAACCGGCGGCGCACGCTGGGCATCCGCGGCCTGGTGGCGGCGGTGGTGCTGGTGTCGGTCGGCGCGGCGGTGGTGGGCATCACGCTGCAGAGCCAGGCCCGCTCACGCGAGCTGGTCAGCCGCGCGGTGCTGGCCCAGGCGCAAGACCCGGTGCGCAGCGCCCGCCTGGCGCTGGGCGCGCTGGAGCAGGACAGCAAGAACCAACGCGCCGACTACGCCCTGCGCCAGGCCATGTCGGCGCTGGAAGTGGCGCGCACCGAGCAGCTGCTGCCGCTGGACGAGCCGCTGACCGAGGCCCGCTACACCGACGACGGCCAGCGCCTGCTGGTGGCCGGCGGTCGCAGCGTGTGGCTGCTGGACGCCGCCAGTCTCAAGACCCTGCACCAGGTGGCCACGCCCGCCAACGTGGTGCGGGCCTGGCAGCTGGGCGAGCAGATCATCAGCTTCACCGACGACTACCAGGTGCGCCTGCAGACGCTGGACGGCAAGACCCGGGCCGACCTGCCCTGCCACGGCAACGGCAATGCGGTGGCCAGCGTGGCCTTCAGCGGCGCGCGGGCCGGCCAGCCGGCGCAGCTGGCGGTGGGCTGCTACAACGGCGCCCTGCTGCTGTGGGACCTGGGTGTGGCGGGCGTGCAGGCCCGGCTGCAACTGCAGGTGGGTGACGACCGGTCGCCCACGCTCAATGCCCTGACCTTCTCGGCCGACGGCCAGTACCTGGCCAGCGGCCATGCCGGCGGCGAGCTGCTGGTGTGGAAGCGCGGCCAGGCCGGTGGCGGCTGGATCGGCACGCTGGCCAGCACCCCGCTGCGCCACCAGGCCGCCGTGCGCGACATGGCCTTCCACCCCAGCGACAACACGCTGCTGGCCAGCGTGTCCGACGACAACACGGCGCGCGTCTGGACACTCGACCTGACCGGCCGCCGCCTGGCCACGCTGGAGGCCGGCCACACCAACCCCGGCGTGCTGCGGCATGACCGCCAGGTGCTGGGTGTGCGGTTCGTGCAGCGCGCCGACGACAAGTACCTGCTGATGACCCGCTCCGACAAGCGGGTGTTCTTCTGGTCCGACGCCACCACGTTCGACGCCCGCCTGCATGCCGACACGGTGACCGACGCCAACCCGTCGAAGGACGGCGAGCTGCTGGTCTCGTCCAGCGCCGACGGCACGGCGCAGCTGTGGTCGTCGCGGGCGGCCACCGCCATCGCGGTGCTGCGCGGTCACCGCAACGAGGTCACCCGCGCCATCTTCAGCCCGGCCGGAGATGCCGTGGTCACCGTCAGCCGCGACCGCACGCTGCGCCGATGGCAGCTCACCCGCCCGGTGATGCTGGCCGCCGGCCGGCCCTGGCAGCTGGCCGCGGCGATCGACCCCACGGCCCCGCGCGCCGTGCTGTGCGGCGAAGCCACCCAGGCGGTGCCCGGGCACTGCCGCATCACCCCGCTGGCCGACCTGGCCACCCGCGCCAGCACCGACGGCGAATGGCTCGCCAAGGTGGGCACCGACGCCGTGGTGCGGGCCAGCTTCAGCAGCGACGGCAAGCAGGTGATGGGCGTGGGCATCACGCAGGACATCTACCAGACCACCCAGCCCCTGCTGTGGGACGCAGCCAGCCGCCAGCGGCTGAACCCCGCCTGGCTCGACACCTGGGCCTGGGCCGCATTCGCCCCCGGCCGGCCCGAGCTGGTGACGCTGCGCCCGCCCGCTGCCCCCGGCGGCCCCGAAGAACTGGCCGTCTGGCCGCAGAAGGCGCTGGGCACCGACCAGCCCGGCGCGCCGCTGCTGGCGGTGACGGTGCCCCAGGGCCACCTGCTGGCCGCGGCGC
>JBBAPL010000132.1:0-15304 GCA_040400895.1 Aquabacterium sp.
CCAGCGGCACACGGCCCTGCTGCCAGGCATAGCCCAGCAGCAGCGGGTTGGCATAGATGCTGTCGCCCAGCAGTTGCACCGCCACCTGCTCGGCATCCAGCAGCCCCAGATTGACGCGGCCCACTGCTTCCACCAGCGCCGCCTCGCAGCCCGCGGTGGGCGACTGCCAGTCGGCACTCTTGACGAACGCCGCAGTGGGCGTGGCGTGGCTGTTCATCGCCACGTAGGTGGTGCCCTCGCGCATCAGCGCCAGCGTGGCCTTGCCGGCGGCCACGATGTTGTCGCAGGCGATCACCAGGTCGGCCTTCGCGGTGTCGACCTTGGTGGTGTAGATGGACTCGGGCGTGCGGGCGATCTGGATGTGGCTCCAGGTGGCGCCACCCTTCTGCGCCAGGCCGGCTGAATCCTGCGTCACCACGCCCTTGCCCTCCAGATGCGCGGCCATGCCGAGCAACTGGCCGATGGTGATGACGCCGGTGCCGCCCACGCCGGCCACCACGATGCCCCACGCGCGGTCGCGGCCCAGCGCATCCAGCGGCAATGGCAACACCGGCTCTGGGAGGGCGGGCAGGGCGGTGGGGTCGGGCCGGGTGGCCTTCTTCGGCTTCTTCAGCTGGCCGCCTTCCACGGTGACGAAGCTGGGGCAGAAGCCCTTGGTGCAGGAATAGTCCTTGTTGCAGCTGTTCTGGTTGATCTGGCGCTTGCGGCCGAACTCGGTCTCCAGCGGCTCCACGCTCAGGCAGTTGCTCTGCACGCCGCAGTCCCCGCAGCCTTCGCACACCAGCTCGTTGATCACCACCCGCTTGGCGGGGTCGACCATCTTGCCGCGCTTGCGGCGGCGGCGCTTCTCGGTGGCACAGGTCTGGTCGTAGATCAGGATGCTGCAGCCGGGCACCTCGCGCAGTTCCCGCTGCACCTGGTCCAGGTCGTCGCGGTGGCGCACCGTCACGCCGGGTGCCAGCTGCAACGCGCCGTTGTACTTGGCCGGCTCGTCGGTGACGATGACGATCTTCTTCGCGCCCTCGGCCTCCAGCACGCGGGTCATCTGCGGCACGGTCAGGATGCCGTCAATCGGCTGGCCGCCGGTCATGGCCACGGCGTCGTTGTAGAGGATCTTGTAGGTGATGTTCACACCGGCGGCGATGCTCTGGCGGATGGCCAGGCTGCCCGAGTGATAGAACGTGCCGTCGCCCAGGTTGGCGAACATGTGCGGCCGCTTGCTGAAGTGGGCCTGACCGATCCAGGGCGTGCCTTCGCCGCCCATCTGTGTGAAGCCGATGGTCTCGCGGTCCATCCAGGTGGCCATGAAGTGGCAGCCGATGCCGCCCATGGCGCGGCTGCCCTCGGGCACCTTAGTGCTGGTGTTGTGCGGGCAGCCACTGCAGAACCAGGGCTGGCGGTCGGCGCCGCCGGTGGCCCCGGCGGCCATCGCGCGCTCCTTGGCGTCCAGCACGCCCAGGCGGGCGTCCATGCGGGCCACGATGTCGGCCGGCACGCCCAGCTTCTTCAGGCGCTTGGCAATAGCCTGGCCGATGAGGGACGGCGTCAGGTCGGCGTTGGCGCGCAGAAGCCAGTTGCCGCTGGGGTTGGCCTGGCTCCATTCGCCGCCCGAGGTGTCGCCCTCGGTCTCGTCGAACTTGCCCAGTACATGCGGGCGCACATCGGGCCGCCAGTTGTACAGCTCTTCCTTCACCTGGTACTCGATGACCTGGCGCTTCTCCTCCACCACCAGGATCTCCTGCAGGCCCTGGGCGAAGTCACGGGTGATGGTGGCTTCCAGCGGCCACACCACGTTCACCTTGTGCAGGCGGATGCCCAGCTGCCTGCAGGTGGCGTCGTCCAGGCCCAGGTCGGCCAGCGCCTGCCGGGTGTCGTTGAAGGCCTTGCCGCTGGCAATGATGCCGAAGCGGTCGTTCGGCCCGCTGATCACGTTGTGGTTGAGCTTGTTGGCCCGCACATAGGCCAGCGCCGCGTACCACTTGGAGTCGAACAGCCGCGCCTCCTGCACCAGGGCCGCATCGGGCCAGCGGATGTGCAGGCCGCCGGGCGGCATCTGGAAGTCGGTGGGCAGGATGATGTTCACCCGGTCGGGCGACACGTCGATGCTGGCCGAGCTTTCCACCACCTCCTGGATGGTCTTCATCGATGTCCACACGCCGGCAAAGCGGCTCATGGCGAAGGCGTGCAGGCCCAGGTCCAGGATCTCCTGCGCGCTGCTCGGGAAGAACACCGGCAGGCCGCAGGCCTTGAAGATGTGGTCGCTCTGGTGGGCGGCGGTGCTGCTCTTGGCCACGTGGTCGTCGCCGGCCAGGGCGATGACGCCGCCGTGCGGCGCGGTGCCGGCCATGTTGGCGTGCTTGAACACGTCGCTGCACCGGTCCACGCCCGGTCCCTTGCCGTACCAGATGCCGAACACGCCGTCGTGCTTCTTGTTGGCGGGGTCGAACTCGATCTGCTGCGTGCCCCACACCGCGGTGGCGGCCAGTTCCTCGTTCACGCCGGGCTGGAACACGATGTTTTGCGCGGCCAGGTGCTGCTTGGCCTGCCACAGCGACTGGTCATAGCCGCCCAGCGGGCTGCCGCGGTAGCCGCTGATGAAGCCGGCGGTGTTGAGGCCGGCGGCGGCGTCGCGCTGGCGCTGCAGCATCGGCAGGCGCACCAGCGCCTGGATGCCCGACATGAAGGCCCTGCCAGCAGGCAGGGTGTACTTGTCATCGAGCGTCACGCGCTCCAGGGCCTGGCGGATCGACTCGGGCAGGGGGGCGTTCATGGCGACGGGCTCCGGGCTGGGGATGGTCGAGTGTAGGAAATCACCCTGGTGAAGTCTTTTCTTTCTGTGTCGTTGTCACGATACTCAGCGCAACGAACAGGCATAAAAATATGCCGACCAGAGAAAGAATCGCGCCCGGCAAGCCAAATTCCGGGAAAACGCTGAGTCCTGCTGCCGAGCCAGACGACCCCCATGGCCCCGCGCTCGACCGCTACGACGTCGCCATCCTCGACGAACTGCAGCGCGACGCCCGCCTGTCCAACGCCGAGCTGGCCAACCGCATCGGCCTGTCGGCCGCGCCCACCTGGCGCCGGGTGAAATGGCTGGAGGCGCAGGGCATCATCACCGGCTACCGCGCCGAGATCGACCGCCGCAAGATCGGCCTGGGCGCGCTGGCCTTCGTACGGGTGGACGCCGAGCGCAACAACGCCGACGCCACCCAGGCGCTGGAGGACGCCATCCGCGCCCTGCCCGAGGTGGTGGCCTGCCACTACATCAGCGGCGCCGGCACCTTCGAGCTGCAGGTGCTCACCACCGACCTGGACGCCTACAGCCGCTGGGCCATGGACACGCTGTTCAAACTGCCCAATGTCAAGGACATCCACACCAGCTTCTCGCTGGGTGAGGTGAAGGCCGGCGCCGCGCTGCCGCTGGGCCACCTGCGCGCTGCCCGCCGCCCGGCAGCCAGATGACCGCCGACACCCACGCCGCCATGCTGGCGCAGCTGCGCCGGCCAGGCGCCTGTGGTGGCCACCCCGATGCGGCTGGCCTGGTGCAGACCCACATCTCGTCGCTGCTGCTGGCCGGCGACCGGGTGTTCAAGCTGATGCGGCCGGTGTTGCTGCCCTTCGTCGACTTCTCCACCCTGGACAAGCGCCATGCGGCCTGCGTGGCAGAACTGCAGCTGAACCGCCGCACCGCGCCGCACTGGTACCAGGCGGTGGTGCCGGTGGTCGACAGCGGGCAGGGCGCCTGCATCCCCCCGCCCGGCGGGCCGCCGCCGGGCGGCCCCGTGGTGGACTGGGCGGTGCGCATGCGCCGCTTCGACGACCAGTGGCTGTTCAGCCGGCTGGCCGCGCGCGGGCAGTTGACGGCCGTGCAGGTGGACGCGCTGGCGGCTGCGGTGGCCGGCTTCCACGCCACGTTGCCACCGTCGCCGCCGGGCTTTGGCGATCCCCAGGCGGTGGCGGCCATGGTGGCGCTGAACCTGCAGGAGCTGGCCGGCCTGCTGGCGGGCGCACCCTGGCAGGGCCTGCCCGGCGTGCCAGCCGCAACCGCCTCCGTGGCCGGCTTGCAAGCCTGGACCGGCGAACGCAGCGCGGCGCTGGCCGGCCTGATGGCGGCCCGACAGCAAGCGGGCCAGGTGCGCGAGGGCCATGGCGACCTGCACCTGGGCAACGTGGTGTGGGCCGATGGCGCGCCCGTGCTGTTCGATGCGCTGGCATTCGACGCCGCGCTGCGCCACACCGACCTGGTGGGCGACCTGTCCTTCGCCTTCATGGACTTGCTGGCAGCCGGCCAGCCGGCGCTGGCCTGGCGCCTGGCCAGCGGCTGGCTGGAGGCCACCGGTCAGCACGACGGCCTGCCGCTGCTGGCCTGGTGGGCGGTGCACCGGGCTGCCGTGCGGGCCAAGGTGGCGCTGCTGTCCCAGCCCGCCAGCCCGGCACCCGCGGCCTTGCCGCCGGACCTGATGCGCTACCTGGCCGTGGCCCAGGGCCTGGCGGCGCCCGCTGCCGGCCCGCCCCTGCTGGTGCTGACCTGCGGGCTGTCGGGGTCCGGCAAGAGCGCGGTGGCCGCGGCGCTGGCGGCGCGCCTGGGCGGCATCCGCCTGCGCAGTGATGTGGAACGCAAGCGGCTGGCCGGTCTGCCGCCCACGGCGCGGGGCGGTCCGGCGTTGTACACGGCAGATGCCGGCGCGCGCACCTACGCCCGGCTGCAGCAGCTGGCAGCCGGGGCCCTGGCGGCCGGCGTGCCGGTGGTGGTGGACGCGGCCAGCCTGCAGCACGCCGAGCGCGCCGCCATGCAGGCCGTGGCGGCCGGATGCGGTGCCCGCTTCCGGTTGCTGGTCTGCCAGGCGCCGGCAGATGTGCTGGCGCAACGGGTGCAGGCACGGCACCAGGCCGGGCAGGATGCGTCGGACGCCACGCCCGAGGTGCTGGCGCGCCAGTTGGGCTGGGTGCAGTGGCCCGGACCGCAAGAAGCCGCGCACACCCTGTGGCTGGACACCGACGCACCGCAGGCCGACGTGCTGGCACGGGTGCAGGCGCTGCCACTCTGACCAGTCCGGGCCGGCGCATGCCGCCGCGGGCGTGCAACGCCTGGGCGACCTGGCGCTGCAGCCGGGTGCCCGCTTTGGCATGTTCGGCTTGGCGTCCTCACTTGCCTGTCGGCGATCGGCACATGGCGATGGCGCCCACCGATTTCGTCGGTGGACACGATCCTTGCTGGCATGCGGTGGGTCGCAGGCCTCGCCAACCGTCACAGTCCCTGCACGCCCCTGAGAACGCTTTCGAACAGCTGTTCGGGTTGAATCGGCTTGGCGAGATAGCCGTTCATGCCCGCCGCGCGGCAGGCTCGGCGGTCTTCCTCGTAGGCGTTGGCCGTGGCGGCGATGATGTAGGTGCCCCGGTTGGGACCGCCCTGGCGGATCAAGCGCGTGGCTTCGATGCCGTTCAATTCCGGCATCTGCATGTCCATCAGGATCACGTCATAGGCCTTGGCGGCGGCAGCCGCGACTGCGGCGGCCC
Organism: Aquabacterium sp.; assembly: GCA_040400895.1. GTDB lineage: Bacteria > Pseudomonadota > Gammaproteobacteria > Burkholderiales > Burkholderiaceae_C > Pseudaquabacterium. Next base: position 5,518 of record JBBAPL010000132.1, read on the forward strand.
CATTGGGGACCAGTTCCACCTGGCAACCCGCATACTCCAGCAACGACTGCACGATCTCGCGGCTCACCGGCTCGTCTTCGACCACCAGGACAAGGGTGCCGGGATGGTGGGTCTTGAGCCGGGCCTCCGCCTCTGACACCAAGGCGTCTTCTGGCGATTCGGGCGCTGGCGGCGGACTGGCGCATACCTCGATCTGCACCTGGAAGCTGAAGGTCGAGCCCACGCCAAGCTGGCTGTCGACCTGGATGTCGCCACCCATCAACCGGACCAGGCGACGCGAAATCGCCAGCCCGAGCCCGGTGCCGCCAAATCGGCGCGTCGTCGAGTTGTCGGCCTGCTCGAAGGCGTTGAACAAGCGCCCCAGCTGCTCCTGCGAGATACCGATGCCGGTGTCGCGCACGGTGCATCTCAGCACCGGCGGTGTCGACTGTGCCAAGACGTCGACGTGCACCGTCACGGCGCCCCGTTCCGTGAACTTGATGGCGTTGCCGATCAGATTGAGCAGCACCTGCCCGATGCGCAGCGGATCACCCCGCAGCGTGAGGCCGATGTCGTCCAGGGCCCAGTCGAAGCGCAAATCCAGGCCCTTGGCGTTAGCCTGTTGTAGCAACTGGTTCTCAATCCGGTCCATCAGGTCGAGCAGGCTGAACTCGACCACCTCCAGCGTCATCCGTTCAGCCTCGATCTTCGACAGATCGAGGATGTCGTTGATCAGCGCGAGCAGTTGCCTGGACATCTGGTCGGCCTTGCGCAGGTACCCTTGCGCCGTGGTGTCGCCGGTGCGGCGCAGCGCCAGTGTGGTCATGCCCATGATGCCGTTCATGGGTGTGCGCAACTCATGCGACATGTTGGCAAGGAAGGCCGACTTGGCGCGGCTGGAAGACTCGGCCAGCTCCTTGGCGATGGAGAGCTCGCTAGTGCGCTGCCTGACCAGGTCTTCCAGGTGATCGCGGTGGAGCATGAGTTCGTGCTCGTTGTGCCGCAGCGTGTCGAACGCTTGCTCGAGCCGGCTTTTCTGCATCATGCGTTCGGGCAATTCAAGCCCCAACATCGCCAGCACGTCGATCTCGGCAGGCGTCCAGGGCTCGCTGCGGCCCCGCCACGACTCGGACCAGAGCTCGAAGGACTTGCGCGGCGTCAGCCGGAACTCGCCCGCCGCATTGCGCACGAAGCCTTCTTCGTACTTGCCCGCCCACCGCACGGTACGGACCCGTTCCCCGCGCAGCCAGACGATGGCGTTCTGCATGCCGGGGGAGGGCGGCGTGCTCAACAGACCGGCGGCGCAATCGTGGTGATCTGCGGCGGGCGGGAACCGTGCCGACAGGTGGTCGATGTCGATGCTGTCCCGACCCGGCTGGGTGCCCAGCCATTGCAGCAGCGACTGGTTGAAATCGGCTGGCGGCACCTGACCGTGCACGAAGAGCGCGCCCTCGACCACGATCAAGATGCCATCGGCCCGCAGCAAGGCCTGCAGCGGCGCCAACAGCCCTTGCACCAAATCCGGCACCAGCACATCGGGCATGCGCTTGAGCAGGCCGCTCATGATGTGCATGGCCTCGCTCGTCAGCCGTTGGTGCTCGTGCGTCAACAGTTCGGTCAGGCGTGACGACATCACCTTGCTGACCAGGACGGCCGCCTGACGCAAGGCGATCGAGGCGCGCTTGGGCGTCAGGTGGTGGCAGGTGACCATGCCCCACAGGCGCCCGTTCTGCATCAACGAGATGACCATGGACGCACGCACACCGATGTTGCGCAGGTAGTCCATGTGCACGGGCGACCGGGCACGGACGGCCGAACAGCTCAGGTCCAACGGCTGCATCGACTGCGGGTTCAGCGGCGGAACGATCGGGACCGGCACCGCGTCGACGTCGGCGATCACCCGCACCAGGTTGATGGCGTAGAGCCGCCGTGCCTGCGGCGGGATGTCGCTGGCCGGAAATCGCATCCCGAGGAAGTCTTGCGCAGCGGCCTGCCGGCTCTGGGCAATCACCTCGCCGTCCATGTTGGAGTCGAAGCGGTACACCATGACACTGTCGTAGCCGGTCAGCTCACGCAGGGTGCGGGTGGCAAGTTCGAAGTACTCGGTGCCGACATCGCTGACGCCCGGCATCAGCAGGGTGTCGATGCTCAGCAACAAGCGGTCTTCGATCCGGCCATGCAGGCCGACACCGTCGTTGCGTTCGAATTCGAGCACCAGCAGGCCATCTGACAGGTAGAGGTGGCCGGTCAACCCGACGGCGTCGCCGTCCAGCGCCACGCGGAATTTGCCCGTGGCCGGACCGCCGGTGCCCTGCGCACCTGCTTGCATGCAGTCGATGGCGGCCAGGGCCTCGGCATCCAGCAGGCTTGCCAGTGGCTGGCCCAGCACCTGGTCGAGCGGGCGGCCGAGGAAGGTCTCGATGTTCTCGCTGGCCTGCAAGACCACACGTGAATCGTCCGGCCTGAACACCAGCAGGCCGGCATGTGGCTGCACCTGTCCGATGTGCTGGATCGGTTCAGAAGCGCACGCGTGCAACGCCTGTTCGAACTCTTCGCCGTTCAAGGAGTGCATCGGTCAAAGCCTCGATCATTGTTTGCATGAGCACGCGCATGCGCGCACCCCCCTGGAGCGATTGTGTTGAATGCTCGCGGGTCTGCCAATGGGTACGTACGCCTAGCGCGCGCCAACCGGCAGGCCTGTCCCTGGCCATGGCCCGCAGGGCACGGGTTGCGCCTCAGGCGCCCATGGCGCCGAGGGCGGGCCTAGCAGCGCTGCAGGACGGTGACGGCGCAGGCCGCCTCGTCGAAGCCCATCACGCCGCCGCCGTTCTCGGCCAGGCCGATGTGGGCGCCAGGGTGCTGGCGCTCGCCGGCTTCGCCCCGCAGTTGCAGCGCCAGTTCGTGGATCATCGACAGGCCGGTGGCGCCCACCGGGTGGCCCTTGCTGACCAGCCCGCCCGACAGGTTGATCGGTTGCGCACCGCCGAAACTGGTGGCGCCGCTGGCCACGTGGGCGCCGCCCTGGCCCATGGCGCAAAAGCCCATCATCTCGGCCTGGTAGATCTCGCAGAAGCTGGTGGCGTCGTGCACCTCGGCCACGCTGACTTGCTGGGGCGTGATGCCCGCCATGGCGTAAGCCCGCTGCGCCGCCAGGTGGCTGAGGCCGGGTTCGTCCAGCCGGCGGTACTTGCCGCCGGTGAGCACCGCCGCCGGGATGCGCAGCGCCCGCTCGCGCACCGCCGGGGGCAGGGTCTTGAGGAAGGCTTCGGAGCACACCAGCGCCGCGGCAGCGCCGTCGCCGATGGGCGCGCACATCGCCCGCGTCAGCGGCCAGCTGATCAGCCGGTCGGCCAGCACCTGTTCGGGGCTGACCTCGAACCGGTACTGCGCCAGCGGGTTCTTCGCGCCCATCGCGTGGTTCTTGCTGGCGCCGATGGCGATCTGCTCGGGCGTGGTGCCGTGGTGCCGGATGTGCCAGGCCGCCTGCATGGCATAGGTGTCCATGAACAGCGTGCCGCCGCCGTCCTTGGGGCAAAAGGGCTTGCCGGCTTCGTCGCCCGCGGCGGCGTAGTAGGCCATCCAGTCGGCCGGGTCGAGCTGGTCGATGCCGTTGTCGAAGATGGCCTGCTGCTTGGCGGCCGCGTCCGGAATGCTCTCGGGCACGAAGGTCTTCTCCACGCCCATGGCCAGGCTCAGGTCGGCGGTGCCCGACAGCACGTCCTTCCAGGCGCCGTGCAGCGCCATGCTGGCGGTGGCGCAACCGCCTTCCACATTGGTCATGCCCACCCGTTCGGGGAACAGGCCGTCGCGCACCAGCGGCGTGAAGCAGACCTGGCCACGGATGTTGCCCTGGCCCCACTGGGCCATGCCGCAGTTGCCGAACCAGGCGTTGCCGATCAACGCGCCGTCGGCCAGGCCGGCGTCGGCCAGCACGGCCAGGTAGGCCTCGCGGGTCAGGTCCTTGAAGCTGGCGCCGGGCTGCTTGCCGAAGCGGGTGCAGCTGGTGCCGATCAGGTAGGCGTCGGGCATGGGGGCTCCAGGTTCAGTTCAGGATCACGGGCAGGGTGAACACGCCGCGCATCGCCAGCGCGTCCACCCAGTCGGGCTCGCCCGACGCACGGGTGATGCTGGCGAAGCGCTGCACCAGCCGGCCGACGCAGCGCTGCCCTTCCAGCCGGGCCAGTGGCGCACCCATGCAGAAGTGCGTGCCGAAGCCGAAGGTGAGGTGGCGGTTGGGCGTGCGGCCCAGGTCCAGGCCCTGCGGGTCGGTGAAGGCGCGCGGGTCGCGGTTGGCGGCGTTGGCAAAGCCGAACACCCGGTCGCCCGCCCGCAAGGTCTTGCCGTCGATCTGGTGCTCCACCTTCACCACCCGGGCCAGGGCATTGCTGGGGCCGTCGTAGCGCAGGAATTCCTCGACCGCGCTGGTGATCAGCGCCGGGTCGTCGCGCAAGCGCTGCAACTGGTCGGGGTGGTCGAGCAGGGCATGCACGGCGTTGCCCAGCAGATGGGTGGTGGTCTCGTGGCCGGCAAACAGCACCAGCATGCAGGTGGCCACCAACTCGTCTTCGGTCAGGCGGCCTTCATCGTCGCGCGCGGCGATCATGCGGCTGACGAAGTCATCCCCCGGCGCGGCGCGGCGCTGGGCGATCAGGTCGCGGAAGAAACTGGCCAGCCGCTCGGCGCCGCGCCGGGCGGTGGCGTAGCGGTCGCCGTCGGCGCGGGCGCCGCCGATGAAGGCGCGCAGTTCGTCGGACGCCTCCTTCAGCTCGGGGAAGTCGCTGTAAGGGATCGCCAGCATGTCCATGATCACGTAGGCCGGCAGCGGCGCCGCCACCTGCTGCGCCCAGTCGATCGGCACGCCGGTGGGCAACTGGTCCAGCAGGTGGTCGACCACGCGGGTGACCGGGCCGTCCAGCGCTTCCAGCGCCTTCAGGTTGAACACCGTGCCCACCAGGCGGCGCAGGCGGGTGTGCTCGGGCGGGTCGCGGAACACCATCCACAGCGACATGTAGCGCATCACCTCGGCCAGGGTGTCGCGCCGCTCGCCCTGCAGCTGGGCGTAGAACGGGCGCAGCCGGTCGGGCGACATGGCGTCGGTCAGCAGCATCTGGCGCACGTCGTCGTAGCGGGTCAGCACCCAGGCCTTCAGCGCCGGGCTCCAGTGCACCGGGTCGGCGTCCTGAAGCTGGGCATACAGGGGAAAGGGGTTGCGCCGCACCGCAGGGTCGGCAGGGTCGTAGGCCAGCGTCGTCATGCAGGCCACCCTAGCGCATGCCGCCGGCCGCCACCAGTGCAAAGGTGACACCAGCCCGCGGCGCCGGCCCAGGCTTTCCCGGCTGGCGCGGCGCGGGCGGCCTGCTAGGCTGGCGCGCCACGGACACCTTTCCCCCACCTGCCATCCCGGACCACATGGACACCCTCGACGACACCAGTGTGCTGATCCCCGACGTGTTCGAGGTGCATGCCCGCACCCAGCCGCTGAAGGAGGCGGTGGTGTGCGGTGCGGTGCGCCGCCACTGGGGCGACTTCGCCGCCAACATCAACCGCGTGGCCAACGCGCTGAAGACCCGCGGCATCGGCCCGGGCCAGCAGGTGGCGGTGCTGATGGGCAATTCGGTCGAGATCCTGGAGATCATGTTCGGCGTGGTGCGCGCCGGCGCCTGCGTGGTGCCGCTGTCGGGCCTGCTGACCGGCGAGCAGCTGGCCACGCTGATCGACGACAGCGACGCGGTGGCGATGTTTGCCACCGCCGACTTCATCGACCGGCTGGGCAGCCACCGCGCGGCCTGCACCAAGATCCGGGCCGACGGCCTGGTCAGCGTGTTCTGCGAGGCGCCCGGCTGGCAGGGCTACGACAGCTTCCTGCACGGGGCGCCTGCCACGCCGCCGCTGGCCAGCTGCCACGCCGCGCTGCCGTTCAACATCATCTACAGCTCGGGCACCACCGGCCTGCCCAAGGGCATCGTGCAGACCCACCGCACACGCACCCACTGGGCGATGTTCAATGCCATCGAGCAAGGCTTCGCCGAGCACAGCCGGGCACTGACCACCACCTCGCTGTACTCCAACGGCACCTGGCTGACCATGCTGCCGTCGCTGTTCGTCGGCGCCACCTGCGTGGTGATGCCGGCCTTCGACCCGCGCGAGTTCCTGGCCACGCTGGTCCGCGAGCAGATCACCCACACCTTCATGGTGCCGGCGCAGTTCCTGATGGTGCTGGCCCACCCCGAGTTCGACAGCTTCGACTTGAGCGGCCTGCAGACCCTGCTGTGCGCCGGCAGCCCCTTGCGCCGCGACACCAAGCGCGAGGTGCTGCGCCGCTTCGGCAACAAGCTGATCGAGCTGTACGGCTTCTCCGAAGGCTTCGGCGCCATGCTCAAGCCCAGCCAGCATGAACACCGCTTCGACAGCGTCGGCCGGCCGGTCATCGGCTGCGAGGTCTGCATCCTCGACGACGACGGCAACGTGCTGCCGCCGGGGCAGGTGGGCGAGATCGCCGGCTACGGCGCCGGCATGATGGCCCGCTACCACCGGCGCGATGAACAGACGGCGGCGCTGATCTGGCGCGACGCGCGCGGCCGCAGCTGGATCCGATCGGGCGACGTCGGCAAGCTCGACGAGCAGGGCTACATCACCCTGGTCGACCGCAAGAAGGACATGATCATCTCGGGCGGCTTCAACGTCTTCCCGACCGACATCGAGGCCATCGTCGGCGGCCACCCGGATGTGCTGGACGTCACCGTGATCGGCATCCCGCATGAGAAGTGGGGCGAGACGGTGCTGGCGCTGGTGATCCCCAAAGCCGGCGTGCAGCCCGATGCGGCGGCCATCGTCGGCTGGGCGAACGAGCGGCTGGCGCGGCACCAGCGGCTGGCGGCGGTCGAATTCCGCGACGACTTCCCACGCAATGCGCTGGGCAAGGTGCTCAAGCGCATTCTGCGAGAGCCCTATTGGGCCGCCACCGGCCGGAGCATCTGAGATGGCACGCCCGCTGCAGGACCTGAACGGCATCGCCTTTGGCCCCGAGGGCGCCGAACTGCCGCTGTCCGACCGCCGCAACCGCGTGATGTGGCTCAACAACGACCGCGTGTTCTACGCCGGCCTGCTGGGGGCGGTGAGCACGCGCACCATGGGCGGCTGGCTGGTCTACGCGTCGCTGGGCGCGCCGCTGCGCATCGCGCTGGAAGACGCCCACGGCGGCATCGCGGCTGCCGATGCGCCGTGGCAATCGGCCCAGCTGGCGGTGGTGCCGCCCTGGGTGCCGCACCGCGTGGCCTGCGATGAGCGGCTGATCTGCAGCATCACCATCGAGCCCGAGACGGTCGATGAGGCCGCGCTGCCGGCCTGGCTGCGCCAGCATGCCGGTCCGGTGCCAGCCAGCCATCCCGACGCCTTGCCCATGCTGCAGCGCCTGCGCACCGCACACACCTGGTTGCGCACCCAGGGTCGGAAGGTGGATTGGCAGACCGCCTGCTTCGACCAGGCCCTGTTCGGCCAGCCGCTGCCGGCGCGTGCGATCGACCCGCGCATCGCCCAGGTGCTGCAGCGCATGCGCGACGACCCGGCCCAGCTGACCACCGCCCAGGACTGCTCGGCCAGCGTCGGCCTGTCGTTCTCGCGTTTCCTGCACCTGTTCAAGTCCGAGGTGGGCACGCCGTTTCGCAGCCTGCGCACCTGGAAGCGTGCGCGCAGCCTGCTGCACCATGTCACCCGCGACACCAACCTGGTGCATGTGGCGCTGGACACCGGCTACCCCGATTCCACCCACTTCAGCCACAGCATCCGGCAGGTGTACGGCCTGAAGCCGCGCGACCTGTTCGCCGGCTCGCGCCAGCTCACCGTGCTGGGCGACAGCCCCGCTGCCCGCGCTGCGGCACGGGCCGAAGCCTGGCGCTGAGCAGCCGCCGGCCCGCCACGCCGGGCTGGGGAGCTGCCCCCACTTGATGCAGGGCACGCGTGCTGCAATGCGGGCGCGCCGCACGGCAGGGCGTTGATCTGTCGCAGACCCGACGTCGCGCCAGTGCGTCTCAATGGCGGCCTGCGGGTTGCCGTGGTGCTGCACCGGCAGCGCGGGCCCGCCAGGAGACCGCCATGCCCCGCCGCACCCCATCACCAAACTCCACGACCAACGGCCCGGTGGCCGATGCCCGCGGCGGCCTGCGCCTGCTGGTCGACGGCACCCGCCATGTCACCGGCCTGGTCGGTGCGCTGCATGGCCAGATCCAACGGCTGGCGCCGCCGCTGCGCCGGCGCGACTGGCTGGACGCCGACCTGCGCGGCCCGGCCGAGCAGGACGACCTGCCCGCAGCCCGCGGGCTCAGCGGCCTGGTCTACCGCAGCATCCAGGGCACGGCCCGCCTGGTGGGCGACGGCCTGGACGGCCTGCTGGCGCCCTTCGATCGCGACCTGGGCGATGGCGCAGCGCCGTCGCCACGGCGCGATGCGCTGGTGGCCGCCCTCAACGGCGTGCTGGGCGACCATCTGCTGCGCAGTGGCAACCCGCTGGCCACGCCCTTCCAGCTGCGCCAGGGCGGCAGGCCGCTGGATGCCACCGCGCTGGGCGCACAGGCACCTGGCCGGGTGCTGCTGCTGGTGCACGGACTGTGCATGAGCGACACCGGCTGGTGCCGCAGCGGGCACGACCACGGGCAGGCCCTGGCGCCGGCGCTGGGCGCGGCGCCCGTCTACGCCCTGTACAACAGCGGCCTGCACATCAGCCACAACGGGCTGGCACTGTCGCAGGCGCTGGACGCCCTGGTGCGCCACTGGCCGGTGCCGCTGACGCGGCTGGACATCGTCGGCCACAGCATGGGCGGACTGGTGGCACGCAGCGCGCTGGCGCAGGCGGCGGCGGTCGGCCACACCTGGCCGTCGCGGCTGCAGTCGCTGGTGTTCCTGGGCACGCCGCACCACGGCGCCGCGCTGGAGCGGGCCGGCAACTGGCTGCACCGGGTGATGCACCTGAGCCCGTATGTGGCGCCGTTCACGCGGCTGTCGCGCCTGCGCAGCCAGGGCATCACCGACCTGCGCCACGGCAACCTGCTCGACGCCGACTGGCACGGCCGCAACCGCTATGCCGCGGCCGACCTCCGCCAGCCGGTGCCGTTGCCACCTGGCGTGCAGGCCTGGGCGGTGGCCAGCACGGCGGGTGGGCCGGGGCAGCGTGGCTCGATGGTCAGCGACGGCCTGGTGACCGTGGACAGCGCCCTGGGCCACCACCGCCAGAGCGCCATGCGGCTGAACCTGCCGGCCGGCCACACCTGGGTCGGCCACGGCCTCCACCACCTGGACTTGCTGAGCGACCCGCTGGTCTTTCGCAAGCTGTTGTCCTGGCTGCAGGACTGACGTGCACAGGTGACAGGGCCGTCGGGTGGCCGGCGTCACAATCCGCGGCATGCCTGATGCCCCCACCTCCGACGGCCGCCCCGACAGCGCCATCCCCGATGCCGGCGACGGCCCCGATCCGCTGCCGCCGCCACAGACGCTGGCCTACCCCTGCGGCGAGCCGCCCGCGCCCGGCGCCGTCAAGGAAGTGGCGCCCGGCGTGCTGTGGCTGCGCATGCCGCTGCCCTTCGCACTGAACCACATCAACCTCTGGGCCATTGCCGACAGTGACGACCAAGGCCCTGGTTGGGCCATTGTCGACACCGGCACCAAGACGCCGGATGTGCTGGCCGCCTGGCGGCAACTGATCGCCGACGACGGCCCGCTGGCCGCCACCGCGCACGGCAACCGCATCACCCGCATCTTCTGCACCCACATGCACCCGGATCACGTGGGCATGGCCGGCTGGCTGACCCGCAAGGCC
>JBBAPL010000133.1:0-15250 GCA_040400895.1 Aquabacterium sp.
CCATGCAGGCCCACGAGTGCCTGATCTACACCGACGTGGACGGCGTCTACACCACCGACCCGCGCGTGGTGCCCGAGGCCCGGCGCATGCACACCATCAGCTTCGAGGAGATGCTGGAGATGGCCAGCCTGGGCAGCAAGGTGCTGCAGATCCGGTCGGTCGAGTTCGCCGGCAAGTACCGCGTGCCGCTGCGTGTGCTGTCCAGCTTCACGCCCTGGGACATCGACATCACGGAGGAAGCCCGCTCCGGCACCCTGATCACTTTCGAGGAAGACGAAAAAATGGAACAAGCCGTCGTCTCTGGCATCGCCTTCAACCGCGACGAAGCCAAGTTCACCGTGGTCGGCGTGCCCGACAAGCCGGGCATTGCCTACCAGATCCTGGGCGCGGTGGCCGCTGCCAACATCGACGTGGACGTGATCGTGCAGAACGTGTCGCACGACGGCCGCACCGACTTCAGCTTCACCGTGCACCGCAATGACTTCCAGCGCACCAACGACCTGCTGAAGAACACCGTGCTGCCGGCCACCGGCGCGTCGCAGTTCACAGCCGACGCGCGCATCTGCAAGGTGTCGATCGTGGGCATCGGCATGAAGAGCCATGTGGGCGTGGCCAGCACCATGTTCCGCACCCTGGCCGAAGAGGGCATCAACATCCAGATGATCACCACCAGCGAGATCAAGACCTCGGTGGTGCTGGACGAGAAGTACATGGAATTGGCCGTGCGCGCGCTGCACAAGGCGTTCGGGCTGGACGCGCCGGAGACCGTGGCCTGATCTGGCCGCGGGAACCAGCGCTGAATTGCAGACCGGCCTTGGCAAAACCCGGCTGCAGCTGGGCTAGAATGTGGGTCTTGCCCCGGAGTCGTGACCGAGTGGCCGAAGGTGCTCCCCTGCTAAGGGAGTATGGGGCTTAAAACTCCATCGAGGGTTCGAATCCCTCCGACTCCGCCACCTGGCCTGCATGGGCCGGCTGGTTGAAGGCAAGAAGCCTGAGCCCCGCATTGCGGGGCTTTGTGCTTTCTGGGCGGGCCGACGCTGTTAGTAGTGTGGCGGCAGTTCGTCGCGCAGGCTGCGAAACGGCCGGGGTGTGTCGGCGTCTGGCAATTGCTGGCGCAACTGCGCCAATTCATGCTGCAAGGCGTCGATCTGCCGCTGCTGGCGCACCACCACCGCGTTCAGCTGGTCCAGCGCATCTTCGTGGAAGCTGGCCTTGATCTCCAGGTCGGTGAGGCGTTGTTCCAGTGCAGTCATGGTGATCGGTCGGGCGCGGCGCGGGCCTGCATGGTAGCGGCGGGTCGCCGGTGCGTCGCTTGTGTGAGGCTTGCTCGGCCTGTGTGCGACCATGTCCACATGCACAGCCACTCCATGCCCGTCGACGTGATCCTGTTCGGCGCCACCGGCTTCACAGGCCGCCTGGTGGCCGAGGTGCTGCAGGCACGCGCCGCCGCCGGCGCCGGCTTCCAGTGGGCGCTGGCCGGCCGCAACGCCGACCGTCTGGCAGCCGTGCGCCAGGCCATCGGCGCGCCCGCCACGCTGCCGCTGCTGACAGCCGATGCCACCGATGCCACCGACATGGCCAGCCTGGTGCGGCAGGCGCGGATGGTGATCACCACGGTCGGCCCCTACACCCGCCACGGCACGGGCCTGGCCACCGCCTGCGCCGAGGCCGGCACCGACTATGTCGACCTGTGCGGCGAGCCGCTGTGGATGGCGCAGATGGTGCGCGCGCTGCAGGCCCCCGCCGAGGCCAGCGGCGCGCGCATCGTGTTTTCCTGTGGCTTTGACTCGGTGCCGTTCGACCTGGGCGTGCTGTTCCTGCAGACTGAAGCCCTGCGGCGCTTCGGCCAGCCGCTGCAGCGGGTGCAGGGGCGGGTGCTGCGCATGCGCGGCGGGTTGTCCGGCGGCACGGCCGCCAGCCTGCTGGCCACACTGGATGCGACGGATGGCGACCCCGCGGCGGCGCGGCTGCTGGCCGATCCATTCGCGCTGACGCCCGGTTTTCGCGGGCCGGTGCAGCCCGATGGCGAAGCCGCCCGGCAGGACCAGCCAGGCGGCGCCTGGAGCGGTCCGTTCGTGATGGCGATGATCAACACCAAGAACGTGCACCGCAGCAACGCGCTGCGCGGGCACCCCTGGGGTCGCGACTTCGCCTACGACGAACGCATGGCCACCGGCCACGGGCTGGCCGGTCGGGCGGCTGCCGAATTGCTGTCCGGCAGAACCTGGTTGCAGAACCTGGCGCTGGGCTGGTCGCCCAGCCGGGCGCTGATTGGTCGCCTGGCGCTGCCGCAGCCCGGCCAGGGCCCCAGCCTGCGCCAGCGGGAGGCGGGCAGCTTCGACCTGCGCTTCACCGGTCAGACGGTGGACGGCCGCAGCCTGGCCGCCACGGTGCATGGTGACCGTGACCCGGGCTACGGGTGCACCTCACGCATGCTGGCCGAGGCGGCGCTGTGCCTGCTGCAGGATGTGCCGCGCCAGGCCACGCCCGGCGGCGTGTGGACGCCCGGCGCGGCGATGGGCATGGCGCTGCTGCGCCGACTGCAGGACCACGCTGGCCTGCGCTTTGCGCTTGACAACTGACATGGCCAAGCCCGTCCCCCGGCTCAGCGCCGCGCAGATCGAAGCCGTCATCGCCACCGCCTGGGATGACAAGCCGCCGTTCGACAGGGTGCTGCGCCAGCACGGCCTGAACCCCGGCCAGGTGGTGCAGTTGCTCAAGCGTGAACTGACGCCCAATGCCTACAGGGTGTGGATCGCCCGCACCAAGGCCAAGCCGGTGCGTTGAAGCCGTCCGCGCCGCTCAGGTGGCGGCGGGCTTTCGGGCCAGCAGGTCAGCAGCGGTCTTGCCCGATGCCAGCGCGGCCTTGAACCAATTCGGCCGCTTGCCGATGCCGCTCCACTGGTGGCCGGCATCGTCCTGGTACTTGGTGGCTGCCGGCGTCTTGCCAGCCTTGGCGGCCTTGGCGGGCCTTTCCGCCCTGGCCAGTGTCGTGCGGGTGCGGGTGGCTTGGGGCCTGGCCGCCTTGGTGTCTGTGCCGAACAGATCCTGCGCTGTCAGCCCATAGTGGGTGATCGCCTCCTGGATGCGGGCGACCACACCGGCCACCTCCTTGGCTTTCAGGGCGTCAGCCTCTTGCTGCAGTTTGTGGATCTGGGTCTGGATCTGGGCATAGGTCTTTGCCATCGTGTCGGGTCTCGCGGTCGCGCCATGGGCGCACTGGTTGGGCGCTGCCGACTGTCTGTCGGTCTGTGTCCCACTCCCCAGTGCCGATGGTATGCCCCCGACAGCCTTCAATCCGCCGCAAAGCAACACAGCAACACGGCGCCACCCGGTGGACTTCAGGGCATCCTGTCCACAACCACGTGTCTGGTGTGACGAGTTCCAGATCAACGCCCAGGGGTCGGTCACCACCCCGTTGTGCTCGTGGTGGCCGATGAAGGCGGCGCCGTCGCCACTGCTTGTCCAGTTGTTGCAGGTGAGGTTGGGCGTGGGCGAGAAGGCGCTGCCGTCAGGGCGTGATCCGGTGAGGATGTCGTGCTCGTTGGGGGTGTCGCCGCGGCCCTTCACCAGGTTGCCACGTTCGTCCAGGGCGCTGGCTTTGGTGAGGTTGTTGTCGCCATGCAGTTGCGCCACGTTGGCGGCCACCAGCACGCCCTTGGCGTTGTACCAGGGGCCTTTGCCGATGCGGTCGCGTGCATGCACGGCTGCCTGGGTGGTGCCCACGGCGCTGGTGCTGAGGTCGACGCGCCAGTTGCGCTGCCCGGCGCCGGTGGCCATCAGGGCGGCCTGGGTCAGGCGGCGCAGGGTCAGGGCGGAACGGGGCATGGACAACTTCATCGGGGGGCATCCCATCCATACGCGCCAGCGTCGTTTGCTTCCTAGGTGCCTTCCCGGATGGCGCGCTGTCGGCGCCGTGCGGCCGCTACAGTGGTCGGATGAACACACGCATCGTGCTGGCCCGTCGGCCATCTGGTTGGGTTGACGAGACCTGTTTCGCCTTCGAGGAGATTGCCGAGCCCGACGTCGGCCCGGAAGATGTGCTGCTGCAGGCCGTCTATCTGTCGCTCGACCCCTACCTGCGCGGCCGCATGAATGAGGGGCCGTCGTACGCGCCGGGCTTCGTGCTGGGGCAGCCGATCGTGTCGCGCGTGGTGGCGCGGGTGATCGCCTCGCGCAACGCGCGCTTTGCGGTGGGCGACCATGTCTGGGGCTTTCTCGACTGGGCCGAGCGGCTGCGGGTGCCGCGCGGTGAGGGCCTGCACAAGATCGACCCGGCGCTGGGCCGCATCAGCCATGCGGTGTCGGTGCTGGGCATGCCCGGGCTCACGGCCTGGGTGGGCGCCATCCAGATCGGCCAGCCCAAGCCCGGCGACACGGTGTATGTGTCGTCGGCTGCTGGCGCGGTGGGGCAGTTGGCGGGGCAGTTCGCCAAGCGCGCCGGGGCGCGGGTGGTGGGCTCGGTGGGCAGCGATGCCAAGCGCGACCACCTGATGGCGCGCGGCGGCTTCGACGCGGTCTTCAACTACAAGACCACGCCGCTGGACGAGGCCCTGCGCAGCCATTGCCCGCGGGGCATCGACGTCTACTTCGACAACGTGGGCGGCACCACGCTGGAGGCCGCGCTGCGCCATGCCAACGTGGCGGCGCGCTTCCCGGTGTGCGGGATGATCTCGGCCTACAACACCGACGGTGACGCCGGCATCCGCGGCCTGCAGGCGGTGCTGACCAAGCGCATCACGATGACCGGCTTCATCATCTACGACCATGTGCACCAGCTGCCGGCCTACCTGGCGCGAGTGGCGCCCTGGCTGCGCAGCGGTGCCGTCTGGTTCGACGAGGACATCGTGCAGGGCATCACCCAGGCGCCGGCCGCGCTGGTGGGCCTGTTCCAGGGCGAGGCAGTGGGCAAGCGCCTGGTGCAGGTGGCGCCCGAGTCGCTGGGTTGACCCGGGCAGCGGCACGCGTCCTGCGTGCCACCGGCCATGACCACCGCCGCGCCGGTCGCCATGCGGTGCGGTGACCCGTGCAGCGGATGGCTGCCCGCACCGGCGGTCAGGACTCCTGGGGAATCCTGGCCTGCTTGATCGCCTGCCCGTAGGCTGCCAACTGCTCGACCAGCAGACGTGAGAAGACCTCCGACGGGCCCGGCCGCAGCACCAGCCCGGCTTTGTCGGCGGGGGCGCGCATCTCGGGCAGGGCGATGGCCTCGCGCAGGGCCTTGGCCAGGGCGGCCGACACCTCTCGGGGCGTGGCCGCCGGCACCACGAACCCGCCCCAGGGCACCACGTTGACCAGGGGCATGCCGGCTTCGCCGATGGTGGGCACCTCGGGCATGGCGGCACTGCGTTCGGGCAGCAGCACCGCCAGCGGGCGGAACTTGCCGTCCTTCAACAAGGCCGGCATCACCGCCGGCGACGTCCACATCATGTGCACCCGCCCGCCCACCATGTCGACCACGGCCTGCGATTCACCCTTGTACGGCGTGCTGGTCATGTCGGCGCCGGCCGAAGTCATCAACTGCGCAGCGGCCAGCAGCGCGGTGCTGTTGCCCGAGGCATAGCTGTACTTGCCGGGGTTGGCCTTCACGTGGGCCAGCACCTCGGCCAGGGTCTTGCCGGGCAGGGACTCATGCACCATCAGGTAGAAGGTGAAGGTCATGAACTGCGTCAGCGGGGTGAAGTCCTTCAGCGGGTCGTAGCCGGCGCTCTTGCGCACATTGGGCACATACGACAGGGCCGATGCGGTGGCCAGGTACACGGTGTGGCCGTCGGCCGGAGAACGCAGCAGCTCTTGCGCCGCCAGCGCGCCGTCGGCGCCGGGCTTGGGCTCCACCGTGACGGGCTGCTTGATCGCCGTCTGCAGATGGCCGGCGAGGCTGCGCGCAATGATGTCGGTGGCGCCCCCGGCCGTGAACGGCGTGAGGATGCGAACCGGCTTGCTGGGCCAGGCGGCCTGGGCCTGGCCCGCCGCCGGCCAGGCCAGGGCGGCGGTTGCCAGCATCAGCTGGCGCCGTGAGGGGTTCAATTGCAAGGCGTTCTCCGCAGACTGGCACATGCCGCTGCGGATTGTTGGCGCCAGGACCTCCGTGGGACAGCGGGGGAAACGCGCGCCTTTGGCGCGTGCCGTCAGTCGCGGAAGCTGCTGGGCGCGCCCGGCTCCAGCCGCTTCAGGAAGCCCAGCCACTCGCGCGCGTTCGGGTCGGGCTGGTCGGGCAGGCGCTTGTTGCTGCCGCTCTCGTACTGCATTGCGGTGCGTTCGGCGACGTCGTGCGGCACTGGGTGCACCGGCTGGCCGCTGGCCTGGATGGCCAGTTGCACCTTGCAGGCGCGCTCCAGGTTGTGCATCAGGATGAACGCCTCGGCCACGGTGCGGCCCAGCGTCACCAGGCCGTGGTTGCGCAGGATCAGCGCGCGCGCGGTCGGGCCCAGGTCGGTGACCAGGCGGTCGCGCTCGGCCAGATCCAGGGCGACGCCCTCGAACGCGTGGTAGACCACCCGGTTGTAGAACTGCAGCGACCACTGGTTGCAGGGCTGCAGGCCACCGGCCAGCGACGACACCGCCACGCCGGCCACGGTGTGGGTGTGCAGCACGCAGGCGGCGTCATGCCGCGCGGCATGCACCGCGCTGTGGATGGTGAAGCCCGCCGGGTTCACGTCGTGCGGCGACTGGCCGACGACGTTGCCGTCCATGTCGATCTTGACCAGCGACGATGCGGTGATGTCGCGGAACAGCCAGCCGTAGGGGTTGATCAGGAACTGGTCATGCCGGCCGGGCACCCGCGCCGAGATGTGGGTGTAGATGCTGTCGTCCATGCCGCCCAGCGCCACCAGGCGGTAGGCAGCGGCCAGGTCTTCACGCACCTGGCGTTCGGCGTCAGAGACATCGGCCAGACCGGCGGTGGTGGGGTTGGCGGTCATGGTGGGTGTCTCCGGTGTGGGTGGGTGTCAGGCCGATCGATCCTGCGGCGGCGGTGTGGCAGGGCGCAGATTCTTGCCGACGTACGGCTTCAGGGCGTCGATGCCTTCCTTGACCGAGAAGCCGTTGACAGCGAGCTTGCGCGCAAAGCCGTCGGCGAGCACCTTGAGTTCTTCGACGCGGCGCTCGGCGATGGCGGCGTCAGTTTGCGCCAGCAGGCGCTGCAGGTCGGCCATGGCCAGGCCGTCGAGGGTGGTGGGATGGGTGGGTGCGGGCATGGAGCGTGGGATGGGGGTGAGCGGCGTCGCGTCGCAGAACGACAAAGGGCTTGGCATCAACGCCAAGCCCTCTCTGTTTTTTTTCTTTTCAGGTGCCGGTGACCGGAATCGGATTCACGCCTCAACGGCCTCGCCACAGTGTACCAAGGCCCTCTCGCAGCCAGGGGACGTTGCCGAAGCCGCCCGCAAGGCCGTCTTCAGCCTCCAAAGCGCCAGGCCGCCGAACGTGTCGTCGCCAAAGCGCCCATCCGGATGTCGAGCGATGCAGCGCCTGTCGACATCGCCATGCTGTGCACACCCAAACGTGCGGGCGCCATCGTCACGGACGCCCTGATCGGCCGTCTCGTGCCGAGCACCACTTGGCCGCCACAGCGCGAGCGAACCATTGGCAGAGGCCAACCAGGCCAGATGTCGTGGGGCGGCTGACCAATGCAGGGGCCATGCCGTCTGACACGGCATCAGGGCTGCCTGTGTGGGAGGCGCTGTCGGCCTCGCCACCAGCCCAACTGACTGCTCGCCCGGATGGCTCGCCCGTCGCAGGGCTGCGGCTGTGGGTGGCTGCCATGGCGAGACTCAGCGCCCGACAAGGCAAGATCTCGAACGCGGTGTTGAGCAACTCAGCGGACCGCAGCTCGACCCTGAAGTCGGCCGTTGGTGCCTGAGGCAGCGTGATCGTGACCGTGCCGATGCGCTTGCCGGCAGGGCCAAAGGTGACGCCACCGGGTGAATAGCCCGCCACGGCTGCGGCGCCTGCTGACCCGTCCACCACCATGCCCGCCACCTTGGCCGACTGGTGCATGCAGCGGACAGCGCCGGGCACACCCGAGACCTTCAACGCGACTTGGTAGCTGCAGATCGCCACCGCATCGCTCAAGTGGATGTCCACCGCAAACACGGTGGCGCTGCTGGGTGCGGCCTGCTGAACGATTGAAATGGCGGCGGCGTTCATCCTCGGCCATCCGCGGTGCAACCGCCCAGCGTTGCCGCAGGTGCCGCCGGGCTGATGTCGGTGTCGGCCGCGGCTGCCGGTGCGAACCACTGCGCCGCATACGCGTGCATCAGCTGCCAGTAGGCTGGACTCAACGCGATGCGCACGGCCCGACCTTCGTCTCCCATCTTGTGGGTGGTGATCCAGCCGGTGGCTTCCAGCCGGCGCAAGTGCAGGCGGATGCCTTTCTCGCTGTAAGGCAGTGCCAGATACAGCCGCTTGAGCAGGCCGGCCTGGCAGTTCGCGCCGTCGGTGGCCACCAGCTCAGCCAGCTTCATGAAGACCTCGTAGCCCAGCTGTGTGCCTTCGGTTGGCAGGTGCTGTCGCTCCCATTGCCGCATTGCCAAGCCGTGCTGCGCGAGCCTCGTGATGTCCACACTCGCCGCTTCATGAGCATCATTCAAAAGGTCAAAGGCGTTCAAACACCTTGAAAGCAAGTAAGCCATGTTGCTCAACTTCACTGTTGCGGGCCAGCACAGATTGCGGTAGTCACTTCCGGATGCGCTGGCCGGGCCCTGGTCATGGCCAACCACCGCTGCTGCACGGACACACCAGAGACGCCGCTCGCGCCGATTGGTCAGGCGCTCGATTGCTGAAAAGCCAGAGGCGGCGTGCCATGGCCGTTGCATTGGCGCGCCTGATTTGCGGCATTAAAGGCAATCGCCAGGCTCATGAACTGGTGAAAATCGTTCAAATCGATCTGTCGTCTTTGGAGGCGTTCGAGTCCGTCCCTCGCCCCCTTTGCATCAGCCACCCTTGGGAGAAGCACTCTGGTCGCACACACGCCCGCTCCGGTTGCGCGTTGGCAGTTGCGATCGCCTGCTGCCCGCTCGCCCTGGTCGCTGCGCGGCCTGCTCCCCATGCTGCTGGCCGGGTGCCTTCTGGTCGCCCACGCCCCGGTGGACGCCCAGTCGGCTGGCGCCGATCTGGCCGGCCTGTTGCGCGATGCCCAGGTGGTGTTCGACCGGGGTGATTTCCGGCGCGCCCAGGGCCTGGCGGAGCAAGCCCTGGCCCGCGCCGAGCAGGTGCAAGCTGACCAGGGCTTGCCAGTGGCGCAGGCGCTGTTGCTGCTGGCGTCGGCCCAGGCCGGCCAGGAGCAGTTGGGCCTGGCCCTGGACCTGCGGCAGCGCGCCTTGGCGATCCGCGAGGCGGCCCTGGGGCCGCGGCACCCCGATGTGGCCCTGAGCCTGTTGCAGCTGGGTGCCAGCCATGTGGCGCTGGCCCAGTTCGACCAGGCCTTGCTGCACTTGCAGCGTGCGGTCGGCATCAGTGAAGCGTCGCTGGGCCCCGACCATCCGACCACCGCCCTGGCGCTCGGCCAGCTCGGCATGGCCCACCTCCACATGGGTCGCCACGCGTTGGCGCTGTCGCTCAGCCAGCGGGCGCTGGCCATCAACGAGCAGGCGCTGGGCCCCGACCACCTCGGCACCGCCTTGGCAGTGGAAGGCGTCACCCGAGCGCTGGGGCAATTGGGCCAGTATGCGCAATCGGTGGTGGCGGGTCAGCGGGCGCTGGCGATCCGCGAGCGGGCCCAGGGCGCCGACCACCCCGACCTGGCGACGACCCTGGCCCATCTCTCCCATGCCCACAGCCGGCTGGGCCAGCATGACCAGGCGCTGGCGCTGCGGTTGCGGGCGCTCGCCATCCAGGAACGGGCCATCGGCCCCGATCTGCCCAACACCGCACACAGCCTGGGCAACCTGGCCCAGACCCATGTCGCGCTGGGACAGCGCGACAAGGCACTGCCGCTGCAGCTGCGTGCGGTGGCGATCTTCGAGCGGACCCTCGGCCCGCTGCACCGGGACACGGCCGGCGCGCTGATGAACCTGGCGGCCACCTACGGCGCGCTGGCCCAGCATGACACGGCATTGCCCTTGCAGCAGCGTGCGCTGCAGATCTACGAGCAGCAGCTGGGCCCCGACCATGCCACCACCGCCCAGTCGCTGAGCAACCTGGCGCACACCTACGCCCGGCTGGGCCAGCACGACAAGGCCGTGCCGCTGCGGCGGCGTGTGCTGGCGGTCAACGCGCAGGCGCTGGGTGCCGACCATGCCTTCACCGCCATCGCGCTGAGCAACCTGGCCCAGAGCCTGGCCGCGTTGCAGCAGCTCGACGAGGCCCTGTCACTGCAGCGCCAGGCGCTCGCCAGCCGCGAGAAAGCGCTGGGCCCGATGCACCCGGCCACCGCCACCAGCCTGCACAGCCTGGCCCAGATGCATCTGGCGCTGGGCCAGCCCGATCTGGCGCTGCCGTTGAACCAGCGCGCCCTGGCCATCCGTGAGCAGGCCTTGGGCCCCGTCCACCCCGAGACCGCCATCAGCCTGGCCAGCCAGGGCATGCTGCAGGCGGCGCTGGGCCAGCCCGAGCGGGCGCTGCCGCTGCTGCAGCGCAGCTTTGCCATCCACGAGCAGGTGTTCGGCCCCCAGCACCCCAGCACCGCGCTCACCCTCAGCCAGCTGGCGCTGCTGCACCTGTCGCTGGGCGACCGGCCGTTCGCGATTGCGCTGCTCAAGCAATCGGTCAATGCGGTGCAGACGATGCGCGAGCGGGTGGCGGGCATCGGCCAGGCCGAGCTGCGCAGCTACACCGACACGGTCGCGTCCACCTACCAGCGGCTGGCCGAGGCGTTGACCGACGAGGGTCGTCTGCCCGAGGCGCAACTGGTGCTGGACATGCTCAAGGAAGACGAGCAGTTCGAGTTCATCCGGCGCAGCCCGGGCGAGAACCCCGGTCGCACCCGCATCGGCTACCACACGGTGGAGCAGGGCTGGTCCGAGCGCTACCGGCAGATTGCCGGGCAGCTGGCGGCGCTGGGCGCCGAGGCGCAGGCGCTGGCCAAGGCTGCCGGCGCCAAGCCGGGGTTAAACGCCGCGCAGCAGCAGCGCCAGCAGGCGGTGGCGGCCGATCTGGCGGTGGCGCAGGCGGCGTTCGGCAGCTTTCTGGGCGGTATGCGGGAAGACTTCGCGCGGCGTGGCGCGGCGCGCCAGGTGGAGCTGGCCGAGTCCAGCGTGCAGGCGCTGGGCGAGCTGCGCGCGCTGCTGCAAGGCCTGGGCGACGGGGCGGTGCTGCTGCAGATCTACCTCACCGACGACCGGGTGAACCTGCTGCTGACCAGCCCCGGCGTGCAGCTGGCACGCAGCAGCACGGTCAGCGCCCAGGTGCTGAACCGGCAGATCGCGCAGTTCCGGCGCCAGCTGCGCGACCCGGCGTCTGACCCGCTGCCGCTGGCGCAGGCGCTGTACCAGCTGCTGGTGGCGCCGGTGGCGCAGGACCTGGCGCAGGCCGGGGCCAGGACGGTGATGCTGTCGCTGGACGGCGCGCTGCGCTACCTGCCGTTCGGCGCGCTGCACGACGGCCAGCGCTACCTGGTGCAGCGCTGGGCGCTGCCGGTCTATACCAGCGTGACCCGGGCGCGGCTGCGTGATGCGGTGGCGCCGCAGTGGCAGGCCGCCGGCCTGGGGCTGACGCGCCAGCACGGCGAGTTTGCGCCGCTGCCGGGGGTGCGGGCCGAGATGGCGGGCATCATCCGCGGCGCTGGCCAGCCTGGTCAGCCCGAAGGGGCGGGCGCCTTGCCCGGCGAGGTGCATCTGGACGAGGCCTTCACCGCCCAGCGGCTCAAGGACGTGAGCCAGCGGAAGTTTCCGGTGCTGCACCTGGCCAGCCATTTCCGCTTCAGCCCGGGCACCGAGGCGAACTCCTTCCTGCTGCTGGGCGATGGCCAGCAGCTCACGCTGGCCGACCTGCGGGCCCAGAACTACCGGTTCGACCAGGTGGACCTGCTCACGCTGTCGGCCTGCGACACGGCGCTGGGCGGCGGGCGCGACGAGCGTGGGCGCGAGATCGAGGGCTTCGGCGTGATCGCCCAGCAGCAGGGCGCCAAGGCGGTGTTGGCCACGCTGTGGCCGGTGGCCGACCAGAGCACAGCCAGCCTGATGGCCGACACCTACCGCCGGCGCCAGGAGCGCCAGCTCAGCAAGATCGAGGCGCTGCGCCAGGCGCAGATCGCGCTGCAGGCCCAGGGCCGCTACAGCCACCCGTTCTACTGGGCGCCGTTCATCCTGATGGGCAACTGGTTGTGAGCGCCTGTGCTGGCCGGCCCCGTGCACGTGCCCGCGCAGGCCGGTGCCACCGCTCCGCGCGACGACGAAGACGTCTACACCAACAGCGGCGGCAGCACCAAGACCAACAAGGGCGACCCGGGTGGCCGCATCATTCGCTGGCGCGACAGCGGTGGCAGCGTGGCGGCCACGACCTTCGACTGGGACATCGACCTGTTCGCCGCTGAGGCGGGCGCGGCGGCCGATGTCAACCTGTCGGGTCAGGCCGCGGTGAACGACTTCTCCAGCCCCGGCGGCCGGTACTTCGACCCACGTGGCCTGCGGTGGATCCAGGCCGACGCCGCGGCCGACACCGTGCGCCGCTTCCTGGTGGGTCCAAAGGATTCCGAGACCACCGGCCCGGGTGCGCTGTCAGGGGCGGTCGGTCAGCGGCACCAGCAGCAGGGTGATCACGCCATCGGCCCGCGCTGGTTCGATGCGCTGGCTGGCCAGGTAGTCCAGCACCGCCTCGCTGGACGCCACCTGCAGCTGGATGCGGCCGCCGCCCAGGCGGCTGACAGCGGGCTGGGCACCGGCGGCCTGCAGGCCGGCCAGCAGTTCGACCAGCCGCGCCTCGGGTTCGCTGACACGCAACTGCATGCCCGGCCCGCCGCCGCGCAGCACATCGGCGCCGCTGTCCCCGCCCAGCCCGCCGCCAAACCAGCCGCTCGGGCGCACCCCCCACTGCAACCCCAGTCCGACCACCAGCGCCAGCGAGGCTGCCAAGCCCCAGGCCGGCAGCCGCTGCCAGCGTGGCGGTTGCTGCAGCAGCCTGTCGCGGCGCAGCCGAAACTGCAACTGCTGCCACAGCGCGGCATCGGCCGCCGGCACGGTCTCGTCCAGTTGCCGGCTGCGCTGCTGCAAGGCCTGGCGCAAGGCCGCTGCCTGCTGGTTCAGCCGGCCGTCGGCCTGGGGATCGGGCTGGCCCCGCAGGGCAGCCAACCATTGCGTGGTTGCGGCGTCGTCGGGGGTGGGGGCTGGGTCGGTCATGGCGGGTTCAGGGGGTGAGCAGGTCCACGCAGTGGGCGATGAAGGGCTGGATCTTCTTGCGGCATTGCGACAGGTACTCCCGGGTGGCTGCGGCGCTGCGGCCGATCTGCTGGCCGATGGCCTCGATGCCCTGGCCCTCCATTTGCAGGGCCAGGACATGGGCGCGCTCGGGCATCTGCTGCGCGAAGGTGTTCAGGCCGGAGGCGACACACGCGTCCACTGTCAGGCCAGCGGCACAGGCCAGCGGTGCCGGTGCGGTGTCGGCCAGGGTGTCCCACTGCGCTGCATCCACGGCCACCTCGCGCGCTGCCTGGCGCGCGCGGCTTGCGTGGAAGTCCAGCAGGCAGTTGCGGGCGATTTGCCATAGCCAGGCGCGGGCCGCGCCCGTGCCACGGAAGCTGTCGGCACAGCGGACGATCTTCACCACCGTGTCCTGCAGGATGTCCTTGGCATCGTCTGCCGACACACCTTGGTGGACGAAGAATCGCAGCATGGTCTGCGCATGGCCCTGGTAGAGAGCCTTCACTGCAGCATCCCGGCGCGTGCCGCCGTGGCAGATGCCGGCGAGGATCTCTTCATCTGTCACGGCGCGCTGTGCGGATTGCGGAAGCGCCGGATGGTAGCGGTGTCCGTGGTCGGCGTCTCATCAAGCGGCGCAAGTGGTTTGCCGCGCGGCAGCGGCCGCCCCTTTGGGGGCGGCATCGTGATCCCGGATCGGGCCGGCAGGTCTCAGCCGTCCAGCCCATCCGCGGGCGCAGGCCGCGGGCCCGGTGCCGGGCCACGGCAGGCCAGTTCAAAGCCCAGCTGGTAGCCGTGGCCGCGCCGGGCGTGGATGGTCAGTCCGTCGGGGCCCAGGCCGCGCAGCTTGCTGCGCAGGCGGCTGACCAGCACCTCCAGCCGGGCCTTGCCGTACCGTGGGTTGGTGGCATCGGCGCCCAGGGCGTCCAGCAGCGGCTCGTGGTCCAGGCCGCCGCCAGCCACCGCCAGTGCATGCAGCAGGCAGGTCTCGCTCTCGGTGAGCGGCAGGCTGTGGCCCTGCGACGAGACCAGGCAGCGGCGGGTGCCGTCCAGCGTCCACCGCGGCGTGGCGACTTGGGTGCCGCTGCGGCGCAGGTGCAGGTTGCGCACCACGGCCAGCAACTCGGCCGGGCGGGTGGGCTTGGTCAGGTAGACATCGGCCCCGGCCTCGTAGCCTTCGGTGCGGTCGATGCCAAGGCCGCGGCCAGTGAGCATGGCGATGCGCACATCGGGGAAGGCTTGGCGCACGCGCCGCGTGATCTGGATGCCGTCCTCGAAGGGCAGGTTCAGGTCGAGGATCAGCACGTCGGGCTGGTCGCGCGCCAGGTGGTCGTTGAGCGCCAGCCCGTCGCCCAGTCCCAGGGCCTGGATGCCGGCCGTGTTGAGAAAGTGCACCAGCTCGGCACACAGGGTTTCGTTGTCTTCGACGATCACCACCTTGGTGGGTGCAACGGTGGTGCTCATGCGGCTGGCCTGACGGTGAAGAAGAACTCGATGTGGTCATGCGCAATCTGCATGTCGATGGTGGCGCCGATCTTGTTGGCCAGGGACTGCGACAGCCACAGCCCCAGGCCGGCGCCGGGCAGCTTCTTGGCGCCTTCGGTGCGGTAGTAGCGCTTGAACAGGCGGCTGTGCTCGGGCACGCCGGCGTCGCCCACCTGGCTGCGCACGCCAACGCGCAGGCCTGGCGTGCCCGGGCCGGGCTGCTGCTGGGCGTGCAGCACCACCCCCGAGCCCGGTGGCGAGTACTTCAGCGCGTTGCTCAACAGGTTGCGCAAGATGATGCCCAGAAACTGCGGGTCGGCCTGCAGCGTGGCCGCTTCGGCGCAGTGGATCTGGATGCGGGCGTGGTCCAGGCCGTCGACGGTGGCGCGCAGCAGGTGGGCCACCCGCACCAGCACCAGGTTGGGCTCCAGGTGCTGGTCGGCGTCTTCCTCGATCTCGACACAGCGCTCCAGCAC
>JBBAPL010000134.1:0-15172 GCA_040400895.1 Aquabacterium sp.
GCGAACGAATACTTGAGCTTGTGGAACGGCTCGTACATCTCGCGCGCCGCGGTGATCGGCAGGAAGTTGATGACGTTCTTCTCGAACTGCACCGGCATGGCGGCGTTGTTGTGCGCGGTGCCGATGTGGCCGGCCATCAGGAAGATCTTGTCCTGGTTGACCAGCTTCTGCGCGGCCAGCACGGAGCGCTTGGGGTCATAGCCGGCGTCCTCGACCAGCAACTTCAACTTGCGCCCGGCAATGCCGCCTTGCTCGTTGATCTCGTCGACACGCAACTGCATGCCGTTGCGCGACTGCTTGCCGAACGCCGCCACCGGGCCGGACAGATCCTGGATGGTGCCGATGACGATCTCGGTCTTGCTGACGCCCTGCGACTGGGCTTGCGCGGCACCAACGCCGACGGTGGCCAGCAAGGCCAGGGTGAGGGAAGCGGTCTTCATGGGTTGTTGTCTCCGATGCGCGCGCCGGGCGGCGGCTGGTGCGCGCATGCTAGCTGCGTGACACCGGCGCAGGCATCAGGGAAACGCTGATCCGGCGCCCGCTGCGGCCGCAGGCCAGGGGCCAGAATCGGCCGTCTCAGCGCGCCGGCAGCAGCCGCGCCGGGTCCACCGGCTTGCCTTGACGGCGGATCTCGAAGTGCAGTTGCACCCGCTCGGCATCGCTGGACCCCATCTCGGCGATCTTCTGGCCGCGGCGCACGGCCTGGTCTTCCTTGACCAGCAACGTCTGGTTGTGGGCGTAGGCGGTGAGGTACACGTTGTTGTGCTTGACGATCACCAGGTTACCGTAGCCGCGCAGGCCCGAGCCGGCGTACACCACACGGCCGTCGGCCGCGGCCAGCACCGGGTCACCCGCCTTGCCGGCGATGGCGAGGCCCTTTTGCCGGCCTTCTTCGAAGCCGGCCAGCACGGTGCCGGCCGACGGCCAGGCCCAGGCGGGCTCATCATCGGCCTGCGCGGCAGCAGCCGGCGCCACGACCACAGCGGGCGCCGACGAGCCGGCGGCCGCGGGCGCGACCGGCCGGGCATCCAGCGGCTTGCTCTCGACCTTGGGCGGGGCCACACCCTGGCTGGCCAGTGCGGCGGCATCGGCCTGTGGCGGCAGCACCCGCAGCACCTGGCCCACCTCGATCAGGTTCGGGTTCTCGATGCTGTTCCAGCGCACGATGTCACGCCAGTTCTGCCCGTTCTCCAGTCCGATGCGGATCATCGTGTCGCCCGGCTTCACGGTGTAGAAACCGGGCTTGCCGGCGTTCTCGACACCAGGAAGGGGTTTGACCACGGCAAGGGGCGCAGGCACGGGGGGCATGGTGGCCACGGGCACCGGCGCCGGCGCAGGCAACGGGCTGCGGGCGGCCTGCCGGGTTGGCTGTCGATCTTCGACCGGCGCCTTGTTCTGCGTGGTGGAACAGCCTGCCAGCCACACCACCCCACAAAACAACCAGACTGTCGGCAGGAAACGGATCAGAAACATGGTGGCGGGCAGGGCCGGAGCCCGATCAGACGGTGCCCGATTTTAAAGGGACGAAGTGCACGGCCTCGTGCTCGGTACGCACCAGGCCGCTGTCGCGCCTGTCGACCACCACCAGCACCTGGCCGCGGCCACCGCTGCGGTGCATCGGCGCCACCAAGCGGCCACCCACGGCCAGTTGGTCAAGCCAGGGCGCAGGCAGTTCGTCGCCGCCGGCAGCGGCGATCAGGCTGTCGTACGGGGCATTGGGCGGATGGCCCAGCATGCCGTCGGCAAACACCAGGCGCACATGGTCGTGGCGCCAAGCGGACAGATTGACCTGGGCCTTGTCGAACAACGGGCGCAGCCGCTCGACCGATACCACCCGGCGCGCCAGTTGCGCCAGCAGTGCCGTCTGGTACCCGCAGCCGGTGCCCACCTCCAGCGTGCGGCCCAGGTGGCCGGCATCGCGGGCCGTGCGGCCTTCGAACAGCAGCTCGATCATGCGGGCCACCACCGATGGCTTGGAGATCGTCTGGCCGTGGCCGATTGGCAGACTGGTGTCCTCGTAGGCCTGGATCGCCAGCGCCGTGTCGACGAAGTGGTGGCGCGGCACGTTGCTCATCGCCGAGAACACCGGCTCGCAGCGGATGCCCTCGGCCCGCAGGCGCTGCACCATGCGCTGGCGCACCAGGGCGGAATCCAGCCCCAGCCCTTGCGGCACGGTCTGGCTGCGCGCGTCGCGGGCGGCCTCGTGCAGGTGGCGCTGGGGGCGCAGGGTCTCGCGTGGCTTGGTGGTGCTGCCGCCGCGACCGACCTGGTCCAGCGCCAGCGGAAACCGCGGCGGCCGGGCGCCGCCGGAGCCCTGGCTCACACGCCGCCCCCAAGGCGGCTGCGCCAGTCACCCAGCCGGGCGTGGTCGGTCAGGTCGACCTGCAGCGGTGTGATCGAGACACTGCCGTTGGCGGTGGCATGGAAATCGGTGCCGTCACCGGCTTCGCGGGCGTCGCCGGCAGGGCCGATCCAATAAATGGGCTCACCGCGCGGGTTGGTCTGGCGGATCACCGGCTCGCTGGCATGGCGGCGGCCCAGCCGGGTGACCCGGTGCGGCAGTGCATCGGCGTCGGGCCGGTTGGGGATGTTGACATTCAGCAGGAAAGGCTCGGCCGGCAGGCCCTGGGCCAACAGCTGCTGCACCAGGTTGCGCACCACCCGCCCGGCAGCATCGACATGGGCCCAGCCCTTCTCGGTCTGGGAGAAGGCGATGGCCGGCACGCCGAACAGGTAACCCTCCATCGCAGCGGCCACGGTGCCCGAATACAACGTGTCGTCGCCCATGTTGGCGCCCTGGTTGATGCCCGACAGCACCAGATCGGGCCGGTAGCCCAGCAGGCCGGTGAGCGCCACATGCACGCAGTCGGACGGCGTGCCGTTGATGAACCGCACCCCCGGCAGGCCGGCGCCTGCCGAGAACACCTGCAGCGGCCGGTTCAGCGTGAGGGCGTTGGACGTGCCGCTGGCGTTCTGCTCGGGGGCGATCACCTCGATCTGGCCCAGCCCCTGCACCGCCTGCACCAGTGCCGCCAGGCCTGGGGCGAGGTAGCCGTCGTCGTTGGAGATCAGGATGCGCATGGGTTTTCATTGTAGGCAGTCGTCACCGGGGCGACGGGCCCGGCGCGGCGCGCGTGCCTAACATCCAACACCCTTGCCGACAGCCCCCAAAGGATTTCCCATGCATGCCTGGATGTGCCACAACCCCGTCGGGACCGAAGCCCTGCAATGGCAGGAACTGCCCACGCCCGCACCCGCTGCCGGCCAGGCGCTGGTGGCGGTGAAGGCCGCCAGCCTGAACTTCCCCGACATCCTGATCGTCCAGAACAAGTACCAATTCAAGCCCGCCCTGCCCTTCGTGCCGGGCAGTGAATACGCTGGCGTGGTCGAGGCGGTGGGTGACGGCGTCGGCAACGTCAAGCCCGGCGACCGGGTGATGGTGATCGGTGGCACGGGCGGCTTCGGCACCCATGCCGTGGTGCCGGCCGACAAGCTGGTGCCGATGCCTGCGAGCATGTCGTTCGAGCATGGCGCGGCCTTCCTGATGACCTACGGCACCACGCAACACGCGCTGCTCGACCGCGGCCAGTTGAAGGCCGGCGAGACGGTGCTGGTGCTGGGCGCGGCCGGCGGCGTGGGCACGGCAGCAGTGCAGATCGCCAAGGCGGCTGGCGCGCGGGTGATCGCTGCGGCGTCCACTGACGCCAAGTGCGCACTGTGCAAACAGATCGGCGCCGACGCCACCATCAACTACAGCACCGAGAACATCCGCGACGCGCTGAAGGCCCTGACCAACGGCAAGGGCCCGGACGTGGTGTACGACCCGGTGGGCGGCGACCTGGCCGAGCCGGTGTTCCGCTCGATCGCCTGGCGCGGCCGCTACCTGGTGGTGGGCTTTGCAGGCGGCGCCATCCCGGCACTGCCGCTGAATCTGAGCCTGCTCAAGGGCGCGGCCATCGTCGGCGTGTTCTGGGGTGATTTCGTCCGCCGCGAGCCGCAGGCCTTCCAACGCGACCTGCAACAACTGGCGCAGTGGTATGCCGAGGGCAAGGTCACCCCGGTGATGGACCAGACCCTGCCGCTGTCGGACCTGCATGCCGCCTATGCACGCATGGGCGCACGGCAGGTGGTTGGCAAGCTGGTGTTGCTGCAACCGTAACAAGCGTTGTCAGCGTGCATCCTGGCCCGCAGGCCGGGGGTGTGATCGTTCACGTTCGTGCCAGGCTTCTGCGCTAGCATGCGCAGCGGGAGAAAAAGCCATGGCCGTCAAGGTCCTCATCCTCGAAGACAACCCAGTGGCACGCAGCTTCCTGTGCCGCGTGGTGCGTGAAAGTTTCAGCGACACCATCGCCATCACCGAAGCCGGTGACCTTGAAAACGCACGCGCCCAGATCAGCCTGGCCGGCGGCTCCAGCGGGCTGCATGGGGTCGACCCATTCAAGCTGATCCTGGTCGACCTGGAACTGCCCGACGGCAATGGCATGGAACTGCTGGCCGAACTGACGCAGTACCCGGCCACCAAGATCGTCACCACGCTGTACTCCGACGACGACCACCTGTTTCCCGCGCTGCAGTGCGGCGCCGACGGCTACCTGCTGAAGGAAGACCGCTTCGAGGTGCTGGTCGAGGAACTGCAGAAGATCGTGCGCGGCCAGCCACCGCTGTCGCCAGCCATCGCGCGGCGCTTGCTCACCCACTTCCGCCACGGCGGCCGGGGCAACGGCCGGGCGCCTGATTCGGGCTTCAGCACCTCGTCCGACATGCTGACCACCAACGCGCCTGTGGCCATCAGCAAGGCGCCCGACCATGAACGCCTGACCCCGCGCGAGAGTGAAGTGCTCACCTATCTGAGCAAGGGCTTCACGATCAAGGAAATCGCCAGCCTGATGGGCATCAAGTGGTTCACCGTCAACGACCACATCAAGTCCATCTACAAGAAGCTGAATGTGTCCAGCCGGGCCGAAGCCGCGGTGCTGGCCACCAAGCAGGGCCTGGTCTGACGGCCGGTTGAGCGCATGGCCGTGGTCGCGGTGCAGTCGGCCATCGGCCTGGACGCCGAGCAGCCACCTGACTCCAGCTGGGTCGACACCGCCGTGGGCCCGCGCCGCCGGCCCCGCCCCCGCGCACCGGCCGACCGCGTGCGCAAGCTGCTGCTGCTGGGCCTGCTGGGTGCGGCGGTGGTGGCTTTGTGGCTGGGCATCCTCGCATCCGAGCCCCACCTGCCGCTGCATCTGCAGGCCGGTGCTGACGGACGCGTGGTGCTGGCGGCCAGCCAGGAACCGTCCTTGCAACCAGCCATCGGCCGCGGGCTGCAGGCGCTGGTGCTGGCCGACGGCCGGCGTATCGCCGCCGCGGCCCTGCTGCTGACGCAGTCACCGCGCTGGGTGGCCGATGACGCCACGCGCGACGAGCTGCTCGCGCAGCGGGTGCTGCTGGGCCAGGCCCTGCGGCAAGGCGGGGTGACTGCCCAGTTCGAGGGTGGCCTGCAACTGCCGGTACTGTCGCGTCCGCGTGGCCTGGGCGGACTCGGCGCACCTGGCTGGATGGTGTGCGCCTTGGCCCTGGCGCTGTACCTGGCGGCTGCGGTGGCCGTGCTGGCCGAGCCGGGCCCGGCGGCCCGGGTGTACATGGTGCTGGCCGCAGCCCAGAGCCTGAACCTGCTGCTGATTGGCGCCGGCAACCTGCCCGGCCTGGGCGTGCCAGCCGGACTGGAACGTCTGGACTTGGCCGGGCGGCTGGCTGCCGATGGGATCGCCGCGGCAGCCCTGGTGCATGTGCTGCTGCTCTACCCGCGCCGCCACCCGGGCGCGCAAGCCGCCGCGGTGCTGACCTGGACGCTGGCCGCAGCCGGCCTGGCCTGGCTGCTGGTGGCCATGCCAGCGCAGCTGTGGTGGTCGGCACAGGGCATGTTGCTGACAGCCGGCGGCGGGGCGGCGGGGCTGCTGCGCCGCCGCCGCGGGCAGCCACGCCACCCGCTGGCCCGCCTGCTGCAGCGGCTGGTGCTGGCGGGCACGGCCACCCTGCTGCTGTTGAGCCTGGCGATGGCGCTGGCCGGCGGCGGCGGGGCGGCGCCGCACCACCTGGCGACGCTGGGCTCGCTGGCGTGGGCCGTGTTCATGGCGTCGCTGCTGATGCTGGGGCCGTTCCTGTCGCGGTCGCGCCAGGTGCTGCGTGAGTTCGCCCTGCTCGCTGGTGTCAGCACGGTGGCGGCCTCGCTCACCCTGGTGTTCCTGGCCATCTTCGGCCTGGACCCGCTGCCAGCACTGGGGCTGGCGCTGCTAATGTCGTTGGGGGTGTACCTGCTGGCGCGGCCCTGGGTACTGCAGCAGCTGGCCGGGCCAGGCGCACTGAGCGCCGAGCGCATGTTCGACAGCGTCTACCGCGCCGCCCGGGCACTGGAGCAGTCGCCCGGGCAGGCCGCGCAGCAACTGGGCAACTTGCTGCGCGAGGTGTTCAATCCGCTGGAGATGGCACGCAGCCAGCGCAGCGCCTCGCGGGTGCGGGCCGCGGCCGATGGATCGACGCTGGTGGTGCCGGTGCCCCACCCGCCCGACGCACCGGCCGGCGCACTGGTGCTGCGCTTCGCGATGCAGGGCCGGCGCCTGTTCACCCTGGCGGATGTGCAGCTGTGCGAGCGCCTGCTGGACCAGCTGCGCCGCGCCGAGGCGTATGACCGCGCGGTGGAACATGGCCGTGCCGAAGAGCGGGCCCGCATCGCGCAGGACCTGCACGACGACATCGGCGCGCGCCTGCTCACCCTGATGTACAAGGCGCCGAACGGCGAGATCGAGGAGTACATCCGCCACACGCTGCAGGACCTGAAGACGCTGACGCGCGGCCTGGCCACGGGCAACCAGCGGCTGTCGCACGCTGCGGCCGAATGGAAGGCCGACATCACCCAGCGCCTGCAGCCCACCGGCTGTACCCTGCACTGGAGCTTCTCGACCGACACCGACATCACGCTGACGGCGGTGCAGTGGTCGGGCATCACGCGGGTGCTGCGTGAACTGGTCAACAACGTCATCAGCCATGCCCGGGCCAACCAGGTCGAGATCACGGTGCACTTCGACCGTGGCCGCCTGTTGCTGGTGGTCAGCGATGACGGCGTCGGCGCCAACCCGCAGCAGTGGGCCCATGGCCTGGGCCTGGGCGGGGTGCGCAAACGGGTGAAGCTGCTGGGCGGCCAGGTGGCGTGGCAGGTCCGCGCCGAGCGCGGCATCCGCTGTGAGGTGACGGCCACGCTGGCCAGCCCCGGCCCGGCAGCACCCCCCGGCTGACCGGGCGGCCAGGCCGCAGCACGCCCATGTCATGCGGGTGACTGTGGCGATGCCGGTGCCCGACGCATCGTGCAGCCCACAGCAGCGGGCACATCGCCCGCCACCGGAGACACCCCATGATCGACGACACCAGTTTCAACGGCCAGCGCGTGCTGGTCGTCGGCGGATCCAGCGGCATCGGCAACGGCGTGGCCCATGCCTTCCGCCAGCGCGGCGCCGAGGTGCATGTGTGGGGCACCCGCCCCAGTGCAGCCGACTATGCCGGCGAGGACGGGTCCGACCTGACCGGCCTGCACTACGCCAGCGTGGACGTGGGCGACCCCGACCAGATCGACCAGGCGCCGCAGCCAGGCGGTGCAGGCGCCACGCTGGACGTGCTGGTGCTGTGCCAGGGCACGGTGGTGTACAAGCGCGGCGAGTTCGAGCGCGCCGGCTGGGACCGGGTGATGGCCGTCAACCTCGACAGCCTGATGCACTGCTGCCGCCGCTTCAAGCCGGCGCTGCTGCCCACGCCCGGACGCGACGGCGGCAAGGTGATCATCGTCAGCTCGATTGCCGGCCTGGGCGGGTCGAACGTGGGCAACCCGGCCTATGCCGCGTCCAAGGCCGGGGCGATGAGCCTGGCCCGCACGCTGGGCGTGGCCTGGGCGCCAGAGGGCATCCGCGTCAACGGCATGGCGCCGGGGCTGGTCGACACCAAGCTGACCAAGATCACCACCCAGCATCCCAAGCGGCTGGAAGGCGCGCTGGCCAGCATCCCCATGCACCGGCTGGGCACACCGGCGGACATGGCCGGCGCGGTGCTGTTCCTGGCGTCGCCACTGGGCGCCTACATGGCCGGCCAGACGCTGAACTGCGACGGCGGCCTGTCACTGGCCCGCTGACCGCCCAACGCCCCAAGGACACCGCGATGAACTTCGACCACACCGACAAGGTGAAGACGCTGCTGGCCCAGCTGCAAGGCTTCATGGACCAACACATCTACCCCAACGAACGGGCCCACGACGACTGGGTGGACGACCCGGTCCACCTGTGGCAGCACTGGCCCGGGTTGGACGCGCTGAAGGACCTGGCCCGCGCACAGGGCCTGTGGAACCTGTTCCTGCCGCATGACTACGGCGCGCTGAGCCCGGGCCTGAGCAACCTGGAATACGCACCGCTGGCCGAGCTGATGGGCCGCGTGCCTTGGTCCCCAGAGGTGTTCAACTGCTCGGCGCCAGACACCGGCAACATGGAGGTGCTGGCGCGCTACGGCACGCCGGCGCAGCAGGCGCAATGGCTGCAGCCGCTGCTGGACGGGCACATCCGGTCGGCGTATGTGATGACCGAGCCGCAGGTGGCATCGTCCGACGCCACCAACGTGTCGCTGCGCATCGACGACGATGGCGACGAGCTGGTGCTGAACGGCCGCAAGTGGTGGATCAGCGGCGTGATGGACCCGCGCTGCAGCCTGCTGCTGGTGATGGGCCGGCACCTGCCCGATGCCAGCCGCCACCAGCAACACAGCACGGTGATCGTGCCGCGCGACACGCCCGGGCTGACCATCGTGCGTAACCAGAAGGTGTTCGGCCGGTTCAACTCGCCCGGCGGCGAGGCCGAGTTGCGCTTCGAGAACGTGCGCGTGCCCAAGGCCAACCTGATCCTGGGCCCGGGCTGCGGCTTCGAGATCGCCCAGGGCCGGCTGGGCCCCGGCCGCATCCACCACTGCATGCGCAGCATCGGCCAGGCCCAGCGCGCGCTGGAGACGATGTGCCGGCGGGTCGACAGCCGCACCGCCTTCGGCCGCAAGCTGGCCGAGCAGGGCAGCATCCGGCAGGACGTGGCGCGCAGCTTCTGCGAGATCGAGCAGGCCCGGCTGCTGACGCTGAAGGCCGCCGACACCATGGACAAGCATGGCAACAAGGTCGCCAAGGACCTGATCGCCGCGATCAAGGTGGTGGCGCCGCAGATGGCGCAGACGGTGATCGACCGCGCCATCCAGGCCCATGGCGGCATGGGCGTCAGCGACGACACCGAGCTGGCCTACTTCTGGTCGATCAACCGCTTCGTGCGCATTGCCGACGGCCCCGACGAGGTGCACATGGCCCAGCTGGGGCGGCAGAAGATCGCCGAGTACGCCGCAGTGCCGGCCAAGGGCCGGTCGCCGGCCGATGCGTCGGGCGTGGCGCCGGCGCACCCGGCGGGCACGGCCGGGGCCAGCGTGGTGAGTGCAACTGGCCCGGCCGAAACGACAAAGCCTTGATTCCCGGAGGAATCAAGGCTTGCGTCGGGTCACTGCTGTGCGGTGGGGTGGCTGATGGGACTCGAACCCACGACGACCAGAATCACAATCTGGGACTCTACCAACTGAGCTACAGCCACCGTCGAGCTTTTGAGTATACCGCTGCGCGGCACGGCCACTGCGGATTGCGGCGCGCGGGTCAGGGCTTGGCGGCCGATGCTGCGGCGGCGGCCACCGGGTCGACCTTCTTCACCGCCTTGTAGCGGGTGCTCAGTGCACGGTAGTAGGCCTCGGCCTCGGCACGTGCCCAGGCCTGGGCGTACTGGCCCTTCAGGGCCTCGTTCTCGGCGGGTTGGACGTCGCGCGGCAGCAGTTTGTCGATGCGTGCGACCAGGTAGCCCTCGCCTGGCAGCGACAGCCCCACCACCGCTGGCAGCTTGGTGGCGTCGGCGCCCAGCACGGCCTCCAGTGCGTTGCGCGAGAAGTCGCCCGGCTGGGCGCGCGACACCACCACCGGCCCGGTCAGCACACCGTTGGCCGGGTCGGCCTTCAACTGGGCCAGGCGGGCTTCACCGTCCTTGCGCGCCATCGCTTCGGCCTGGGTGGCCACCAGGCGCTGGCGCACCCGGTCGCGCACCTCGGCCAGCGGCAGGGTGCGCGCCGGCTGGTGCTGCACCACGCGGGCCGACGTCAGCTGGTTCGGGCCGGTTTCCACTGCGTCGGTGTTGCGCTTGTTCTTGACGGCGTCGTTGCCGAACACCGCATCCAGCAGCTTGGCCGACACCAGCGGACCGCTGGCACCGGGCAGCGGCTGGCGGCGCACGGTGGCGGTCTTCTTCTCGAGCTTAAGCTTGTCGATCACCGGCTGCAGGCTGTCGGCCTGCTCGTAGACGGTGTTGGTGAACTGCTCGGCCGCCTCGGCCCACTTCTGGCTGGCGCCCTGCTGGCGCACCTCGTCCTCGATGGCGGCGCGCACCGCCTCGAACGGCTTCTTCTCGCCACCGCGCACCGCCTCCAACTGGATGATGTGGTACCCGAAGTCGGACTCGACCACGTTGCTGATCTCGCCCGGCTTCATCGCGAAGGCAGCGTCCTCGAACGGCTTGACCATCGCGCCACGGCCGAAGAAGTCCAGGTCACCGCCATTCGGTGCCGAACCCGGGTCGTCGGAGTTCTTCTTGGCCAGGTCGGCAAAGCCGGCCGGGTTCTTGCGCACATCCGCCAGCAGCGCATCCGCCTTGGCCTTGGCCTTCTGCCTGACGTCGGGCGGCGCGTCCTTGGCGGCCTGCAACAGGATGTGCCGCGCGCGGCGCTCTTCGGCGGCGGTGTAACGGCTGGCGTTCTCGGTGTAGTACTTGCGCAGGTCTTCCTCGGGCACGGCCACGGTCTTCTTCAGCACCGACAGGTCGAGCACCACGTACTCGATGCTGGCCTGCTCGGGTGCGCGGAAGTCGGACTCGTGGCTCTTGTAGAAGGCCTCGATCTCGGCGTCGGTGGGCGCCACCTTGGCCAGGTAGTCCAGTGCGCTGAACTTGGTGAAGCGGATCTCGCGGCGCTGCAGCAGCGCGTCCAACGCCTGGTTCACCGGCGCATTGGCCGCCAGCACCGACCCGGTGATGCCGCCCTGCACCTGCTGCAGCGTCAGGTCCTGGCGCAGCCGGGCTTCGAAACTCGCCACGCTCATGCCCTGGGCGGCGATCAAGTCCTTGTTGATGCTGTTGTCGGCATTGCGCAGCATCGCAAACTGCGGGTCGGTGACGAACAGCCGCTGCAGCCGCTCGTTGCTCACCGCCAGGTGCAGCTTGTCGCCGGCCACGGCCAGCACGCGCTCACGCACCAGGGCGTCCAGCGTCTGGGCGCGGGCTTCGGGCGCGTCGAGCAGCTTGGGGTCGATCTCGGGTCGCTGCTGGCGCACCCGCTGGGCCTGCTGCTGGTGCGAGGCGTCCCACTCGGCCTGGGTGATCTTCTGGCCGTCCACGCTGGCCACCGAGGCATTGGCGCCTTCGGTCATGCCTGAATAGCCCTGGATGCCGAACACCACGAACGACGGCAGGATCAGGATCAGGATCAGGCCGAGGAACAGCCGATTGTGCTTGCGGACGAAATCAAACATGGTGACAGCCTCGGGAGGGCACTGACATGGCCACGGCATGCCGTGGGGCTGCCGCGTGGCCAGGAGATGCGGTGGTGGGTGCTGAGGGGCTCGAACCCCCGACCTACGCCTTGTAAGGGCGCCGCTCTACCAACTGAGCTAAGCACCCGCAAACCCGGCATTGTCAGGCATCCGGGCGCCGCGCTCGCGCGACGCCCCTGCCAGGGCTTCAGTTCAGCGCGTCCTTCAGTCCCTTGCCGGGCCGAAACTTGGGCACCTTGGCCGCCTTGATCTTGATGGCCGCCCCAGTGCGTGGGTTGCGGCCGGTGCGGGCGGCACGCTTGGTGACGGCAAAGGTGCCGAAACCGACGATGGACACGCTGCCGTTTTTCTTGAGCGTGGTCTTGACCCCGCCGATCATGGCCTCCAGCGCCCGCATGGCAGCGGCCTTGGAAATGTCGGCCTGCTCGGCG
This sequence comes from Aquabacterium sp., assembly GCA_040400895.1. Classification (GTDB taxonomy): domain Bacteria; phylum Pseudomonadota; class Gammaproteobacteria; order Burkholderiales; family Burkholderiaceae_C; genus Pseudaquabacterium. Next base: position 12,064 of record JBBAPL010000134.1, read on the forward strand.
ATGTGGTCGATCAGCTCAGCTTTATTCACGAAACGGCTCCCTCTCGATCCTGTCTTTTCGGCGCGCTTGCAACCGGCGTTGCGACCCCCCGGATGGCACGGGGCGTGTGCCCGGGCGCACGCCGTGGGCGTGGTCGGTGCAGGTGACAACATGGTGCTTGGCTGCAGAACATTACAGCGGCCGCCCCAGGCAGTGTCAAGCGCAAGCGGCGCAGTTTAGGTGGATTCGCCACCCCTCAGGCCGGTGCTGCAGGGCATCGCATTCCCTGGGATGACAGGGGATGTGATGTCAGCTGCGGTCAGTTGCCGGCGCCCCGCGGCGGGCTGCGCAGGACCAGGCCCACGCCGATGGCGCACAGCGCCATGCCGGCCCAACCGCTGGTGGCCATGCGCTCCCCGAACAGCCACCAGGCCAGCAGCGCGGTGCAAGGCGGCACCAGGTACAGCAAGCTGGTGACGCGGGTGGCGGCACCGCGCTGGATCAGCACCATCAGCAGCGAGCTGCCACCCAACGTGAGCACCAGCACCGACCACAGCAGCGCCACCAGCAAATCGGGGTGCCACTGCAGCGTGCCGGGCTCCAGCCACGCCAGCGGCGCCGACACCACCAAGGCAGCCGCAATCTGGACGAAGTTGCCGGTGCGCACATCGGCGGGCAGCACATGGTGCTTCTGGTAAAGGGTGCCGATGGTGATGGACGCCAGGGCCAGCAGCGCCAGGCCCAGGTTGGACATCGTCACCTCACCCAGGCTGAGCTTGGGCCAGACCACGGTCACCAGGCCGGCCAGGCCCAGCAGCAGGCCGGCCCACTGCTGGCCGGTGACGGCCGCCTGCCCCGGGGCCGCCGCACGGCTGACCCACAGCGCCGTGAACAGCGGCTGCAGCCCGACGATCAGCGCCGCCGTGCCGGCCGGCATGCCCAGGCGCACGGCAGCCCACACACCGCCCAGGTAGCCGGCATGCATCAGCACGCCGCTGACCGCCAGGTGGCCCCACTGCGCCGGGCTGCGCGGCCAGGGCGCGCGGGCCAGGGTGATCCACACTGCGAAGGCCAACAGCGAGCAGGCGTAGCGCCAGCTCAGGAAGGTGAGCGGCGGCGCATGCGGCATGGCCAGCCGTGCGACCACGAAGCCGGTGCTCCAGATCGCCACGAACACCCAGGGCATGGCGGCCAGCCAGGCCAGCTGGCGACCCGAGGCAACTGTGGTCACCGGGCTTTGGCGCGGATCTCGGGCAGCGCGCGCTGCAGGTAATACACCATCGACCAGATGGTGAGCACGCAGGCGATGATGATCAGCACCGTGCCCCAGATCCGGGTGTCGATGACGCCGAAGAGCGCGCCGTCGTACAGCAGGAACGGGATGGCCGTCATCTGCGTGGCCGTCTTCAGTTTGCCCAGCATGTGCACCGCCACGCTGCGCGAGGCGCCGATCTGGGCCATCCATTCACGCAGCGACGAGATGGCGATCTCGCGGCCGATGATCACCAGCGCGATCAGCACGTCCACCCGGTCGAGCTTGACCAGTACCAGCAGCGCCGCGCACACCAGGAACTTGTCGGCCACCGGGTCGAGAAACGCGCCGAAGGCCGAGGTCTGGTTGAGCTTGCGCGCCAGCCAGCCGTCGAGCCAGTCGGTCAGCGCGAAGGCGATGAACATCACCGTGGCCACCAGGTTGCGGGTGGCGGCGTCCAGCGGCAGATAGAACACACCGACGATCAGCGGGATCGCGACGATGCGCGCCCAGGTCAGCAAGGTCGGCAGGGTCAGGAACATCCCGGCATTGTGCAGGACCGGGCGCGCCCGGGCCCGAGCCGCTACAGGTCCAGCGTGCGGGGCTTGAAGCGGCGCTGGTTGTCGAACAGGAACGTTTCGGTGTAACGCCAGGGCCGCGGCAGGTGGGCCACGCTGCCGAAGGGCGCCGCCCGCTGCACGGCGGCCATCGCCAGCTGCACTGTGTCCACCGCCTGTCCCGGGCGGCGCAGCACCTGGATGCGGCGCACGCTGCCGTCGGCGTTCAGTTCAATCTCCAGCACCGGAATGGCCAGCGCCGGCTGGTGCACCGGGCCGGTGTAGGTGGCATCGGGGTTCAGCGCCACCAGGCGCAGCGCGGCCTGGTGGCGGAAGTCGTCCCAATCGCGCGCGCGGCGCCAGGGCGGGGCGGTGGGCTGCGGCGGCGTGTTGGTGCTGGCCACCGAAGGCGGCACGGGCGCCGCTGGCCGGGCTGCTGGCGGGCTGGCAGCCGGCGATGGGCCCGCGCTCGGCAACGGTGTCTGGCTGCAACCTGCGCACAGCACGGCACCGGCCAGCTGCCAGACCACACGCCGGGCAACTCGCCAGGCTGGCTGATGCGCTGGCTCAGCGCAGCGCACGGTAGATGGTCTCGGCCAGGTCATGCGACACGCCCTCCACGGTGCACAGCTCGTCCACACTGGCCGCCGCCACGCCGCGGATGCCGCCGAAGCGCTGCAGCAGCTTGGCGCGCTTCTTCGGGCCCACGCCGGTGATGTCCTCGAGCTTGCTGCCACCGGTGCGCACGCTGGCGCGCTTGGCGCGCATGCCTGTGATGGCGAAGCGGTGGGCCTCGTCGCGGATCTGCGCCACCAGCATCAGCGCAGCCGAGTCGTGGCCCAGGTAGACCTTGTCGCGGCCATCGGCAAACACCAGTTCTTCCAGGCCCACCTTGCGGCCCTCGCCCTTTTCCACGCCGACGATCAGCGACAGGTCCAGCCCCAGGCTGGTGAACACCTCGCGCGCCATCGCCACCTGACCACGGCCGCCGTCCACCAGCACCAGGTCGGGCAGGCGCAGGGCCTTGGGCAGCAAGCTGTTGGGCGCGTCGGCCGCCAGCTCGCCTGCCTTCTGGGCGATGCTGCGGGCCTCGGCCACCTTGGTATAGCGGCGCTGCAGCACCTGGCGCATCGCGGCGTAGTCGTCGCCGCCGGTGATGCCGTCGATGTTGAAGCGGCGGTAGTCGGCCGGGCGCATGGCGTGGCCTTCATAGATCACGCAGCTGGCCTGGGTGGCCTCACCGGCGGTGTGGCTGATGTCGAAGCACTCGATGCGCATGGCATCCATGTCCGGCACCACCAGATCGATTGCCTCCACAAGC
>JBBAPL010000135.1:0-14982 GCA_040400895.1 Aquabacterium sp.
GCGCTTGCGCTCGGCGGTGGGCTTCTCGTAGAACTCGCGGGCGCGAAGATCGGTGAGCAAGCCCAGCTTCTCGATGGTGCGCTTGAAGCGGCGCAGTGCAACGTCGAACGGCTCGTTTTCCTTGACGCGAATCGTGGTCATGTAATCCAAAAATTCCAGGGGTTGTTTGCGCGGTGCGTGTCGGGCCCGGCTGCTGGGTTTGCTGCCCCGGGGCACCCGCCCCAAAGCACTTTCATCCAACATTCCGGAATTGCCGTGCGCCTTTGCACCTGCGCGGATTGCCAGCAAAGCGGGGATTCTAATTCGAAAACCAGGATATCGGCAATATTCAGAGTTCCGTCGGGTCAGGCCCCGTTGTCGGCGGCCTGCAGCGCCTGGCCACAGGCTGCCGCGCTGGCCCAGGCCCACTGGAAGTTGTAGCCGCCCAGCCAGCCTGTCACGTCGACCACCTCGCCGATGAAGAACAGCCCGGGCTGCCGCTGGCTGGCCATGCTGCGGGAATCCAGTTCACGCGTGTCCACCCCGCCCGCAGTGACTTCAGCCTTGCGCCAGCCCTCGGTGCCGTTCGGGGTGATTTCCCAGCAGGCCAGGCTGTCGGCCAGGCGCTGCAGGTCCTTGTCGCGCACCTCGGGCAGCGGCCGGGTGGCGTCCAGGCCCAGCCGGGCCAGCCAGGCGTCGGCCAGGCGCTGCGGCAGCAGGCCGGCCAGCACGTTGCCCAGTTGCCGGCGCGAGCTGACCTTGGCCTGGCGCAACTGGTCGGCGATGTCCCCGCCAGGCAGCAGGTCCAGCCGCAGGGGCTGTCCCGGCTGCCAGTAGCTGGAGATCTGCAACACCCCAGGGCCGCTCAGGCCCCGGTGGGTGAACAGCAGGTCTTCATCGAAGCGGCCCGCCGCCTTGCCGGTGCCGGTGGCCACCTGCACCGGCAGCGATGCACCGGCCAGTGGCGCGAATGGTGCCCAAATGCTGGCATCGAACGTGAGCGGCACCAATGCCGGGCGTGTCGGCACGACAGCATGGCCAAACTGGCGCGCCAGCCGGTGGCCGATGTCGGTGGCGCCGATCTTCGGGATCGACAGCCCGCCGCTGGCCACCACCAGCTGGGCGCAGCGCACCGGTCCGGCGCTGGTGTCGAGCTCAAACCCGCCCGCCACCGCCCGCACCGCCGCCAGGCTGCAGGGTTGCCAGCGCTGCACCCCGCCAGCGTCGCACTCGGCCACCAGCAGGTCGATGATCTGCTCGGCCGAGTCATCGCAGAACAGCTGGCCCTTGTGTTTCTCATGGAAGCCGATGCCGTGGCGCCGCACCAGGGTGATGAAGTCGGCCGGCGTGTAGCGCGCCAGGGCGGAGCGGCAGAAATGCGGGTTGGCCGACAGGAACTGCGCCGGCGTGGTGTCGCGGTTGGTGAAGTTGCAGCGCCCGCCGCCGGAGATGCGGATCTTCTCGGCCAGCTTGGGCGCATGGTCGATCACCAGCACCCGCAGCCCGCGCTGGCCGGCCATGCCGGCACAGAACAACCCGGCCGCACCGGCGCCCAGGATGACGGCGTCGAAGGTGTGCGGGGCGGCAGGCATGGCGCGCGATGATAGGTGCGGCGCCCGGGCCGCCGCCGGCGCGCGCCGGATCAGGCCCGCCTGACCTGCGGCGCGCCGCTGCCCAGTCGGGCCAGGCCGGCCAGCAGCAGGTCGACTTGCCGGTCCAGCGGCGCCGGGCCGGGCTTCTCGCCCGCCAGCACGCCCTGGATGTAGACGGCCACGGTGGCGGCGTCGATCTGGCGTGGCAGCAGTGGCAGTTCGGCCAACACGCCCTCCTGCGCGGGGCAGGACAGGTCGGCCTGCCACTGGCCGCCCAGCCAGGTGTCGATCTTGGGGCAGCGGCGCGGGTCGGCCACCGGCTCACCTTCAGTGCCACGCAGCAGCATCAGGTCGGCCGCGCTGCGCTGGGCCAGGTCGGCCATCAGGATGCCGAACTCGGGGTGGGTGTGGCTGGCCAGGCGCAGCGCCGGCGCATCGACCACCGGCTGCAGCAGCTTGGCCACGGTGTGGCCGGAATTGCGCAGGCCCACCACCCAGCGCACGTCCAGCAGGCGTTGCAGCGCGGGGCTCAGGGTGTCGGTGGCGATGAAGGCGGGCTCGCGGCGCTGCCAGCGCTCTTGCACGGTGGCGGCGTCTTCGGCCGGGGGCAGGGCCAGGGCCTGGAAGATGTCGGCCGTGCTGACGCGCGTGGGGTCGTGCCGGGGGCCGTGCACCAGCACCCGCGCGCCTTCCTGCGCCAGGCGCAGTGCCAGCAGCGGTGTCAGGTTGGGAAGGCGGCGCGCGCCGTTGTAGCTGGGGATCACGATCACCGGTCTGTCGCTGTGCAGCGCCATGCAGCGCGCCTGGGTGGCCTGGGCAAAGCCCAGCAACTCGTCGACCGTCTCGCCCTTGATGCGCATGGCCAGTGCAAACGCGCCCACTTCCAGGTCGGTGACCTGGCCGTCGAGCACCTGACCCATCAGGTCGGCAGCCGCGTCGATGCCCAATGGCCGCGCGCCCTCATGGCCGCGGCCGATCTCCTTGATGTAGTGCGCGATGCCCATGGCGAAACCCTTGCGTGAGTTGCTTCAGCCGATCGCAAGTTTCGGGCCGAATGTGTTCGGCGCGCCGGGCTGGCACACGAATTGTTTCAAGCCGCCTGTGCTGGCACGGCGGGCACAGCGGCCGCGACCAGCCGGCGCAGCGTGGGCACACACGAACCGCATTGTGTGCCGCACCCCAATTGTTGCTGCAGTTGCTGCAGGCGATGTGCATCCTTGCCATGGCAGCGGGCCAGCGCGCTGACGATGGCCGGCTCGGCCACGTTCAGGCAGGTGCAGACCTGGCGGCCCGCCGGCTGCAGGGCCACCGGCGCCTGGCCGTCGGGACGCAGCAGCTGGCGGCCGAAGGACTGGGCCGGCATCCGCTGCTGCAGCAGATCCAGGATCCAGGCTTCCGCCCGGCTGTCGCCGGCCAGCACGACCGCCTGCAGTCGGGTGTCGGCGCCATCGGTCTCCAGCCCGATGGCGCGGCGCTGGCCGCGGCGTGCATCGGCGTAGCGCAACACCCCGGGGCGGGAAGGGTCCAAGCCGAACAGCGCCTCGATGGCGAGCAATTGTTCGCGCTGCGCTGGCTCGGCCGCCGCCAGCCGCAGCAACACGCCATGGCGCACATGGCCGAACGGCACGGTGCTGGCGTAGCCGAAGCCTGCCATCAGCGGTTGCAATCGTTGGCGCAGCGCCAGGGCGTCGCCCTCGGGCAGCCAGGCGGCCGCCAGCAAGCGCCAGGGCAGGGCAACCTTCTGCAGCCGCACCGCCGTGTGCTTCAGCTCGGGCTGCTTGGACAGCGGGCAGAACGCCGGGTTGGTCAGCGTGTTCACACCGCCGGCAGCGCCCGCGCCCAGCACCTCGCCGCCCCAATGCATCGCCACATGGGCCTGGGCCGGCGCCACCGTGTCGCTGGTGGCGGCCGGCAGCACCAGATCGCCCCGGCGGCTGTGCACCTGCACCAGGTCGCCGTCCTGCAGCCGCAGGCGGGCCATGTCCTGGGCATGCAGGTCGATGCTGGGCTCGGGCTGGTGGCCGAACAGCCGGCCCAGGGTGCCGGTGCGGCTGCCGCCGTGCCACTGGTCGCGCAGCCGGCCGGTGGTCAGGCTGAACGGGAAGCGGGCGTCGCGCGGCTCGGCCAGCGGCACCACCGGCGTGTCGAAGAAGCGGGCGCGGCCGTCGGGGGTTTCGAATTGGCCGTCTTCATACAGCCTGGCGCGGCCGGTGGTGGCGCCCGCCGGCATCGGCCATTGCTGCGGGCCCTGCGCCTCCAGCGTCTGGAAGCTCAGGCCGGTGATGTCCAGATCGCGCCCACGGGTGGTGGCGCGGTGCTCGTTCCAGATGGCCTCGGGGCTGTCGGCGCCGAACAGCGTGGGTGCGCCGGGGCGCAGCCGGGCTTCCAGCAGGCAGGCGATGTCGCGGGCAATCGCCCAATCGTGGCGGGCGGCGCCAGCCGGCGGGATCGCCGGGCGCACCCGGCTGATGCGCCGTTCGCTGTTGGTGACCGTGCCGTCCTTCTCGCCCCAGGTGGTGGCGGGCAGCAGCCAGTCGGCGTACTTCGCCGTGGCGGTGGTGGTGAAGGCTTCCTGCAGCACCACCAGTTCGGCGCGCTGCAGGGCGCGCTGCACCGCGGCCTGGTCGGGCAGGCTTTGGGCGGGGTTGGTGCAGGCGATCCACAGCGCCTTGACCTCGCCATCGGCAGCGGCCTGGAACATCTCCACCGCTGTCTTGCCTGGCCGGTCGGGCACCGATGGCAGCCCCCACAGCGCGGCCACCTCGGCCCGGTGCGCTGGGTTGGCCAGGTCGCGGTGGGCGCTGAGCAGGTTGGCCAGGCCGCCCACCTCGCGCCCGCCCATGGCATTGGGCTGGCCGGTCAGCGACAACGGCCCCGCGCCCGGCTTGCCGATCTGGCCGCAGGCCAGGTGCAGGTTGATCAGCGCGGCGTTCTTGGCGGTGCCGCTGCGGCTCTGGTTCAGGCCCTGGCAGTACAGGCTGAGCGTGGGCAGGCGCTGACCGGTGGCCGCATCCAGATTGGCGAACCAGCGCGCGGCCTGCAGGATGTCGGCCTCGCGCAGCCCGGTCATGCGGGCGGTTTCCTTGGGGGTGTGCTCGCGCACCCGGGCCTTCAGCGCGTCCAAGCCAGTGGTGTGGGCAGCCATGAAGGCGTTGTCGGTCCAGCCTTCCCACAGCATCAGGTGCAGCAGGCCATGGCACAGGGCGATGTCGGTGCCGGGCAGGATCTGCAGGTGCAGATCGGCCATCGCGGCGGTCTCGGTGCGGCGCGGGTCGACCACCACCAGCTTTTGCTGCGGGTTGGCGCGGCGGGCGTCTTCCAGCCGGCGCACCAGCACCGGGTGGGCCCAGGCCGGGTTGGCGCCGGTGATCAACACCGTACCGGCGTGGTTCAGGTCGTCGTAGCAGGCTGGCGGCGCGTCGGCGCCCAGCGTGGCCTTGTAGCCGGCCACGGCGCTGCTCATGCACAGCCGGCTGTTGGTGTCGATGTTGTTGGTGCCGATCAGCCCCTTGGCCAGCTTGTTGAAGACGTAGTAGTCCTCGGTCAGCAACTGGCCGGAGACATACAAGCCCACCGCGTCCGGCCCGTGCCGGTCGATGATGTCGCCCAACTGGTTGGCGATGGCTGGCAGGGCCGTGTCCCAGCTGCTGGCCTGCGGCGCCTGGTCGCGCTGCAGCCGCTGCAGTGGTTGCAGCAGCCGCAGCTGGCGGGTGATGGCGGCGCTGGCCGTCAGGTGCAGTGTGCTGCCCTTGCTGCACAGGCGGCCGAAGTTGGCGGGGTGGTCGGGGTCGCCGCGCACGCCGGTGATCAACGCGCCTTCGCTTTCGATCACCACGCCGCAGCCGACGCCGCAGTAGGGGCAGGTGCTCTTGGTGTCGGCCATGCTGCGTTGCGCTCAGGCGCAGCTGGCTGGCTGGCGACAGGGGCCGGCCACCGGGGCGGGCAGGTCCAGCGCCTTGGTGGCCAGCTCCTGGGCGTCCAGCCACACCCGGCCGCCGTCCACCCGGCAGGCGAAAGCGGGGGTGCAGCCTGCGTCAGGCGCCCGTGCGTTGCCGTCCGCCAGGGCGATGGTCCAGTTGTGCAGCGGGCAGGCCACCGCATCGCCGTGCACGATGCCCTGGCTGAGCGGCCCGCCCTTGTGCGGGCAGCGGTCGAGCAGGGCGAACACCCGGTCGTCGGCGGTGCGGAACACCGCCACCGCCAGGCCCTGCGTGCGGGCCACTCGGCGGGCGCCGAGCGGGGGGATGTCGTCGACGGCGCAGATGGCGGTCCAGTCGGCGGGCTGGTCGTGCATGGGGCTCTCCTCGCGGCGCATCACGCGCTCATCGGCAGGCTGGGGGTGATGGCACTGAACTGCCGCAGATCGACTTGGGCCTTGGCATGTTCGAACCACGGGTCGGGTTCACCGTCCAGGCTGAACTGCAGCCTGGCCCACAGCGCGCGTCGGCCGTCATGGTCGTCGAGGATCTTCTTCTTGACATGGTCGAGCCCCACGCGGTGCACGTAGTGCACGGTGCGCTCCAGGTACCAGCCTTCCTCACGGTACAACTGGCAGAAGGCGCCGGTGTACTCCAGCACTTCGTCGGGCGTCTTCAGCTTGGTGAAGAACTGCGCCACTTCGGTCTTGATGCCGCCGTTGCCGGCGACGTACATCTCCCAGCCGCTGTCCACGCCGATGATGCCCACGTCCTTGATGCCGGCCTCGGCGCAGTTGCGCGGGCAGCCGCTGACGGCAAACTTTACCTTGTGCGGCGCGTACATGCGCCACATGGCGCGTTCCAGGTCCTTGCCCATCTGGGTGCTGTCCTGGGTGCCGAAGCGGCACCACTCCGACCCCACGCAGGTCTTCACCGTGCGCAGGGCCTTGGCATAGGCATGGCCGCTGGGCATGCCGATGTCGCGCCACACGCTGGGCAGGTCTTCCTTCTTCACGCCCAGCAGGTCGATGCGCTGGCCGCCGGTCACCTTGACGGTGGGGATCTTGTACTTGTCGACCGCATTGGCGATGCGGCGCAGTTCGTCCGCGGTGGTCTCTCCGCCCCACATGCGCGGGATCACGCTGTAGGTGCCGTCCTTCTGGATGTTGGCGTGGGACCGTTCGTTGATGTAGCGGCTCTGCGGGTCGTCCTGCGCTTCCTTGGGCCAGGTGCTGATCAGGTAGTAGTTGATGGCCGGGCGGCAGCTGCTGCAGCCGTTGGGTGTGCGCCAGCCCAGGGCCTGGTACACGCCGTCGATGGTCAGCAGCTTCTGCTCGCCGATGGCGTCGCGCGCCTCCTGGTGGCTGGTGTCGGTGCAGCCACACATGGCCTTGTTCTTGGGCGCGGCCGAGTAGTCGCCGCCGGCGGTGAACATCAGCAGCTGTTCCACCAGGCCGGTGCAACTGCCGCAGCTGGCGCTGGCCTTGGTGTGCTTGCGCACTTCTTCCAGCGTGAACAGGCCCTTGTCCTTGATGGCCTTGCAGATGCTGCCCTTGGTGACGCCGTTGCAGCCGCACACCTCGTCGGAGTCGGCCATGGCGGCGGCCTTGTTGTGGCCCTGGTGGCCCGTATCCCCCAAGTTCGCGCCGATGTTGCTTTCACCGAACATCAGCTTGTCGCGGATGTCGCCGATGGGCCGGCCGTCGCGCAGCAGCTTGAAGTACCAGCTGCCGTCCACCGTGTCGCCGTACAGGCAGGCGCCGACCAGCTTGTCATCGCGGATGACCAGCTTCTTGTAGACGCCGCCGAAGGGGTCGCTCATCACGATCTCTTCGGTGCCGGCGCCACCCATGAAGTCGCCGGCTGAAAACAGGTCGATGCCGGTCACCTTCAGCTTGGTGCTGGTCTGGCTGCCGGTGTAGCGGCCGATGCCGAACTGCGCCAGGTGGGTGGCGCAGACCTTGCCCTGCTCGAACAGCGGCGCCACCAGGCCGTAGGCAATGCCGCGGTGGGCCGCGCATTCACCCACCGCGTAGATGCGCGGGTCGGTGGTGGTCTGCAGTGTGTCGCTGACGACGATGCCACGCTGGCAGTGCAGGCCCATCGCCTCTGCCAGCTGGGTGTTGGGGCGGATGCCGGCGGCCATCACCACCAGGTCGGCCGGGATCTCGCTGCGGTCCTTGAACTGCACGGCGATCACTCGTCCGTCCGACCCGCCGATCAGCGCCTGGGTCTGCGCGCCGATCAGGAACTTCAGGCCCCGCGCTTCGAGCGACTGCCGCAGCAGCCCGCCAGCCATGTCGTCCAGTTGCCGCTCCATCAACCAGGGCGCGATGTGCACCACCGTCACCTGCATGCCGCGCAGCATCAGGCCGTTGGCGGCCTCCAGGCCCAGCAGGCCACCGCCGATCACCACCGCATGCCGGTGGGTGCGGGCGGTTTCGATCATCGTCTCGGTGTCGGCGATGTCGCGGTAGGCGATCACGCCGGCCAGGTCCTTGCCCGGCACCGGCAGGATGAAGGGCAGGCTGCCGGTGGCGACCAGCAGGCGGTCGTATTCGGCCTGGACTTGGCCACCCTGGCCGTCGCCGGCGGTCACCACCCGGCGGGTGCGGTCGACCTGCGTCACCGTGGTGCCCAGGTGCAGGGTGATGCCGTGCTCGGCATACCAGCTCAGCGGGTTCAGGATGATCTGGTCGATGGTCTGCTCACCGGCCAGCACCGGTGACAGCAGGATGCGGTTGTAGTTGGGGTGCGGCTCGGCGCCGAACACGGTGATGTCGTACAGGTCGGCGGCGATCTTCAGCAGCTCTTCAAGCGTGCGCACGCCGGCCATGCCGTTGCCGATCAACACCAGTTTCATCTTTTTCATGCGAGGCTCCTGCGGACAGGCGGGCTGCCGTGGCACCGTGCGCGGGTGGGCGTTTGGGCGCAGGCATCAGGCGAGGGGGCGTGCGGTTGGGCACCGCGGGACGCATCCCCTGGCCTGCAGAGGCGGGCCGCGCAGCATGGCGGCCCCTGGCAAGGTGCGCTGCACCGGGCGGCACAGGCGGCCGGCGTGACCGGCCCGGGTGCATCGTCACACCCGACGCGTGGTGCGTTGCAGCATCCATGCCAGCGCCCTGGCATGGACGGTGCCTGCAGCACTGGACCATGCCGCTTGCCGGTCGCCTCGCCCACCCTTGCACCCGATGCCCCTGCTGATCATCTGCGCCGACAGCCCACCCGCCCTGGCCGATGCCCAGGCGCTGGCGGGCCGCCTGCAGGCTGCCGGCCTGGTGGTCAGCGGCCCGCAGCCCTGCCACATGTTGGTGCGTGAGGTGGTCCGGCTTGCACCGGAAGCGGTCCTGGTGCTGGCGCCAGCCCTGGATGGCCCGCTGCACGAGGCCCTGGCCCTGCTGGCCGGCAGCGCCGCCCGGCCGGTGTTGCTGGCCACCGCGTCCCAACCACCGGCCGACTTGCAGCCTCTGCTGGACTTGAACATCGTGGCCTGGCTGCCCGGCCAGCCTGACTCTCAGGCCGTGGCCGCCGCCTTGCCGCTGGCGCGGGCCCGGTTCGTGCGCGACCAGGCCCAGCAGCAGGCCCTGGCCGGCGCGCTGGCCCGGCTGGACGAGCGCAAGTGGGTCGACCGCGCCAAGGGCGTGCTGATGCGCGCCCAGCAACTCAGTGAGGACGACGCCTTCAGCCTCCTGCGCACCGCGTCGATGCAGGCCAACCTGCGGGTCGGAGAGGTTTCGCGCAGCCTGATCGAGGCGGCCCAGGCGGCCGAGGCCATCAACCGCGCCGGCCAGCTGCGCATGCTGTCGCAGCGGCATGTCAAGGCGCTGGCGCTGCGGTCGGTGGCGCGCGGCCGGGTCGAGGACACCCTGGCCGAGACCGCGCAGCGCCTGCAGCGCAACCTGGACTGGCTGGGCAAGTTGAGCCTGCCGCCCGTGGCGGCCAGCCTGCTCGCCGCCACGGGCGGCGCCTGGGCCGCACTGCAGAAGACGGCCGGACCGGTGGCCGCGCCGGGTGGCGCACGCGCGGTGCTGGCCTGGCCGGCCCTGCTGGCCGAGACCGATGCGCTGGCCGAGCAGCTGCTGACCAGCGCCGATGCGCTGACAGCCGCCCTGGAAACGGCCAGCGGCCGGCGCCACCTGCAGGTGGTCAACCTCGGCGGCCGGCAGCGCATGCTGGCGCAACGCCTGGCCAAGCAGGCGCTGCTGGCGGGCGTGCTGCCTGGTGCGCAGGCCGCGGCGCACGCCCAGGCGGCCGCCCAGACCGTGCGTGAATTCGAAAGCGCTTTGGCGGCTCTGGAGCAGGCGCCGCTGGCCACCAACACGATCCGTGCGGTGCTGGCCCAGGCCCGGGGACAGTGGCAGCGGCTGCTGGCCGGGCTGCGGGGCGCCGAGGGTGCCGACGTCCTGGCCAGCCGGTCGGCCCTGGCGCGCGAAAGCGAGGCCCTGGTCGCCAGCTTTGAGCAGCTGACATCGCTCTACGAGCACAGCATGCAGGTCTTGCTGGGTTGAATTGCAGGATTGCTCGGCAGTAGTTCAAATGATCGGGCCCCGTCACGGGCAGGCGGGCTGGATATCATCGAACTTAGGGAGTGCCCCACGGTTCAGCTTGCTGATCTTCTGGGTGCTGCTCAGAATCAATGCGTGGCCATCTCACGCCCCGAACCCGGCATCCACCCATGACGCTTTCCATCGCCACTGAGCGCGCCGGCGGCCCGAGCCCGGGGCGTCCGGGCAGCACATCGTGCGATGCGCTGCTGGCGCAGGCGCTGCTGGCCCAGGCGCAGCAGTTGGGGCTGGCGGTGTCGGTCAAGTCTGCAGACGATGGTTGCTACGTCCTGGCCAATGACGCCTTTGCAGCCTTGCTCGGCTTCGACGCTGCCAGCCTGTTGGGCCGCACCGACGCCGACTGGCTGGATGCCACCACCGCCGCACTGCTGCGCGCGGCCGACCACACTGCGCTGGCCCAAGGCGCCGAGCTGGCCAGCGACCACCGCTTCGACCTGCGCGGCGAGCGGCGGGATTTCAAGGTGCTGCGCGTGGTGTCCGCTGCCGGCGACCGACGCCTGATCTGCAGCATCTGGCAGGACATGGCGCCACAGCGCCTGCGCGACGCCCAGTTGCGCCTGGCGCTCGACCAGTTGGAACAGCAGCAGAAAGCCAACGACGCCCTGCGGCTGGACCTGTCCGAGCAGGGCCTGCGCGACCAGGCCAGCGGTCTGAACAGCCGCGCCCACTTCGACGACCAGATGCGCCGCGAGCTGGACCTGTCCACCCGGGAGCACCGCGAGTTCGCCCTGGTCTACATGGCGCTCGACCCGGTCAACAGCAAGGTGGCCGCGCTGGGCCTGCGCGCGCAGGAGCGCATCTGCGAGGCCATGGGCCGCCTGCTGCGCGGCAACACCCGCGCCATGGACGCCAGTTGCCGCATGGACGACCGGCACTTTGCGGTGCTGCTGTCGGGCGTGGGCCTGGCCACGGCCCACAGCCGCATGGAAGGCCTGCGTCGCCAGTGCGCCACCCAGATCGTCATGCTCGACGGCGAGGAACTGGGCTTCACTGTGGCCACGGGCGTGGCCAGCTTCCCGCACACCGCCCACGGGCACGATGAACTGACCACGGCCTGCTCGGCCGCCCTGGCCGAAGCCAAGCGGCGCGGCGGCAACACCGTGGCGCTGGCGAGCATCCGCTTCGATACCGGGGGTTAGGCCCCGGCGATGGCTGCCACCGGCGGCGCCAGACTCAGGGCGCCAGCATCTTCCACAGCATGAAGCCGGCCAGGCCGTAGAGCAGGACGGCGAACACCTTCTTCAGGCGTTTGGTGTCCAGTCGGTGCGCGGCGCGCGCGCCGTGCGGCGCCATCAGCACGCTGGCCAGCGCCAGCACGGCCAGCGCCGGCAGCGACAGATAGCCCAGCGTGCCCGGCAGCGGTGACGGCAGGGCCCAGCCCGCGATCACGTAGCCCGCGACGCTGGACAGCGCGATCGGGAAGCCGAGTGCCGCGCTGGTGGCCACGGCGTTGTGGATGGCCACGTTGCACCACACCATGAACGGCACCGACATGAAGGCGCCACCCGCGCCGACCAGGCCCGCCACCAGGCCCATGGCACTGCCGGCCGCGGTGGCGCCCACCGGGCCCGGGATCTGACGTCCGGGCTTGGGCTTGCGGTCGAGCAGCATCTGTGTGGCCGAGAAGCCGACGAAGCCGGCAAACAGCAGGCCCAGGGCTTCCCCCTTGATCAGCGCAAACAGCCCGGCGCCCGACAACAGACCGCCTGCCACGATGCCCGGTGCGAGCTTCTTCACCAAGTCCCAGCGCACGGCACCCCGTGCATGGTGGGCGCGCACGCTGCTGATCGAGGTGAACAGGATGGTGGCCATGGCCGTGGCCACCGCCATCTTCAGCGCCAGGCCGGCGTCCACCCCGCGGTTGGTGAAGATCACCGTCAGGAAGGGCACCATCAGCATGCCGCCGCCAATGCCCAGCAGACCGGCCAGAAAGCCGGTGCAGCAGCCCAGCAGCAGCAGTTCCAGCACCAGGGTGGGTTCGAGTAGGGACATCAGGCAGCCTCGTCCAGCAATGGCAGCACCGCGTCCCATTCGGGACGGGTGACAGGTGTGATCGACAGCCGGCTGCCACGCTGCAGCAGGCCCATGGTGGCCAGTTCAGGGCGCCCGCGCATCAGGCGCAGCGGCAGCAGCGGTGTCTTGCGGACCAGGGCCACGTCGACCAGCAGCCAGCGCGGCGCGGCGCGCGTGGCCTTGGCGTCGAAGTAGGGGCTGGCAGGGTCGAACTGCGTGGGGTCGGGGTAGGCGGTGCTGGCCACGCGGGCCAGGCCTGCCACGCCGGGCTCGGCACAGGACGAGTGGTAGAACAACACGCCATCGCCCACCTGCATCGCATCGCGCATGAAGTTGCGCGCTTGGTAGTTGCGCACGCCAAACCACGGCACCGTGGCCTGCGGGGCGCGGGCCAGGTCATCGATCGAGCACTCGGCAGGCTCGCTCTTCATCAACCAGAACATGGGGGGTGTCCGTTGCAGAACCATGGACCGCATTCCTGATCCCAAGGGGGAGATCAGGTGGGCGAGGTCAGCGAGGCTTCGGGTTCATCTGACGCGAGACGATCACACCAGCCTTGCGATGTTCCAAGCCCTGGCTCAAAGAGCATCGGATCAAGGAAATATAAAGCCCACAGAACGCAACGGACGAGCCCATTCTAGGCACGTCTGATGCCCCTGTTGACGTGTTCTTTCTCACAGCAGCTGGCCGTCCTGGCCCAGCACGCCATCGATGCGGCGGATCAGGTGCTCGACATCGATTTCGCCGTCGGCCACGGCCAGCGCCGGTGCGGGCGCTGGCACCTGTGTGCGTGCCGCCACATGGGCCTGCTCGGCACGCTGGTAGGCCAGGTTCAGCGCGGTCAGGACGGCGATGCGCTCGCGCGCCTTCACCTTGCCGGCGTCGCGGATGGCGCTCATCTCGCGGTCGACGATGGCCACCGCCTCGCGCAGCAGGGTTTCGCCGTCGGGCGGGCAGGCCAGCATGTAGCTCTGGCCGAGGATGGTGGCTTCGATCTGCTTCATGCGGCGTCGGTCTTGCGTGCCACGGCGGGCACGGCTGCAATCGCCGGCTCGGCCGGCAAGCGGTCGAGCAGGGCGTCGATGCGGGCGCGGGCGGCGGCCAGGCGCGAGCGCAGGCTGTCGCGCTCGGTGGTCACCGCGCCCAGCTGGGTCTGCAGCAGCGCATTGGTGCGCTGCAGTTCCTCGTGGCGCAGCACCAGCCGTTCGATCCGCTCGGCAAGGTCATCGAGTCTTGACATGGGCTGGCACCGCCTCCTGTTGAAGGGATGGATTGTAGGTGGCGGGGCCATGGCATCCAGCCTGCGGCCCGGGGCAGCGCCTCGGGCTGGCGCCGGCCTCGCTGGGTTAGTATGCAAAGCGTTGGTGCTCTGGCTGCCATCCGTGATGGCCAGGTTAAACGGGAAGCAGGAAGGCGAACGCCCCTCGGGCAGTCACCCAACCTGCGCTGCCCCCGCAACGGTAAGCGGACGTGGACCAGCCTTGACGGGCAACGCCACCGCTCCTGTGTCTGACGCCACTGGCCGCGCAAGCGGTCGGGAAGGCCACAGGGGTTGTTTCCGCCAGCCCGGATACCGGCCAACAAGGGGCTGCATGCCTGTCATGCGGCCGCAATGCCATGGCCTGCGCGGGGAAGCGTGGGCAGGCGCTGTTTGCCTTGTGTTCCCAACCATGTCCATGTCTCTTCCGGCGCGCTGCGCCACCCCCATGCTGGCCGCCGGTGTGGCTGCTTTGTCCCTGTCCCTGTCGTTGCCGGCGTATGCCGACAGCCCCGCCACCGTGGTGGTGACGGCTGCACGCGCACCGCAGCTGCTGACCGATGCGCTGCCGCACACCACCTTGCTGCAGCGTGTCGACATCGAGCGCTCGCAGGCCGTCGACCTGGCGGCACTGCTGGCCGCCGAGGCCAGCGTGCAGTTCGCGTCGAACGGCGGCCGCGGTACGGCCACCGCCTTGTTCCTGCGCGGTGCGCCCACGCGCCAGGTCCTGGTGCTGGTCGATGGCATGCCGCTGTCACGCCAGGACGCCTCCGGCCAGGTCGGCATCGAGCACCTGATGCTCGACCAGATCGAGCGCATCGAGATCGTGCGCGGCAATGTGTCGGCGCTGTACGGCGGCGGCGCCGTGGGCGGCGTGATCCAGATCTTCACCCGCCGCCCTGGTGGCCAGCCGCAGGCCAGCCTGCGGCTGGAGGCGGGTTCGCGCGGGCTGGTGCACGGCGCGGCCCAGGCATCGGCCCGACTGGGGGCGACTGCCGTGTCGCTGGGGGTGTCGCGGGTGTCCGACCGGGGCTTCTCGGCGCTCGATGCGGCCAGCCTGCCGGCTGCCAACCCCGACCGGGACGGCTACAACAACACCAGCGCCGCGTTCAACCTGTCGCAGGCGCTGGCCGACGGCCACGCCCTGGCCCTGGGCTGGGTGCACAGCGACGGGCGACTGGACTACGACTCGGCCTTCGACACCCCCGCCGACCAGCAGCGCAGCCGCACGCGGAAAGACCTGTTCAGCCTGCGCAGCGACAACCAGATCAGCACGGTCTGGCACAGCAGCGTCAGCCTGTCGACCCAGCGCGAAGACGTGCGCCAGCAGACCACCGGCGCCTTCGGCGCCGACAGCCGCTACCGCACCCGCAGCGACGCGCTGAACTGGGTGCACACGCTGGCGCTGTCGCCCGCGGCCACGTTGACTGGCGGGCTGGAGGTGCAGCGCCAGTCGGTCGACGTCGACGATGGTTACGGCGGCATCTATGCCCCGGGGCGCACGGTGTCGGCGCTGTTCGGGTCGGCGCAATGGAAGCTGGGGGCGCACCACGTGTCCCTGAGCCTGCGCCACGACGACGTGCAGGGCCTCGGCGGCCACAGCAGCGGCAGCCTGGGCTGGGGCTGGCAGCTGGCGCCCGCCTGGATGCTGATCGGGC
>JBBAPL010000136.1:0-14753 GCA_040400895.1 Aquabacterium sp.
GTCACCCGCTTCGTCAGCACCGGCCCGCTGCAGGTGGCCGACGACCCGGCCGCGGCGATCTGACGGCAGCCATCAACGGCTGCCATGGCTGCGGCCGTCACTGTGGCGGTCGACGTCGATTCAACGGGCCGCGCAGACGCCCCCTGAGTCAAGGGGCGGGCATGGCAATCCGCGATTGCGCAGGCATGATTGGGTGCATCTGTCATCGACATGTGACGAGAACATCCGATGAAAAGTCCTTCGACGTTTGTCAGACCTGTCGCCCTGGCTGCACTGCTGTACGCCAGCCAGGCGTCGGCGGCCCTCCACAACGGCGACACGACCGGCGGCGCCACCTTCAACCGACCGCTGGAAAACCTGAGCGCACTCTCGGCGGTCGGGACCAATGTGGCCTACGAGCCGTACAGCTTCAGCGTCGACACCGCCGGCAGCTACAGCTTCAGGAGCTACTCCCTGCCCCTCGCCACGCCGTGGGACAACTTCCTGATTCTCTACACCGGCGCCTTCGACCCGGGCCATGCACTGACCAACGCGACCATCGCCAACGACGACGTCAACGGCACCACTGGGCGCTCGGGGTTCAGTGCGACGCTGGCGACCGGTGTGGCTTACACCCTGGTGACGACCAGCTTCTACAACGAAGACTCGGGCAAATACCTGAACACCATCCGCGGCCCGGGCGAGGTGACAGCCCCGGTGCCTGAGCCTGGAACCTCCCTGATGATGCTCGTCGGCATTGCCGCCATCGGCTGCATGGCCCGTCGCCGTCGTACCGCAGCCTGAGCGTTCCACCGCCCCGCTGAGCGGCGCCCTCGGGCGCCGTGGCCGACCAGCGCCGAGTCGGTGATCTCCACCCAAGCGCGACGACGCCAGCCATGTCGATGTGGACGTCAGCCGCCAGCGCTGGCCGCAACTGCGCGAGAGCCTGCAGCTGGCCCCCGGTACCCGCGCGCACCTGAAGCCGCGCGGCCTTCAGCGCACGGACATCAGCCCCGCCGCTCGAACACGCCCAGCTTTTTGTGCAGCGGCGTCTCGTCGGCGATAAACAGGAACGACGGCGCGGTGGCCGATGCATTGCGCAGCGTGATGGCGGTGTAGCCCGGCGCGCAGCAGGTGTCGGCCTCGCCAAGCTGGAAGTGCTGGTCGCCGATGGCCACCGACGTGTCGCCCTCGATCTGGTGGAACACCATCGCCGGCGACCGCACCGGCAGCGTCAGCGTCTGGCCCGGGCGCAGCAGTTGGGCGTAGAAGCCCAGGATGTTCTGCGCGTCGCCGCCGGTCTCGGGGTTGGTGTAGGTGATCTGCACCATCGCCAGATCGGGCTGGCCGTCGGCCAGCGCCAGCAGGGTGGCGCGCGCCTGCGCCCAGGGGTAGCGCAGCATGGGGTAGGGCTTGTCGGCGCGCTCGAAGTCCACCGACGGCACCATGCCGCCCTGCGCGTACAGCACGTCGCCGCGCGTGGGCAGCACGGTCTGGCGGCTGCCGTTGATGTGGTAGCTGGCCTCCATGTAGTACACCAGCGGCAGGTCCAGCACGTCCAGCCACACCACCGGCGCGTCGCCGTCGTGCCCATGCTCGTGCCACAGGCCGGTGGGGGTCAGGATCAGGTCGCCGCGCTGCATCACGCACTTCTCGCCACCCACGGTGGTGTAGGCGCTCTCGCCTTCCACGATCACCCGCACCGCGTTGGGCGTGTGGCGGTGCGACGGCGCCCACTCACCCGGCAGCAGCAGCTGCATGCCCAGGTAGATGGCCGGGCTGGCCTGCATCTTGTCCAGCCCGTGGCCGGGGTTGGCCAGCACCAGCACGCGGCGCTCGGCTTTCTCGATGGGGGTCAGCTCGCCGGCCTGCAGCAGCAATGGCCGAATGTCGGCATAGGCCCAGCAGGTGGCCTGGGTGTGGCGCGTCGGCACGGTGGGCGGCAGCAGGCCGCGCAGGCTGGGCCACAGCGGCACCAGGTTGCGGCTGGTGAGTGCATCGCGGTAGCTTTGCGGCAGGTCTTCCAGGCGGCCCAGGTCGTTCATGTGTGTCTCCGTCTTGTGTGTCGGCGCGGCGGTCAGTGGTCCGAAAGACAGTTGGCCACGTTCCAGCCGTACAACCATTCCATCGCGTCGTAGAAGCGCTCGGGCGTGCGGCCGCGCCACAGGTCGTTGCGCACCAGGCGTTCCACACCCTTGGCATGGTAGATGCGCCCCATCTCGCGCGACGACAGCACGATGCGCGCAGTGCGCGCCACGCGGGACCGCTGGTACAAGTCGAGCGCGCGGCCCCAGTCGCGCTGGCAGACGCGCAAGGCCTCGCCCAGCGTCACCGCGTCCTCCATCGCCATGCAGGCGCCCTGTGCCATGTACTGGGTGGTGGGGTGCGCCGCATCGCCCAGCAGGGTGATGCGGCCGAAGGTCCAGGTGCCGATCGGCTCGCGGTCGGCGGTGGCCCAGCGGCGCCAGGTCTTGGGCAGTTCGATCAGCTGGCGGGCCTGCGGGCAGATGCCCTGGAAGTAGCTCTCCACCTCGGCCTTGCTGCCATCGGTCACGCCCCATTCCTCAGACTGCCGGCTGTGGAAGGTGACGACCACGTTGTACTGCTCGCCGCCGCGCAGCGGGTAGTGCACCAGGTGGCAGTCGGGGCCCACCCAGATGCTGGCGGCGTTCCACTGCAGGTCGGCTGGGAAGTCGGCCTTGTCGACCACGGCGCGGTAGACCACATGGCCGGTCACCCGTGCCTCGTCGCCCACCAACTGCTGGCGCACGGCCGACTTGACGCCGTCGGCGGCCACCAGCGCCTGGCCGCGGTGGCTTTGGCCGTGCTGGTCGGTCACCGTCACGCCGTCGGCGTCCTGGTCGACACGCTCCACCCGGGTGCTGGTCAGGCAGGTGACGCGGCCGGTGGCCTGCGCGCCTTCCAGCAGCGCCCGATGCACGTCGGCGCGGTGGATCACGGCATACGGGTTGCCGAAGCGCTGGCGGAAGGCCTCGCCAGTGGGGATGCAGCCCACCTGGTAGGCGTCGATCGCGTCGTGCATCACCATCTGGTCGGTGTAGACCGCCCGGGCCCGGGCCTGCGGCCCGATGCCCAGCGCGTCGAACGCATGGAAGGCATTCGGCCCCAGCTGGATGCCAGCGCCGATCTCGCCCAGCGCGGGCGCCTGCTCCAGCACGGTGACGGCGTGGCCTTGACGCACCAGGGACAGCGCGGCGGCCAGGCCGCCGATGCCGCCGCCGGCCACCAGCACCGGCAGGTCAGAGGTGGTTGCAGGCATGGTGTGTCTCCGGTGCGTGGGGCTGGGTGATCGGCACCCGCTTGCCCACCGGTGCGCTGATCGTCCGCATGCTGACGATTCTAGCCACACCGGCACCACGACGGACAACGCCAGCGGAATGCGCTGGCGTTGCGGGGGCTGGCCCGGCACGCCGTTCAGCGGCGTGCAGGCTTGGCTTAGGCGGTCACGGGCGGATGGCGATCTCGTTCTTCACCGCCTTGACGCCATTGACCTTCCAGGTCAACGCTTCGGCGGTGCTGCGCTCGGTCGGTCCCTTGGCAAAGCCCGACAGCATCACCGTGCCCTTCATCGTCTCCACGCTGATGGCGGTGGCGTCGACCATCTGGTTCTCGACAAAACGGGCCTTCACCGCGGTGGTGATGGCCGAGTCGTCGATGTAGGCCCCGACGGACTCCTGGCCGCGGGTGACGGCACAGCCGGTGGCGGTGAGCAGGACGATGGAGGCGAGGACGGCGGCGAGGGTGGTGCGTTGGCGCATGGTGAGCTCCTGGTGTGGATGGTCCGGGCGATGCGGGCCTGGCCGCTCACTTGCGCTGCCAGGGTTCCACGCGTCGTCCCTGGATGGACTGTAGGCAGCGCCCCTGCCAACACACATCGGCGGGCAAGCGGCCGGCCTGTAGGACAGCAGGCCCTTTGGCGATGGGGTTCGGCAGCGCACCGACCGGTCGCGGTGCGCGCCACAAGCTGGTTGGGCGAAGGTGGACCGCAGGCCAGCCCATCCGGCCGCAGCACCACCCGTCCTGTCCGCACCCCCCTGCCCCTCCAGCCCTGAAAGACCACACCATGCAAACACACCACAGCGGCTTCCGCCGCCACACTCTGGCGGGCCTCGGCGCCATGGCCCTGCTGACCTTGGGCGCCTGCGCCAGCGTGCCGCCGCCCACGGCCCAGCTGGCGGTCACCACGGCCGCGCTGGCCCATGCCACCGCCGCCGCCGGCCAGGGCCCGGCCCAGCCCGAGCTGGCCCTGGCGCGCGACAAGCTGCGACGCGCCAACCAGGCCCTGGCCGACAAGGACAACCGCACCGCCGGCCAGCTGGCGCAAGAAGCCCAGGTCGACGCCCTGGTGGCCGAGTCGCGCGGCGAGACCGCCAAGGCCCGCCTGGCCGCGCAGGAAGTGCAAGCCGCAGGCCGCGCCCTGGCCGATGAACTGGCGCGCAAGACCCCATGACCGCCCCACGCAACGCCACCCTCTCCCACCCCATTCGCCAGGATCTGTCCATGACCACACCGCTTGCCCATCCCGCGCTCAACCGCGCCGTCCGCCTGGCACAGCAGGCCGCCTGGCCGCTGGCCCTGCTGGCGCTGGCCGCCATCACCGCCTGCAGCAGCGTACCGGCAGCCAATGCCCGCCTGGACGAAGCCCGCAGCCTGCTGCGCGCCACCCGCGCAGACCCCCAGACCCACGGTCTGGGCGGCCCCGAGCTGCAGAACGCCACCGCCGCGATGGACGCCGCCGAATCGGCCTTGGCCCAGGGTGCCGACAGCGCCCGGGTCGACCACTTGGCCTACCTGGCCAGCCAGCGCACCGTGCTGCTGCAGCAGGCCGGCCAGCGCCGCGCTGCCGAGGTGGCCATGGCCCAGGCCACCGGTCAACGCGACCAGCAACGCCTGGCTGCCCGCACCCAGGAAGCCGACAGCGCGCAGCGCAGCGCGGCGGCCTCGCAACGGGATGCCCAGGCCTCTCAGCGCGAGGCACAGATGGCCCAGCGCAGCGCCGAGGCCGCCCAGCGCGACGCGCAGGCCGCAGAGCGCCAGGCCGGTGCGTCGCAGTTGCAGGCCGGCGAGGCCGAGCGCCGCGCTGCGCAGCTGGCCCAGCAACTGAAGGACATGGACGCCCGAAAGACCGACCGCGGCATGGTGGTGACCATCGGCGACGTGCTGTTCGACACCGACCAGGCCGAGATCCGCGCCGGTGCCCAGCGCAACATGGACAAGTTGGTGACGTTCCTGCAGGCCTACCCGGCGCGCCGGGCCATGGTCGAGGGCTTCACCGACAGCACCGGCGCGGCTGACCACAACCTGGCGCTGTCGGCCCGGCGTGCCGATGCGGTGCGCGCTGCGCTGGTGGGTGCTGGCATCAGCGCCGACCGCATCGCCACCAAGGGCTTCGGGCAGGCCTACCCGGCGGCCGGCAATGCCGACGCCGGTGGCCGGCAGATGAACCGACGGGTCGAGATCGTGCTGTCCGACGACAGTGGCGTGATCCCGGCGCGCTGACCGGTCTCAACAGGCCGGCAGCTGCAGCACGAAGCAGCTGTCGGCCGGCTGGGTGGTCCAGGCCAGCGGTTCACCCACCGCCAGGGCCTGGGCCCCCGCAGGCAGCGGCTGGCTGTCCCCCACCCGCCGCAGCACGAACTGCAGGCGTTGGCCCCCGCGGCTCAGAGTCAGCGTGGCCTGCGGCCAGTGCGCCGGCAGGCTGGGCCGCAGGCACAGCGTCGTGGCCTGCAGGTCCAGGCCGAAGATCGATTCCACCGCCGCACGGTGCAGCCAGGCCGCGGCGCCGGTGTACCAGCTCCAACCGCCTCGCCCGGCATACGGCGCCTGGGAATACACATCGCCCGCCACCGCATAGGGCTCCAGCCCGTACACCAGGCCGTGCACCGGGTGGGCGCTGCGGTGGGCCGGGCTGATCCAGGTGAACCAGTCGTAGGGCTGGTCGCCCGCCGGCGCCAGGCCACGCGCCTGCAGTGCCGCCTGGGCCATCAGCGCCCACACCGCCGCATGGTTGTACTGGCCGCCGTTCTCGCGCACGCCGGGCGGATAGGCCTGGATGTAGCCGGCGCTGGGCACCGCATGCGCCAGCGGCGGGTGCAGCAGGCGCAGCAGGCCCATGCGGCCGTCCACCAGCTGCGTCTGCACCGCCGCCATGGCCTGCTGCTGGCGGCCGGCCGGGGCGGCGTCGCTCAGCACCGCCCAGGCCTGGGCGATCAAGTCGATGCGGGCCTCGGCCTGGGTGTGCGAGCCCAGCGGCGTGCCGTCGTCGAAGAAGGCACGGGCGTACCAGTCGCCGTCCCAGGCCGGGCCCTGCAGCGCCGTGCGCCAGCCCAGTGCCGCCACGGCCCAGGCCTGGGCGCGGCCCACCTCGCCGCGCGCCTGGGCCAGCGGCAGCATGCCGGCCACCAGCGGGCCCAGGAACCAGGCCAGCCACACGCTCTCGCCCTGGCCGCCGATGCCCACGCGGTTCATGCCGTCGTTCCAGTCCCCGGCGCCCATCAGCGGCAGGCCGTGCACGCCCACACGCAGGCTGCGGTCCAAGGTGCGGGCGGCATGCTCGTACAGGTTGGCCTGCTCGGTGCTGGCGGCGGGGGTGTCGTAGCGGTCTTCGGCACCGGGCGGCAGCGGTGCGCCGTCGAGGAACCCCACCACCTCGTCCAGCACGGCAGCGTCGCCGGTGTGGCGCAGGTAGTGCAGCAGCGCATGCGGCAACCACAGCAGGTCGTCACTGAAGTGCGTGCGCACGCCGGCACCGCCCGGTGCATGCCACCAGTGCTGCACATCCCCGGCCACGAACTGGCGCGACGCGCACAGCAGCAATTGGGCGCGCAGCGTCTGCGGCTCGGCCCAGGCCAGGGCCAGCGTGTCCTGCAACTGGTCGCGGAAGCCCGTGGCGCCGCCGGCCTGGTAATGCGCGGCCTTGGCCCACAGCCGGCAGCTGACGGCTTGGTACAGCAGCCAGCGGTTGACCAGCGAATCGAACAGCGGGTCGGGCGTGGCCACGGTGGTGGCGCCCAGCAGCGCGTCCCAGTGCATCCGCACCTCGGCCTGGCGCTGGGCCGGTGCCACCGCCCCCGCCAGCGCGGCCTGGGTGCGTGCTGCCTCGGGGCTGTCGGCATGGCCGAGCAGGAACACCCTGCCCAGGCGCTGACCGGGCGCCAGGGTCACGTCTTGGCCCAGGGCGGCACAGGGGTCGAAACCGGCACCCTGCTGGCGGCCCAGGTGGTCGGGCAGCACCGGCTGGCCACGGGCGTCGAACAGTTCGCGCCGGTCGCAGGTCCAGTCGCCGTCGTCGCCGTCGGTCCCCACGGCTGCCAGCCAGGCCGTGGCCTGGCCCAGGCCGCCGGCGGCCTCGCGCTGGGTGGCCAGCAGGGCGAGCAACCTGCCCTGCGGCAGGCGCTGGGTGTGCATCGCGGTGTGCAGGGTGTGGCGCTCGCTGCGGCGCTCGCCCATCTGCCACTCGGCCACCGCCACCAGGCGCAGTTGCAGCGGGCGGCTGCCCAGGTTGTGCAGGCGCACGCTGAGCTGGCGCACCGCCTGGTGCCGGTCCACGCACCACTGCAACTCGCAGTGCAGGTCGCCCCGCTGGTGGCTGATGCGGGTGCTGCCGGCGGCATGCGCCACGCGGTAGTCCACCCCGTCAGCGCCCCAGGCCGACGGGGTGGCGCTCCAGACCTGCATGCTGCGGCGATCCTGCAGCAGCAGCCATTCGCCGGGCGGGTCGGCCACCGGGTCGTTCTGCCAGGGGGTGATCTGGTGCAGCCGGCTGTTGTGGGCCCAGCTGTTGCCGCCGCCGGCTTCGCTGACCAGGCTGCCGAAACCGGGGTTGGCCAGCACGTTGATCCACGGCCGCGGCGGCCGCTGTGCGTGGCCGGCCAGGAAACTGAAGGCGCCGCCATCGGCGTTGAACAGGCCCTGGCTGGGCGCTGCTGGCCCGTTGACGGGCTGCAGCGCCACCACCGAGCCGGCCTGCCGCCGGTCACGCGCCCGGGCATGGCTGGCCAGCCAGTCGTGCACATGGTGCAACAGGCTGCGGCCGTCGGCCACCAGCCGCACCCGGGCCAGCGCCTGCAGCGTGGCCACTTCGTCGGTCGACAACGCGTCGGCGCGCAGCAGGTGGAAGCCGACCGTGCCGGCCGTGCCGTCGGCCGCATGCCGGTCGCCCAGCGCGGCGATCTCACGTTGCACCGGCATCAGGTAGCTGGCCGACTCGGCATTCACCACCACCAGGTCGGCCGCCAGGCCGCCCCACGACCAGAGTTGCAGCGCCTGCGCCAAGGTGCGCAGCAGGCCCATGCCGGCGGGCGTGCCGGCCGACACCAGCAGCAGCGGCCGGTCGCCCGAGATGCCCAGCCGCCACAGCAGCCGGCGGTCACACGGCGGCGCGGCAGCGCCAGGCAGCGCGCCGGTGCGGTGCAGGCCCAGCACCAGGGCGGTGGTCAGCGCCTGCACCGCGGCCAGGTTGTCGGCGTGCAGGCGCAGGCTGCGCTGGCGGATGCCAGCCAGCGTGGCCGACATCAGCGCGGCGCGCTGCACGTGGCTGGGCTGGCGGTACTTGTCGACCAGCGCGCGCAGCAGGCCGGCATCGGTGCTGGCGGCGGTGGCCAGGCTGAAACGGGCCGACGCGCGCGCGCCGATGCGCAGCCGCAGCGACAGCACGCACACCGGGTCGAGCCCGGTGTCGAGCAACAGCGGCGCACCCTGCGCGGGCAGCGGTTGCAGCGCTGCCAGGGGCTGGGTGGGCGCGCGGTTGCGGCCGAGCCAGCGGGCACGGTCGGCCTGACCGTGCAGGCCCAGCAGCATGGCCTGGGCGCCGGGCGCCATGTCGGTGATGAAGTGCGCCAGGTGCGCACCCGCCTCGTCGGCCAGGCGCGGGCGACGCTGGAACACCAGCGCCTGCTCGGCCGGCTGCCACTGCGCCTGCATGAACAGGCCGCCAAAGGCCGGGTGCACCTCGTCGGCACGGGGGTCGGCCAGCGTGGGCACGAAGGCGGAGATCAGCTCGATCTCGATGGCCACATCGCTGCCGTTGCGCAATTCGATCTGGCGGAAGGCGATGTCGTCCTCCGGGCTCACCCAGCAGGTGACATGGGCGGCCAGCGTGGGCCATTCGGCGTCGAAGCAGACCCGGTCGGCATGGAACACGCTGCGGTAGTGCGCTGCCGGGTCGGGCGCCGGGTGCTGGGTGATCGATGCCAGCGGCCCGCCGGGCTGGCGGCGCAGGTACAGGAAGCTGCCATGCTCGTCACGCAGCGCATCGTCACGCTCGCGCACCAGGGCCAGAGCGCCCAGCCGGGTGCTGCCGGCACCGTTGGCGCGCAGGCTCATGTGGAAGCGGCCGTTGCTCAGCAGCTGGGTGGGTTCCACCGCCTGCTGGCCGGGCAGCACATGGCGCAGCAGCGCCGGTGCCCGCGCCAGCAGGGCCGGTGCGCGCGGGCCAGCCGGCAGCGGCTGGCGCACGGGCACCTCGCGCGGTGCGCGCTCGTGCAGCAGCGACGCCACCGCCTGCAGGTGCGGGTCGGCCATGCCCCAGCGGCGGGCCACGCCGTCCAGCAGCACATTGGCCAGCGCCACCAGACTCATGCCCTGGTGGTGGGCCATGAAGGTGTTGACCGGGGTGCTGCGGGCACCCGCCACCTGCAGCGCTGGCGTGTAGTCCAGCGCTTCGATGAAGCCCATCGCGCCGCGCGCGCCCAGGGCCTGCAGCTGCACCAGGTTGTGGCTGGCCTGGCGTGGCAGCACCTGGGCGGCCAGCATGCTGGCGTAGGGCGCGATGACCAGCTCATCGGGCGGTGTGCGGCGCAGCGCCAGTGCCGGCACGCCCTGCGGCGCGTACTGGTAGGCCAGGGTGTGGTCGCAGCCGGCATAGGCCGACTCGGAGATGCCCCAGGGCAGGTGCTGGTGCGCCACGTAGGCGATCTGCTCGCGCACCGCCGCCAGGCCCGCGCAGGCCAGCACGCTGCCGGGCGGCTCGTCGAGCACCAGGCTGGGCATCAGGTACTCGAACATCGAGCCCGACCAGCTGCGCAGCCCCGCCACCGCGCCCACGGCGAAGAACGGCCGGCCCAGCGCCGACCAGTGCCGCACCGGCACGTCGCCCTTGGCGATGGCCAGCAGGCTGGTCAGGCGCGATTCGCTGGCCAACAGGTCGTAGAAGCCGGCGTCGAGCTGCTGCTCGTCCACCCGGTAGCCGATGTGCAGCAGGTGCCGCCGCGGGTGGTACAGGAAGCTGAAGTCGGGCTGCCAGGCCAGCCGGGTGCAGCGCGCGGCCAGTGCCTGCAGGCGCGACGCGCCGGCCTCGGGCATGCCGTGCTCGCCAGCCAGGTCGGCGCAGGCCTGGGCCACCGCCAGCAGGTGGCCGCTGAAGTTGCCGCTGTCCACCGTGGACACATAACGCGGTAACAGCGCGTCGCCGGTGACGGTGTCATACCAGTTCAGCAGGTGGCCACGGTGGCGGTCCAGCCGGTCGACCGTGGCCAGCGTGGCTTCCAGGCGGTCGGCCAGCTGGGTGGCGGTGATCCAGCCGAAGCGCCGGGCGCAGGCCGCCGCCAGCAGATACATGCCGATGTTGGTGGGCGAGGTGCGGTGCGCCAGCATGTCGTGCGGCGTGGTCTGCAGGTTGTCGGGCGGCAGGTGCAGGTCGGCCGCGGTGACGCAGCGCTCGAAGTAGCGCCAGGTGTCGCGCGCCACGCCATGCAGGTGGTTGCGCTGGGCCGCATCCAGCGGCGCAGCGCCCCGGTGAAACCGCGGGCGGCTCACCCACCAGGTCCACAGCGGCGCCGTGCCCCACAGCCCGCACAGCAGGACCGACCAGGCCAGGTGTGGCCGGCCGGCAGCGCTGCCCCACAGCGCGTCCACCACCAGGGCTGCCAGCAGGGCCAGTGCCACCGCGGGCGTGGCACGGTGCTGGCGCAGCAACTGCCGCAGGCCGGGCTGGGCCGCGGCCTCGGCGCTGGCGGCGGTGGTCCACTGCAGCAGGCCGCGGTGGCTGACACCCAGGCGCCACAGCGCGCGGCCGACAGCGTCCAGCGCAGCCAGTGCATGCTGCAGCAGCATGGCCAGGTGCCACAGCCCGCCCAGCACCGCGCGCAGGCCATCGGCCAGCGCCTGGCGGTAGAAGTGGCGCTTGGCGATGGCGTCGCGGCTGGGCGCCAGCCCGGCCAGGGCGCCCATCAGCGGGCCGGCGGCAAACGCAGCCAGCACCAGCAACAGCGCCACCAGCGGTGTCGGCCCCCGCCCGGCCAGCGCCAGCAGCAGCAGGCCCAGCGACAACGGCGTCACCAGCGACCGGCGCAGGTTGTCCAGCATCTTCCAGCGGTGCACGCCGGCCAGGCGCAGGCGCCCTGGCCACAGCAGCGGCAGCAGCTGCCAGTCGCCCCGGGTCCAGCGGTGGGCGCGGGACGCCGCCACGTCGGCATGGAACGGCGCATCTTCCACCAGGGTGATGTCGCTGACCACGGCGCAGCGCGCCAGGCTGCCTTCGAGCAGGTCGTGGCTGAGCACCTGGCCTTCCGGCAGACGCCCGGCCAGCACCGCCTGCAGGGCGGCCACATGCAGCAGCCCCTTGCCGCTGAAGCTGCCCTCGGCGAACAGGTCCTGGTACAGCTCAGAGCTGGCGGCGCTGTACGGGTCGACGCCGCACTGGCCGGCAAACAGCCAGTGGAAGCGCGTGGCCTGGCCTGCTGCCGGCAGCGGCGTGGCCAGCCGCGGCTGCAGGATGCCGGCGCCGGCCGTCACGCGGCGCTGCACGGTGTCGATCACCGGCTGGTTCTGCGGATGGGCGGCCACGGACACCAGCTCGCGCAGGCGGCCGGGCGGCAACTGGGTGTCGGCGTCCAGGGTGACGATGTAGGGCGTGCCCGCCACCAACTGCGATGCATGGCCCAGGTCGGCAAAGGCGGTGGCGTCGCCGGTGGCCAGCGCGTGCACCAGTTGCTCGAGCTTGCCACGCTTGCGTTCCCAGCCGATCCAGGCCTGCTCGCTGGCGCTGAAGCGTCGCGGGCGCAGCAACAGGATGAAGCGCGCAGGCTCGCCAGGCCGCGGGTGCAGCGCATTCAGGGCGTCCAGCTGCAGCAGCGTGGCGGCCAGCAGCGGCGCATCACCCGGCAGTTGCGCCACGGCGGCATCGGGCCAGTCGGCCAGCAGGGCGAACTGGGCCTGCGGCTCGGGGTTGGCCAGGTGGTGCAGGCGCAGGCGGTGCAACAGCCTGGCCACGCCCGCCGGGCTGGCCAGGAAGGCCGGCACCACCACCAGCACCCGGTGCGCGGCGGGAATGCCGCCGGCCCAGGCCAGCCGGGGCAGGTGCACCGGCTGCAGGGATTCACTGATCAGGCGGTTGACCAGGGCCACCACCGCCTCAGACGCGGGCCCCAGCAGCAACAGGCCAGCCAGCAACGCCGGCCAGGCTTGCAGGCCGCTGCCGGCCAGCAGCGCGGCCAGCAGGCCGGCGGTGAGCAACACCAGCGCGCCCAGGTACACCGGCAGCGCCAGCGGCGGCCAGGCGCGCTGTGCCCAGGTGCGCCAGGACGATGGCGGCAGGCCCAGGGCCTGTCGCAGCGCAGGCTGGCCCACGCCCGACAGCCAGTGCCCGGCAGTGCCAGCCAGCGGGTGGCCGGCAGCCGGGGCCTGCATCAGCCCGAGCAGGGCAGCGGCCACCGCCAGCTCGCCCTGGCCGCTGCGGCGGGCCAGCCGCTCGATGGCATGCAGCGTGCGGTCACGGGTGGTCGTGTCTTCGGCGGCAAACAGCGGCGCGCCCAGCATGCGCTGCATCAGCACGCTGCTGCGGCCGACGATGTCGGGCCAGTCGGCGTCGCCGATGGCGCGCAGCGATGTCACTGCATTGCTCACGCTCAGGTTGTCTGCGGTCTGGTCGGCACTCTGCTGGGCCAGTGCAGCCGCGGGCTCGGGCAAGGCCTGTTGCAGCCAGTCCAGCACATCGGGCGGCACGACCATGCCAGGGCCGGCCACCCGGTCCTGCAGGCGCAGTGCCATCTGGGCCAGCCACACGCCATCCACACCGCGCTGCGCCAGCTGGTGGCGCAACTGGGCCAGCTCCGGCGGGCGCAGCAGGTGGATGCGGTCGCATACCAGGTTGGCCAGGGCCTGGGCCGCCTTGTGGGTGGCCAGGCGCTCGGCCAGGCGTCGCAGGTTCTCCACCAACACCACCCGCAGCGTGGTGGGCAGGGCCCACATCTCGGCCAGGCCGAGCTCGCGGCTGTCCTGGTAGGCGGCCAGAAAGCGCACCAGCAGGTCGTCGTCGAAGTCGCTGTCGGCATGGGCCACGAAGGCCCAGGCGATGCCATAGACACGCGGCAGGCCGGCCAACGGCTCGCCCAGCAACACCGGCAGGCTGCGGAAATAGCTGCCGGGCAGGCCGTCGTGGATGGCCTGCAACTGGGCCTCGATCAGATGGAAGTTGTCCAGCAGCCACTCGGCCGCAGGGCTGATGTCGCCATCGCCATTCGTGACGGCACCGGCCAGGCCGTCCTGCGCGCCCAGGTAAGCATGGGCACTGCGCAGCACCGCGATGTTGCTGCGCAGCCTTGGAAAGAAGGTCGCCTCGCGCGCGCGCGGGCGCACCGCCTCGTGCGCCAGCCCGAGGCTGCGCCCGTGCTGCGCAAAACGCTCGGGGCCGAAGATCTCCGAGCGGATGGGCGGCAGCACCGGGCCGCGACTGGGCAGCAGCGCCGCGCGCATCGCGCCCGGTGCATCAGGCACCAGGCGGCGCAGGTCGTCTGGCGGCATGCCCCTAGCGCAGCGCCAGCACCAACAGGCCCAGCGCGGCCACCACGGCCAGCGTGCTGACGAAGCGCGGCGCCACGAAGCCGTGCACGGCCTCGGCGCCACGCCGCAGGGCACGCAGGCGGCGGTTGCCACCCTGGCAGTGCTGCAGATGCTGGCCCAGTGCGCACAGGTCGCCGGGCGCGGTGTCGACGCTGTCGCTGAAGGAGGCGGTGCTCCAGCGCAGGCTGTTGGCGGGGGGGGCGGTCATGGTGTGGCCCGCCATGCTCAACGCGTGCCCGCCACGGCGATCTCGACCCGGCGGTCGGGCTGCAGGCAGGCGATCAAGGCCGCGTTTTGCTGCTGCCCGGGGCAGGCGCCGGCCTGGGTGGCGGGTGTTCCCTCGCCCTTGCCCACGGCCTGCACCTTGGCAGGGTCCAGCTTGCCCTGGGTGACGAGGTAGGCCTTGACCGCGTCGGCGCGCTTCTGCGACAGGGCCTGGTTGTAGGCGGTGCTGCCCAGACGGTCGGTGTGGCCCTCGACCTGGATGTCGGCATTGGTCATGCCGACCAGTTCGACGCTGAGGCTGTCGAGCGCAGCGCGGCCGCTGGGCTGCAACTCGGCGGTGTCGAAGGCGAACAGCGATTCGGCGCTGTAGGAGACGCGCCGCACCGGGGCCGGGGCCGCTGTCACCACCGGGGCAGGCATCGGCGCGGGCGCCGCGGCCGGCATCGGGGCCGGCATGGGCATCGGCAATGGCGCCGCAGCCATCACCGTCGGCGCCGGCATGGCCGCACGGCGATTGCTGGCCGGTGCCCGGCCGAACGGGAAGACCAGGCTGGCCGAATACAGGTTCACATGCCCGTGCCCACCCACCGCGTCGCTGTTGCGGTAACGCTCGGCCTCGCCGCGCAGCAGCACCGATTCACTGAACGCATATTGCAAGCCCAGGCCCAGCTTCAGATTGGCGCTGCGGTCGCTGGGTGTGGGGTCGGCCACCCCCACTGCGCCAGTGCCGGTGAAGACATCGCGGGTAC
>JBBAPL010000137.1:0-14458 GCA_040400895.1 Aquabacterium sp.
TCCGGGTGCAGGTCGACAGCCCGATGACCGCAGCCGACCATGTGGTCGAGATCGTCGTCTTCAACGAACGCAACCCCCAGCGCGACGTGGCGCGCTTCAGCCTGACGCCCGCCAGCGGCATGGCGCAGGTGCAGACGCGCATCCGTCTGGCCACGTCGCAGCAGTTGGTGGCGCTGGTGCGCATGCGCGACGGCAGCCAGTGGTCGCACCATGTGGATGTGCTGGTGACGCTGGCCGCGTGCATCGAACCCTGAAGCCGACACGATGGCCGACACCCCCGCCCCGCGCGTGCGCACCCTGATCCACGGGCTGGACGGGCTGCGCCGCGGCCAGCCCGCCGAACTGCGGGTGACGCTGGCCCACCCGATGGAGAACGGCCTGCGCCACGACGGCTTCGGCAACGTGGTGCCGCGCAACATCGTCACCCGGTTCGAATGCAAACTCGACGGGCAACTGGTGTTTGCCGCCGACCTGTACAGCGCCATCGCCGCCAACCCGTACCTGGCGTTCTGGCTGCGCGCCGACGGCCCGGGCATGCTCAGTTTCGAGTGGACGGGCGACTGGGGCTTTGCGCACCGCGAGACGCGGGCCATCGCGCCGGCATGAGGCGGCTGGCGCTGGCCATGCTGACGCTGCTGGTGTCGGTTGCGGCACTGGCCGACGATCCACGCCGGTCCGGCCTGGCCGGCATGGGGCCAGCCTTGCAGGCCCTGCAGCGCGACGACGCCCAGAACCCGGCCATGCTGTGGGTGCAGGACGGTGAACAGCTGTGGCGCACGCCCACCGGCCCCAGCGGCAAGCGCTGTGCCGACTGCCATGGCGACGCACCGCGCAGCATGGCCAGCGTGGCGGCCCGCTACCCGGCCTGGGATGCCACGGCCGGCGCCGCCCTGAACCTGGCCGGCCGCATCAACGCCTGCCGCACGCGGCACCAGCAGGCCGCGCCGTTGGCGGTGGAGCATGCCGACCTGCTGTCGCTGACGGCCTACCTGGGCCTGCAATCACGCGGGCAGCCGATGGCCCCGCCCGACGATGCGCGCCTGGCGCCGCTGCGCCAGCAGGGCCAGGCCCTGTGGCAGCAGCGCATGGGCCAGCTGAACCTGGCCTGCCTGCACTGCCATGACCAACGCGCCGGCCAGCGCCTGGGTGGCGCCGTCATTCCCCAGGGCCATGCCACCGGCTACCCCACCTACCGGCTGGAATGGCAGGCCCTGGGCAGCCTGCAGCGGCGGCTGCGCGGCTGCGTGGTGGGGGTGCGGGCCGAGCCCTGGGCAACCGACGCGCCGCCGTGGCTGGCGCTGGAAGCCTATCTCGCCAAACGAGCGGCCGGCATGCCGGTGGAAACACCCGCCGTCCGGCCGTGATGCCGGCCAGGGGCCGGACGGTCGGGGCGTGCCAGGCGTGTGGCCGGGCACGGCCGATCAGCCAGCCTTGCGGCGGCGGGAGACGAAGCCCATGGCCAGCAGGCCGGTCACCATCAGCGCGTAGGTGCCGGGTTCGGGCACGGCGGCGGTCAGCGACACGTTGTCGAGCGAGCCGCCATAGCTGTCATTCACGCCGGTGGCGCGGAAGGTCAGCGTGTCGCGGCCGGTGCCCAGCACCTGGCGGTGCACTTCCAGCCAGTTGTGCTGGTTGGTGCCGACCCCCGTCAATTCCGGCAGCAGGTCCACGTTGTTCCAGGCGACCATGATGCCGTTGCTGGCCAGGTTGGTGAACTTCGGGCGGGCCGAGTAGAAGAAGCGCAAGTCATACAGCTGGCCGCTCTGGGTGGTGATGGTCTGCGACATCGTGGTGTTGCCGGGGCCCCGGTGACCGTCCAACTCGACAAAGTTCTTGCCGTCGAACGCGGCGCCTTCCTTGTTGTTGCGCACTTCGATGCCCGAGCCAGCCATCGTCGACCAGCCCAGGAGCGTCTGGTGGACGTTCCATGTGCCATTGGCCTGCGTTCTGGCCTCGAAGCTGCCATTGACAACCAGATCGACGGAGGCCAGGGCCAGGGAGGGAGCCGCCATCAGCGCGCACAGCGCGGCGGCGATCAGGGTCTTGTTCATGGTGCGGATGCCTGTTGCGATGGGCATTGCAGCCCGGGAGGAGCGCAATGTCGCGGACCATCTCCACCCTCGCCACCCCGCGACCCAAGGGTTTGTGACGGTCCTCACACGCCACCGCGCATGCCCTGTGAATTGCTGCCTCAGGGGCCCCCACGGCGGCCCGCCACCGCCCCCGGTCAGAGCAATTGGCCGACGTTCAACAGGGTCAGCACGCCCAGCACCGCGAAGATGGCTGCAGCGATGCCGTGCACCAACGTCATCGACACCCGCTTGGCGATCTGGTCGCCCAGCAGCACGGCCGGCACATTGGCCAGCATCATGCCCAGCGTGGTGCCGGCCACCACGGCCAGCAGATCGGTGTAGCGCGCGGCCAGGGCCACGGTGGCGATCTGGGTCTTGTCGCCCATCTCGGCCAGGAAGAACGCCAGCACCGTGGTGCCGAACACGCCCAGCCGCTGGCCCTTGCCGTCAGTCTCGACATCGTCCAGCTTGTCGGGGATCAGCATCCACACCGCCATGGCCAGGAACGAGCCGCCAATCACCCAGCGCAGCCACTGCGGGCCCATCCACGCGGCCAGCAGGCCACCCAGGGCGCCGGCCATGGCGTGGTTGGCCAGCGTGGCCACCAGGATGCCCAGCACGATGGGCACGGGCTTGCGGAAGCGTGCGGCCAGCAGCAAGGCCAGCAACTGCGTCTTGTCGCCCATTTCACCCAGCGCAACGATGCCGGTGGAGACGAGGAAGGCTTCCATGGAGAATCCGGAACTGGGAGACGACGAGCATAGTGGCACGTGCTGTCAGCCAGCCGTCCGCCCGGTGCATAGCCAGGAAAACATGATGGTGGACGCGCCCACCTTGACATAAGGTGTGCACCTTCACCACTTCCTGACCATGAGACAGACCATGCTCGACGCCGCAGCTGTTCAAGCCATGCTCGACCCCCTGTTCCCCGGCCTGATGGGCGTGCGCCTGACGGCCGTGGCGCCCGACCGCATCACCGCCGAGATGCCGGTGCGCGCCGACCTGTGCACCAGCGGGGGCATCCTGCACGGCGGCGCCTACATGGCCTTTGCCGACACCCTGGGCGCGGTGGGCACGGTGGTCAACCTGGGCGCCGGCCAGCGCACCACCACCACCGACAGCAGCACCAAGTTCATCGCCGGGGCCAAGCTGGGCAGCACGGTGACCGGTGAAAGCATCGCGCTGCACCGCGGCCGCACCACCCATGTGTGGCAGACCATGATCCGCAACGACCAGGGCAAGCTCTGCGCCGTGGTCACGCAGACCCAACTGATCATGTGAGCGCACCGCCAGCGGCCACCGGCCACGCTGCTATCGGGTCTTCAACCCGTAGCGGCTGAACTTGTCGACCACCACGTCGATCTCGGCCGCCGGCAGCACCCGCGGCCCGCCCAGGCTGAGGCACATCACCATCTGCTGGGCCAGCGTCTCCACCTCGCCGGCCAGCCACATGGCCTTGTCCAGGCTGTGCTCGAAGGCCAGCAGGCCATGGTGCTCCAGCAGGCAGGCCTTGCGCCCCTGCAGCGCTGCGACCGCCGCCACCGACAGCGCCGCCGTGCCGTAGGTGTGGTACGGCGCGCAGCGGATCGGCGCACCGCCGGCGGCTGCAATCATGTAGTGCAGCGCCGGGATCTCCAGCCCCTGGATGGCCAGCACCGTGGCATAGGTGGGGTGGCCGTGCACCACGGCGCCGGCCTCGGGCCGGGCCTGGTAGACGGCCTGGTGCATCAGCCACTCGCTGCTGGGGTCCAGCGCATGCTGCCAGGTGGCCGTGCCGGGGCCGGTGAACTGCACCGGCACCAGGTCGGCTGGCTGCAGCGTGTCGTAGGCGATGCCGCTGGGCGTGATCAGCATGCCGCCGTGCGCACCCTGCGGGATGCGCACGCTCAGGTTGCCCGAGGTGCCGGTGGCCAGCCCCAGCGGCTGCAGCCGGTTGGCGTGGTGCACCAGTTGCTGGCGCAGGTCGGCGTGGTCCATGGCATCAGGCTCCGCGGTGTAGCACCTTGGCCACCGGCGCCGGGCGCAGGCGGTAGGCGTCGGTCAGGCCCGACCCGAGCAGCGGGCGCAGGTACAGGCGGAAGGCATCGGTCACATCGGTGCCGCAATCGCTGATGAAGGCGTCGTCCATCACCCGGGTCTTGCCGGCCACCGCATCCAGCGGCAGCAGGCTGTAGTCGGCGCTGTAATAGCCGGTGCGCTGGATGGCGACCGATCCGTCGCGGTGCTCGCCATTGACACCCCACATCGCGAACTGCACCGCCTTTTCGCCCACCTCGCGCGCCTCGCGCTGGTCGACGTCGCTGACGCAGCCGATGAAGCTGCGCTGCAGGTAGCCGAAGGTGTCGCCGCGCACCCGCTTGATGCCCAGCTTCTGCTTGATCTCCTCGCACAGCAGGTCGGCCAGCGCGCCGGTGCCCGACAGCTGCACATTGCCATGCGCGTCCTGCTCCAGGTCCTTGGCCAGCTGCGCCAGGATGGGCATGCCCGTGGCGTCGTGGATGCCTTCGCTCACCGCCACCACGCAGCGGCCGTGGCGCTGGCGCATGCGGCGCACGTCGTCGAGGAACTTCTCCAGCACGAAGGTGCGCTCGGGCAGGTAGATCAGGTGCGGGCCGTCGTCGGGGAACTTCTTGCCCAGCGCGCTGGCCGCTGTCAGGAAGCCGGCATGCCGGCCCATCACCACCGCCAGGTACACGCCGGGCAACGCGGCGTTGTCGAGGTTGGCGCCAGCAAAGGCCTGGGCCACGAAGCGCGCCGCGCTGGGGAAGCCCGGCGTGTGGTCGTTGCCGACCAGGTCGTTGTCGATGGTCTTGGGGATGTGGATGCAGCGCAGCGGGTAGCCCGCGGCCTGCGCCTGCTGGCTGACGATGCGCACCGTGTCCGACGAGTCGTTGCCGCCGATGTAGAAGAAGTGGCCGATGCCGTGGGCCTGCAGCACCCGGAAGATCCTCTGGCAGTAGGCCAGGTCGGGTTTGTCGCGGGTGCTGCCCAGGGCCGACCCGGGCGTGGCGGCCACCAGCTCCAGGTTGTGGCTGGTTTCCTGCGTCAGGTCGACGAAGTCCTCGTCGACGATGCCGCGCACGCCATGGCGCGCACCGTAGACCAGGTCGATGCCCTTGTGGCGGCGGGCTTCGAGCACCACGCCCACCAAACTCTGGTTGATCACTGCGGTGGGGCCGCCGCCCTGGGCGACAAGAATCTTGTGCATGGTCAAGGAATGCTCCTGTTTCCGGTGGGTGATCCAGCCAATGCCGCCGGCTGTCCCTGCTAGCGTAGCCGGTGTCACCAACACCATGTTCATGATGGATCCACATCTGTCCGTGCGGCGCCCTTGGGGCGACCGGTTGCAGCGCCTGCGGATCTGGGCTGCGGCTTTCATCTTGGCGGGTGCTGGCGGTGCACTGGCGCAGGCGCCCGTGGCGGCAGCACCGTCACCACTGCAGCTGCGCATCGTCGGCGGCCTGGCCAGCCTCAACCAGTTCACCCAGCAGGAAGAGCCGTTCTGGACCCGCCAGCTGCCCGCGCTGACAGGCGGGCGGGTGCGCGCCGAGATCGTGCCGTTCGACCGCGCCGGCATCCGCGGGCAGGACATGCTGCGCCTGCTGCAACTGGGCGTGGTGCCGTTCGGCACGGCGCTGCTGACTCTGGCCGTCACCGAAGACCCGCTGGTGGGCCTGGTCGACATGCCCGGCGCCAACCCCGACATGGCCACCTTGCGCCGGGCGGTGACCGCGTTCCGGCCGGTGCTGGCAGCCCACCTGCGGCAGGCCCACGGCGTCGAATTGCTGGCGGTCTATGCCTATCCGGCCCAGGTGCTGTTCTGCCGACAGGCATTTGCCGAGCTGGCCGATCTGGCGGGGCGGCGGGTGCGGGTGTCGTCGGCGCCGCAGGCCGACCTGATCGAAGCCCTGGGCGCGGTGCCGGTGCTGTCGCCGTTTGCCGAGGTGCTGCCGCGGCTGAAGGCCGGGCAGCTCGATTGCGCCATCACCGGCACCATGTCGGGCAACACCATCGGCCTGCACCAGGCCACCAGCCACTTGCATGCCCTGCCGATCACCTGGGGCCTGTCGCTGTTTGCCGCCAACAAGGCGGCCTGGGCGGCCCTGCCGGCCGACCTGCGCCAACTGCTGCAGCGCGAGCTGCCGCAGTTGGAGCAGGCCATCTGGGCCGACGCCGAACGCGAGACGGGCGAGGGCATCGCCTGCAACAGCGGCAAGGACAGCTGCAAGCCCGCGCTGCGCGGGCGCATGGCCATCGTGCAACCCAGCGCAGCAGACAACGACCGCCTGCGCACCCTGCTGGCCACCACCGTGCTGCCGCGCTGGGTCGAGCGCTGCGGCCCGCGCTGCGCCGAGGCGTGGGACGGCACCCTGGCACCCGTGGTGGGCGTGCGCCTGCGTCCGGCCAACCGCTGAACCGCCCACCACGGCCAGCCCGCCAATGAAGACTGAACGCCGGTTGCTGTGGGTCCTGTGGGGCGTGGCCAGCCTGTTCGTGCTGGCCGTGCTGTGGACGGCTGCCAGCCTGCTGAAGACCCAGCAGACCGAGGCGCGCACCCAGGGTGAGGCGCGCATCACGCGGTTCATGTCGGGCGCCGAGGCTGCGATCAACCGCAGCTTCATCGGCATCGACATGCTGCTGGCCGGCCTGGGCGACCCACTGGCCGAGCTGAACCACCCCGACCCCACACTGGCGCGGCAGCAGCGCAGTCGCCTGCTGGCCCAGGTGGTGCGCCAGAACCTGCACCTGCGTGACGTGGTGCTGCTGGGCGCTGACGGCAGCGTGCAGGCCGCCGGCCAGGAAAACAGCCTGCGCCAAGCGCCCACGCTGCCCGCCGACTTCCTGGCCAAGGTGCTGGCGCCCGGCGTGCCGGCGCTGGCCATGAGCACGCCCATCGTCAACCCGGCGACGGCCGAGGCTGCGCTGTATTTCGCCCGCCCACTGGTCCTGGGCGCCACCAACTCCCTGCTGCTGGCCGAGGTGCCGGTGTCGCTGGTGGCCGGCATCGCCGCGCAATCGGTCGAGATCGCCGGGCTGACGGTGACGCTGGAGCGCAGCGACGGCGCCCTGCTGGCCAGCGTGCCGGGCGACGCGCGCCTGGGCCGCCAGCGCCTGCAGCTGCCGCTGGCGGCCGCCTCGGCCACCGGCACACCGTGGCTGGCACCCGGGCGGCTGGACGGCGCCCCGGCGCTGCTGGCCGTGCGCGCCACGCTCTACCCCGACGTGCTGCTGGCCGCCGGCCTGCAACTGGAGGTGGCGCTGGCCGAAGGCGCCGCCTACCGCCGCCAGGTGCTGCTGCTGGCCAGCGGCTTCGTGCTGATGCTGCTGGCCGCTGCCGCCCTGGTGCACGGCGCCATCGTCCGGCAGGCCCGGGCCCAGGCTGAGCTGGCCGCATCCAAGGGCACGCTGGAGCAGGCCATGGCGTCGATGAACGACGGCCTGCTGCTGTTCGACAACCAGCAGCGCGTGGTGACCTGGAACCAGCGCTACATCGAGCTGTTCCCTTACCTGGGCCCGGTGCTGCGGCACGGCGTGCACCACAGTGTGCTGGCCGAGGCCGCGGCCCGCGCGCTGCTGCCCGACGGCACCCAGGCCGAGCGGGAGGCCTGGATGGCAGAGCGCATGGCGGTCGATCACCAGAGCGACATCAGCTTTCCGCAGCAGGTGGCCGGCGGGCGCATCGTCGACACCGTGCGCCGCGCCACGCCCGACGGTGGCAGTGTCGGGGTGTACCGCGACATCACCGCGTCCGAGCGCGAACTGTCACGCGCCAAGGCCCAGGCCGAGGCGGCCAACGAGGCCAAGTCGCGCTTCCTGGCGACCATGAGCCACGAGATGCGCACACCACTGAACGGCGTGCTGGGCATGATCGGCCTGCTGCTGGGCAGCAGCCTGACGGACCGCCAGCGCCAGCAGGCCCTGCTGATCCGCAGCTCGGGGCAGACGCTGCTGGCGGTGCTCAACGACATCCTCGACCTGACGAAGATCGAGGCCGGACGCATGGGTCTGGAGCTGCAGCCCTTCGATCTGGCCGACACGGTGCAGGACGTGGTCTCGCTGCTGGCCGTGCGGGCCGAAGCCCGTGGGCTGGACCTGCAGCTGACGCTGGCGCCGGGCCTGCCGGCGCGGCTGGTGGGCGACGCCAGCCGGATGCGGCAGGTGCTGTTCAACCTGGTGGGCAACGCGCTGAAGTTCACCGAACAAGGCGGCGTGACGGTGACGCTGGACCACCAGCCGCTGCCCGGCCAGCAGGCGGCGCTGACGCTGCAGGTGCGCGACACCGGCATCGGCATTGCACCCGACGTGCAGGCGCGGCTGTTCACCCGCTTCACCCAGGCCGACAGCTCCACCGCGCGGCGCTACGGCGGCACGGGGCTGGGCCTGGCCATCTGCCGTGAGATCGTCACCCTGATGGGCGGCACGATCGGCCTGGAGAGCGCGCCCGGCCAGGGCAGCTGCTTCACCGTGCAACTGGCGCTGCCCCTGGCGCCCCCCACCGACACCGAGCCCGCAGCACCGCCGGCGCCGGGCGCCCAACCGGCCGCACAGCCATGCACGGCGCTGCCGCCGCTGCGGCTGCTGGCCGCCGAGGACAACGCGGTGAACCAGATCCTGATCAAGGCGCTGGCGGAAAGCTGGGTCCACCACTGCGATGTGGTGGCCAACGGCGCCGAGTGCGTGGCCCAGGTGCAGGCGGCAGACTACGACGTGGTGCTGA
This sequence comes from Aquabacterium sp., assembly GCA_040400895.1. Taxonomy (GTDB): domain Bacteria; phylum Pseudomonadota; class Gammaproteobacteria; order Burkholderiales; family Burkholderiaceae_C; genus Pseudaquabacterium. Next base: position 8,791 of record JBBAPL010000137.1, read on the forward strand.
TGGACATCCAGATGCCCGAGATGGACGGCGAGGCTGCCACCCGCGCCATCCGCGCCCTGCCCGGCCCGGTGGGCCGCATCCCGATCATCGCGATGACGGCCAACGTGATGCCCGAGCAGCGCAGCGGCTACTTGAGCGCCGGCATGGACGCGGTGGTGTCCAAGCCGGTGGACGCCCAGGCGCTGCAGGCCGCGCTGCGGCAGGTGACGGCGCAGCGCCACCCCACCGCCGCCTGAAGCCCGTCAACGGCTGTGGTGCACCGGCGCCAGGCCATAGACCGGCGTGGGAATGCCGGCCAGCCGGGCCTTGAGCTGCAGCGACAGGAACTGCGAGTAGTGCCGGCTCTGGTGCAGGTTGCCGCCGTGCACCCACAGGTGCGGCACCTGGGTGGGCTTCCACATGTTGCGCAGTTCGCCTTCCCAAGGGCCGGGGTCCTTGGGCGTGTCGCTGCCCAGGCCCCACACCTTGCCCAGGCGGTCGGCCACCGCGGGCGAGATCAGCCCGGCCAGCCACTGGTTCATCGACCCGTAGCCGGTGGCGTACACCAGCACGTCGGCCGGCAGCTCGGTGCCGTCGGTCAGCGTCACACTCTGGGGGTTGATGCGCTCGATGGTGGTGCGGCTCTTCAACTTGATGCTGCCGTTGGCCACCAGCTCGCTGGCACCCACGTCGATGTAGTAACCCGAGCCGCGGCGCAGGTACTTCATGAACAGGCCCGAGCCGTCGACGCCGAAGTCCAGCATGAAGCCGGCCTGCTCCAGCCGGTTGTACAGGTCGGCGTCGCGCCGCTTCATCTCGTCGTACACCGGCACCTGCAGCGGCGCCATGATCTTGTAGGGCAGGCTGGCGAAGATCAGGTCGCCCTTGTGGTGGTCCACGCCGGCGGCGATGGCGTCCTCGCTGTACAGGCCGCCCAACGCCAGCTCCATCAGGCTGGCCGACGGCGCGATGTGGGTCGAGCTGCGCTGCACCATGGTCACGTCCACGCCCTGCTCCCACAGCGCGGCGCAGATGTCGTGGGCCGAGTTGTTGCTGCCCAGCACCACCACCTGCTTGCCCTGGCAAGCCTCAGGGCCAGGGTGCTTGCTCGAATGGTGCTGGTCGCCCAGGAAGCTGTCGGCACCCGGGATCTGCGGCACGTTGGGGTAGCCCGACACGCCGAGTGCGATCACCAGCTCCTTGGGCCGCAGCACCACCGTCTGGCCGTCGCGCTGCACCGTCACTGCCCAGGTCTGGCTGGCCTCGTCGAAGGTGGCGCCGGTGGCGGTGGTGGACGCCCAGTAGTTGATCTCCATGATCTTGACGTAGGCCTCCAGCCAGTCGCCGATCTTGTCCTTGGGCGCGAACACCGGCCAGTCGTCGGGGAAGTTCAGGTACGGCAGGTGGTCGTACCACACCGGGTCGTGCAGGCACAGGCTCTTGTAGCGGTTGCGCCAGCTGTCGCCGGCGCGGGCGTTCTTCTCGATGACGATGTGCGAGATGCCCAGCCGCCGCAGCCGTGCACCCAGCGCGATGCCGCCTTGGCCGCCGCCGATCACCACCACCTCGGGCTGCACGCTGTGGCCCAGGTGGGCGGCCTCGTCGGCCTTGAGCTCGGCCCAGCTCTTGCGGCCGCGGTGCACGCCGTGCTCGGCGCCGGCCGCGCGGTGGCGGCCGGTCTTCTCCTCATGGCCCTTCAGCTCCACCATGGTGGTCAGCAGCGTCCAGGCGCGGCCGTTGATCAGCCGCACCAGGCCCTTGCCGCGCGACAGCCGCGTCTCGAAGGTGAACCAGCCCTCGGTCACGCCGTCGGCGGTGGTGGCGTCGCCGATCAGCTGCCAGTTGCTGGGGGCCACGTCGTCCAGCCGGGTGGCCAGCATCGTGCGAACGGCGGCGGGGCTCTCCTGGGTGCAGATGTTCCAGGTGAAGCTGACGAGGTCGCGCCAGTAGCAGTCGTCGCCCATCATCGCCACGGCGGCGTCGATGTCGCGGCGCTGCAGGGCGTGGTCGAAGCCGGTCAGCCAGGCCTGGGCGTGTTCACTCGGGCTGGGACTGGGGGTGGTGTCGCTCATCGGGTTGTCTCCGTGGGGTGCTGAACAGTGCAACAGCCGAGGGGCCGCGCCTGTCGACAGCGCAAAGCGCGTGCCGCACCAACTGCAGCAGGACATGCGGCAGCGCAACATGGCCGCAAACCTCACCAGGGCAAGGCTTTGCCTGTGGTCAGGCGACGGCGGTGTTGCGGCGCAGCAGCGGCGCGGCGGCTGTCACAGCGTGACAGCTGTCACACCCCAAGGTGTGACAGCCTGGAGCGCCCACAGGCCCGTCAGCGGGCTGGTGGCACAGGCTGCTGCAGCGGGCGTTGCAGCAAGGCCAGCGCGGCGCCGACCAGCAGCAGCACCGCGGCCGCCAGCAGGCTGATGCCGATGTTGCCCGACAGATCACCCACCAGCCCGGCGCCATAGGGGCCTGCGGTCTGGGCCACGGCAAACACCAGCGTGAACAGGCTGATGGCACGGCCCCAGGCCTGGCTGGGCAGGTTTTGCCGGGCGAAGTTGGTCACCGCGCCGGGGGCCATGAAGACCGACAGGCCGAAGACCACCGCCGACACCAGCAGCACGGGCCCATTCGGCAGCACCACCGGCAGCGCCGACCCGATGGCGATGCAGGTCAGGATCAGCGCCAACGGCAGGCCCGATGCATGGCGCGCCAGCACGCGACGCCAGACGAACGGTGACAGGCAGATGCTGGTACCGAGCACCACCCACACCAGTGCGATGAACCCGGCGCTGGCACGCTGCTCGGTCATCCAGGCCGACAGGAAGGTCAGGTAGACGATGTAGCCCAGGCCGAAGCCCGCGTAGCCGGCCATCTCAGGCAGCATGCGCAGCAGCGGCAGGGGCGTGGTGTCGGCTGGCTGGCGGGCCTGCGCGGGTGTGCGCAACTGCAACGCTGCCCACAGGCTCAGCGGCACGCAGCACAGGCTGGCGCCACCGATGAGCACCCAGCCCAGCGGCCAGGCCGCGGGCCCCCGGGCCTGCAGCATCAGCGGCAGCGCCGCGCCCGCCAGCACGATGCCCAGGCCGCCGCCCGTGCCGAACAGGATGGCGATGGCCAGCGCATTGCGGCGTGCGTCGCCCTGGAACAGCCCCGCGGCCAGCACCCCGGCGGTGGAAAACGACATCGCCCCCAACACGCCTGCAGCGATGCGCCACCCCGTCTGCCACCACAGCGCCGGGTTCAGCCCGGTGGCCAGCAGCGCCAGCGTGGTGGTGACCACACCGAACGCGAACAGTCGCGTGGGCGGCACGCGGCGGATCAGCAGCATGGTGAGCAGCGCACCGCCGATGTAGCCCAGCGCATTGGCGGTGTTCAACCAGCCGGCCTGCGCGTAGGTCCAGCCCATCTCCGACTTCATGGCCGGCAGCAGCAGGCCGTAGGCAAACCGGGCAAAGCCGTTGGTCACCGTCAAGCCCAGTGCCAGGCCGGCCAGCACCAGCCAGGGCCGCTGCGGGGCGGCGGTCGTCATGTGGCGGCGGTCATGCAGCAGCAGTCATGCAGCGGCCGAGGTGGGCCGCACCGCTTCAGGCGGCTGCCGGGGCCAGTGGGCGACGTGGCCACCAATGCCGGCGCCGAACATCGGGCAGACGGGCTTGTTCAGGGTCTCGTCCTGTGTTGGCATGGGTGGCGATTGTGGCCCTTCAGTCCAGAATGCCGGTTGCAGAGGAGGATGTCGCCATGACCCACGCACCCACATTCCGGATGGGCCAGAGCGCCGACAGTGCCGACCTGGCCCTGTTGTTCGACGCCGCCTCGCGCCGGATCTGCGCCTGGCTCTGGGGCACGCTGGCCGCGCCCGGGCAGTCCTGCTTCGAGGTGGGCCGCCAGCGCATCCGCGATCTGCCGCAGGCGACCAGCCACCACGCCAACTGGCATGTGGCGCAGGTGCAGGGCCAGACCGTCGGCGCGCTGTTCGGCTTTTCGATCCCAGACCCGTACGACCGGGTCACGCTCGACGAACTGCCCGCGCCCTTGCGCCCGATGGTCGAGCTGGAGATCGTTGCCAAGGGCTGCTGGCTGCTGCAGGCCGTGGCCCTGTTCCCGGAACACCGCGGCCAGGGCCATGGCCAGGCGCTGGTGGCACGTGCCTGCCAGGCCGCCCGCGAGGCCGGGCACCGGCGCATCGCGCTGCAGGTGGAAAGCCCCAACATCGGCGCCATCGCGCTGTACCGCCGCTGCGGATTCACTGAGTGGCAGCGCCGGGTCTTCGTGCCGTTCCCCGGCTCGGACGACGAAGGCGACTGGATCCTGATGTCCAAGGACCTGTAGCCCGGAACCGGCAGTCCCGGGCAGCCCGGCACCAACCTAACGGGGCTTGCGACGGGGCGTGACGCCGGGCCGCGGTGGCAGGCCGGTGTGCTGGGTCAGCAGCGTGCCGCGCCTGGGCGCGGCTGGCGCGGCAGCGGCCACCGCTGCAGCATCGGCGCGGGCGGCTGGTTTGGTGGTGGGCTGGTAGCTGGGCACCAGGTGCTTCTTGCCGTTGCCGATCAGGTCAGCGCGCCCCATGGCCTGCAGCGCATCGCGCAGCAGCGGCCAGCCGGCGGCGTCGTGGTAGCGCAGGAAGGCCTTGTGCAGGCGGCGGCGCTTCTCGCTGCGCACGACATCCACCTTCTCCATCAGGTCGGTCTTGGCGGCGTCGCGGCTCAGGCCCTTCAAGGGGTTGCGGCCGGTGTGGTACATCGCCGTGGCGCTGGCCATCGGGCTCGGGTAGAAGGTCTGCACCTGGTCGGCGCGGAAGCCGTTGCGCTTGAGCCAGAGCGCCAGGTGCATCATGTCCTCGTCGCTGGTGCCCGGGTGGGCGGCGATGAAGTACGGCACCAGGAACTGCTGCTTGCCAGCCTCGGCGCTGTACTTGTCGAACAGCTGCTTGAAGCGGTCGTAGCTGCCGATGCCGGGCTTCATCATCTTGGACAGCGGCCCGGCCTCGGTGTGCTCGGGCGCGATCTTCAGATAGCCGCCCACATGGTGGGTGACCAGTTCCTTTACATAGTCGGGCGATCGGATGGCCAGGTCGTAGCGCAGGCCCGAGCCGATCAGCACCTTCTTGACGCCCGGCAGCGCGCGGGCGCGGCGGTACATGCGGATCAGCGGCGCATGGTCGGTGCCCAGGTTGGGGCAGATGCCGGGCCACACGCAGCTGGGCTTGCGGCAGGCGCGCTCGATGGCAGTGCTCTTGCAGCGCAGCCGGTACATGTTGGCGGTGGGGCCGCCCAGGTCGCTGACAACGCCGGTGAAGCCCGGCACCTTGTCGCGCATGTCCTCGATCTCGCGGATCACCGAGTCTTCACTGCGGCTCTGGATGATGCGGCCCTCATGCTCGGTGATCGAGCAGAAGCTGCAGCCGCCGAAGCAGCCGCGCATGATGTTCACGCTGAAGCGGATCATTTCCCACGCGGGAATCTTGGTCGGCCCGTCGTGCCGGCCGTTGGCATCGGCGTAGTTGGGGTGCGGGCTGCGGGCGTAAGGCAGGCCGAACACATGGTCCATCTCGGCGGTGGCCAGCGGGATCGGCGGCGAGTTGATCCACACGTCGCGCGGCTTGCCGCCGATGTCATGCGCCTGCACCAGCGCGCGGGCATTGCCGGGGTTGGTCTCCAGGTGCAGCACCCGGTTGGCGTGGGCATACAGCACC
>JBBAPL010000138.1:0-14350 GCA_040400895.1 Aquabacterium sp.
CATCCGACAAAGGCAAACCCATGGAAATCGTCGCCATCCTGCTGGTTATCACCGTCATCTTCATCGCCCGATCGCTGAAGGTGGTGCCACAGCAGAACGCCTGGGTGGTGGAACGCCTGGGCAAGTACCACGCCACCCTGACCCCCGGCCTGAACCTGCTGGTTCCCTTCGTCGACCGGGTGGCCTACAAGCATTCGCTCAAGGAGATCCCGCTGGACGTGCCCAGCCAGGTCTGTATCACCAAGGACAACACCCAGCTGACGGTGGACGGCATCCTGTACTTCCAGGTGACCGACCCGATGCGTGCCAGCTACGGCAGCAGCGACTACATCGTGGCCATCACCCAGCTGGCGCAGACCACCTTGCGCAGCGTGGTGGGCCGCATGGAACTGGACAAGACGTTTGAAGAGCGTGACCAGATCAACGGCTCGGTGGTGTTGTCACTGGACGAGGCGGCGCTGAACTGGGGCGTGAAGGTGCTGCGCTACGAGATCAAGGACCTGACACCGCCGGCCGAGATCCTGCGCAGCATGCAGGCCCAGATCACCGCAGAGCGCGAGAAGCGCGCGCTGATCGCCGCCAGCGAGGGCCGGCGGCAGGAGCAGATCAACATCGCCACCGGTGAACGCGAAGCCAGCATCGCCCGCAGTGAAGGCGAGAAGCAGGCCGACATCAACAAGGCGCAGGGCGAGGCATCGGCCATCACCGCCCTGGCCGAGGCCACGGCCGACGCCATCCGCCGCATCGCCGACGCCATCGAGCAACCGGGCGGCGCCCAGGCGGTGCAACTGAAGGTGGCCGAGAAGGCGATCGACGCCTACAGCCAGCTGGCCAAGACCAACAACACGATGATCGTGCCCGGCAACATGACCGAGGTGTCGGGCCTGATCGCCACCGCCATGGCGGTGATGAAGGGCACGCCCAAGACCTGAGGCAGCCTCAAGTGGCCCGCCGCTGCGGCTGCACGCCCGCCACGGCCAGCAGCGATTCCACGCAGTCGCGCAGCGACACATCCCACGGCCGGAACTCCACGCCCAGTAGCGCGCGGATGCGGTCGTTGCGCAGGTCGCAGCCGTCCCAGATGGCGCGCATCTCGGCTTCGCGCGCGCGGATGCGATCTCCCTGACCGTCCACCACCGGGCCGGGCGCGTGGCCCAGTTCGGGCAGCAGGCGGCCGATGTCGGTGTTGATGTCTTCCACCCGCCGGGTGTCGGTCGACCAGGCGATGTAGCGCTCGCCGTTCTTCACTGCGGCGCTTTCCATCAGGCCGATGTGGCAGGCCGCATCGTCGCGCACGTCCACCGGCATCCAGGGGCGGTAGACGGGAGTTTGCGCACAGTCGCCACGCAGCATGGCGGCGATCAGCTTCTGCCAGGGCCCCATGTCCTGCTGGTGGGCCGACAGGATGGGCCCGACGTTGTCGCCCGGGCAGCAGGCCACCGATGACCAGCCGCCATGGCGCGCCGCGGCGGCGGCAAACAGCCGCTCGGCCAGCACTTTGCCCATGGAATAGCCCTGGCCCCGCTCGGGGCTGCGCTTCGGGTTGGTCTCATCGGGCCAGCGGTCTTCATTGCAGACCGGGCGGCGCACCAGTTCCTGCAGGTCCATCTCGGAGATCACTGCGGCGATGCTGGAGGTGACCACCACCCGCGTGACCGAGCCCGATGCCTCGATGCTGGCGATGATGTGCGCACAGGTGCGGCCGATGCGGTCCTGGTCGTCGTAGGTGGCCAGGTGCGACAGGTGGGCCACGCCATGGCAACCGCGGAAGATGCTGTCATAGCAGCCGGGCTGGTCCAGGTCGGCGGCATGCAGCGTGAGCCGGCCACTGGCAAAGCCCGGCATCGCCCGCAGGAAGCCGGTGCGTGTCAGGTCAGCGGGGTCGCGCACGCAGGCGCGCACGCGGTGGCCGCGGTCCAGCAATTGGCGCACCACCCAGCCGCCGATGAAGCCGGCGGCCCCGGTGACGGCGATGACGGCACCGCGGCGGGGGACTGGAGACATGGCATGCACCTCGTTCGCACGGCCCCGGGCGGCGCCCGGCCTGAGCCTGCGGCGCCGACGCTAGCACCCGGATTCCGGCTTCGGAGTCGGCCGGGTGACAGCCCGCAGGCGGCCCAGCGCGCCACATTGGCTCCACACCACCCCGCGCCGGCTGCCCGACGCGCCTGACCCCGAGGAGACCCCCCATGAGCACCCAAGCCGCACCCAGCGCCACGCAACGCCTCGACATCGACGGCGCCATCGGCATCGTCACCGTGGCCTACCCGCCGGTCAACGCCCTGTCGCGCAGCATGCGCCAGGCCATCATCGACGGCATCACGGCCGCGCAGGCCCACCCTGACGTGCAGGCCATCGTCTTCATCTGCGACGGCCGCACCTTCCTGGCCGGCGCCGACATCACCGAGTTCGGCAAGCCGCCGCAGGCGCCGTCGCTGTACGAGGCGCAGGACATGATCGAGAACAGCACCAAGCCGGTGATCGCGGCCATCCACGGCACCTCGCTGGGCGGGGGGCTGGAGGTGGCGCTGTGCTGCCACTACCGCGTGGCGGTGCCCAGCGCCAAGTGCGGCCTGCCCGAGGTGCACCTGGGCCTGCTGCCCGGCGCCGGCGGCACGCAGCGGCTGCCGCGCATCGTGGGCGCCGCCAAGGCGCTGGACTACGTGACCGCCGGCACGCACATCCCGGCGTCCGAGTGCCTGGCCTCGGGTCTGGTCGACGCCGTGGTACCCGAGGGGCAACTGCGTGAAGGCGCCATCGCCTTCGCCCGCCAGGTGCTGGCCGAGGGCCGGCCGCTGCGCAAGGTGCGCGACAGCGACGACAAGGTGCTGCCCGCACGCGGCCAGCCAGCGTTGTTCGCCGACTTCCGCAAGGCCAATGCCAAGCGCTTCCGCGGCTTCCTGGCGCCGGAGTTCAACATCCGCTGCATCGAAGCGGCCGTGAACCTGCCGTTCGATGAAGGCAAGGCAGTGGAGCGCACCCTGTTCCTGGAACTGGTGGGCGGCATCCAGTCCCAAGCGCAGCGCCATGCCTTCTTTGCCGAGCGGGCCGCCGCCAAGATCGCCGACGTGCCAGACGGCACGCCGACCGTACCGGTGGCCAGCGTGGGCATCATCGGCGCGGGCACCATGGGCGGCGGCATCGCCATGTGCTTTGCCAACGCGGGCATCCAGGTGACCATCGTCGAGACCGCCCAGGCCGCGCTGGACAAGGGCCTGGCCGTGGTGCGTCGGAACTACGAGAACACGGCCAAGAAGGGCAAGCTCACGGCCGAGCAGGTGGAGCAGCGCATGGCCCGCCTGTCGGGCAGCCTGGACATGCAGGCCCTGGCCGGCTGCGACCTGGTGATCGAGGCCGTGTTCGAGAACATGGCCATCAAGAAAGAAATCTTCGCGAAGCTCGACGCCATCTGCAAGCCTGGCGCGGTGCTGGCCACCAACACCTCGGCGCTGGACGTCAACGAGATCGCCACCGCCGCCGCCAGCCGCCCCGAGGCGGTGGTGGGCATGCACTTCTTCAGCCCGGCCAACGTGATGAAGTTGCTGGAGGTAGTGCGCGGCAGCCAAACCAGCCACACCGCGCTGGCCACCGCCATGCAGATCGGCAAGAAGATCGGCAAGGTGGCGGTGGTGTCGGGCGTGTGCCCCGGCTTCATCGGCAACCGCATGCTGCGCGCCCGCGGCGAGCAGGCCCAGGCCATGCTGATGGAAGGCGCCATGCCTTGGGACATCGACCGCGTGCTCTACGACTTCGGCATGCCGATGGGCCCGTTCGCGATGAGCGACCTGGCCGGCCTGGACATCGGCTGGAGCAAGGACAGCAGCAAGAGCAGCACCGTGCGCGAGGTGCTGTGCGAGATGGACCGCCGCGGCCAGAAGACCAGCGCCGGGTACTACGACTACGACGAGGCACGCAACGCCAGGCCCAGCGAGGTGACGCGCCAGATCGTGCTCGACTTCATGGCCAAGAGCGGCCAGACCGCGCGCCCGATCAGCGACGACGAGATCCTGGAGCGCACCGTCTACGCCATGGTCAACGAGGCCGCCAAGATCCTGGAAGAAGGCATCGCGCAGCGGGCGTCCGACATCGACACCGTCTACATCAACGGCTACGGCTGGCCGGTGTACCGCGGCGGCCCGATGTTCTACGCCGACACGGTGGGGCCGGCCACGGTGGTGGCACGGTTGCAGGCCTATGGGGCGCGCATGGGCGTGGACTTCTCCATCTCACCCCTGCTGCTGAAGCTGGCGGCCGAGGGCCGGTTCTTCACCCGCTGAGCAACCGCACGGCCTGCGTGCGGCCGGCGTGCAGGCATGATCCAGGGCTGTTCATCCTGAGAAACATCGGACATGTCGCGCGACGCCGCCCTGAACGTGCAGGGCACCCCCCTGGTGCCCTGCAGCTACGACCCACTGACCGGCTGGTACCGCGACGGCTGCTGCCACACCGATGCGCAGGACCACGGCAGCCATGTCATCTGCGCACGCGTGACCACGGCGTTTCTGAACCAGCAGTTCGAGCGCGGCAACGACCTGATCACGCCACGGCCCGAGCACCGGTTCAAGGGCCTGAAGCCGGGCGACCGCTGGTGCGTGTGCGCCCTGCGCTGGAAAGAGGCTTACCTGGCCGGCTGCGCCCCGCCCGTGGTGCTGGACAGCACGCATGCGCGGGCAACCGATTTCGTGCCATTGGACTGGTTGCGCGAAAAGTCGCTGGATGCCGTCGGCTAGAATTGGAGGCTTGCCGCGTGTCTGGAGCCTTGCATGGCTCCAGTCCCTCGGCAGGCGGCGAACCCTGCGCAGGCAGGGTTCGCCGTCCGGACTCGGAGAGATGGATGAGCGGTTTAAGTCGCACGCCTGGAAAGCGTGTGGGGGTTAACAGCCCCCCGCGGGTTCGAATCCCGCTCTCTCCGCCACAAACCTAGCAAACACGGGCCTGAGCGGCCCGTTTTTCATTGCTGACCGACATCTGCACTCCCATACAAGCCGCTTGATCATTGCGTTTGTGGGACGCCGAAAGTTCAGCGTGGCCAGGCATCAATCGCCGAAAGGCAAGGCCCTGTCCATCCATTCATCCGATTCGAGCACGGCGCGCCGGCGCTGACGCGCCTGCGCTTCGGCGCGCCGCTGTGCGACCCGCACCGCCAGCAACCCGAGCCAACTGACCAGGACTCCGACCCGCCCGGGCGCGTGACTGGCCAGGCGATCGATCGCTGCACACCAAGGCCCCGGGAGATGGCGCCGCAGCATCGGGTCCTGGGTGCTGAGAAAGGAGCGCACCCGGCCGGGATCACCCTGGCGACCGCACCGGCCGGCCAATTGCCTGTCGATGCGAACCGACTCGTTGCACTCGGCCACGATGACCTGGAGGCCGCCCATGGCGGCCACCCCCGCGCCCAGCACGATGTCCGTCCCCCGACCGGCCATGTTGGTGGCAACGGTGATGCAGCCGGCCTGCCCTGCCTGGGCGACGATCTCGGCCTCGTCGCCCAGACGAACCGCGTTGAGCAGCCGGAACGGCAGGGCGCGTGCGCGCAGTTGTTCGGCCAGACGATCGCTGGAGTTCACGCTGCGCACGCCGACAAGCACCGGCAACCCCTGTCCGTGCAGACGCATGATCTCGGCGAGCAAGGCCTGGGTCTTCTCGGCTTCAGTCGCAAACACCAGGGGCCGGGCTGCACTGCGAATGCGCGGCCGGTGGGTCGGGACAGCCAGCACACCCAGCCCGTAGATGCTCCAGAACTCGGCCCGGGCCTCATGCGCCGTGCCCGTGGTGCCGGCGAGACGCCGAAAGTGGCGGAAGAAGGCCTGGAAGCTCATCTGGCCCAGCGATCGGCTCGGGTCGCTGATCGCCAAGCCCTCGTGGGCTTCCACGGCCTGGTGCAGACCAGCGGTGAGCGTTCGGTTGGGCGTCAGGCGGCCGGTGCCTTCGTCGAGCAGGACGATCTTGCCTTCCTGCACCACGTAGTGCTGATCGCGCAGCAGAAAGTGGCGTGCCACCAGCGCCTGCCGGAGCAGTTCCTCGCGCCGCGCCTGCGCTTGCCACAGGCGCGGCAGGCGGTGCGACGACTGCATGGCCAGCGTCAACGTGGCCGGCGCCAGGGTCACCATGCCACGGCTGCGGTTGAGCGAATAGTCCGCCTCGACAACCAACCTGTCGGCCACCTCAGCCGCCCACAACACGGCCTGGGACAGCTCCGGGTCGGGCCGCGGTGCAGACAGGATCAAGGGCGTCACGGCTTCGTCGATCAGCACGCTGTCGGCCTCGTCGATCAGGGCTGTGTGCAGACCCCGCACCAGCAACAGGTCGACCGCAGCAACGTCCACCGGGGCGGCGTCCCCCGCAGCATCGCGCCACAACCACCGGCGCAGCATCGCCCGGCCCACATCGCCGCCCGCGCTGGCAGCCTGGCGGTCACGCAGGAAGTCGGCCAGCAACTCCTTGGCGGTCACATAGACCACATCGCAGGCATAGCGCACGGCGCGCTCGGTGGGCGCCAGCTCACCCGTGACGGCCACCACCGACACGCCGCAGCGGCGGTACAGCGGGTCCATCTCCAGCGCGTCGCGGGCTGCCAGGTAGTCATTGGCCGTCACCAGGTGGCAGGGGCGTCCACTCCAGCCTGCCAGCACCGCAGCCATCGCCACCGTCAGCGTCTTGCCCTCGCCAGTGGCCATCTCGGCGAGCCAGCCCTGGTGCAGTGCCAGCGCCCCCATCAGCTGCACAGGGTAGGGCCACAGCCCCAGCGCACGACCAGCCGCTTCGCCCACGGCGGCCAGAGCCGCCAGCAGTGCACCGTGCCCGCAGGTCATGTCGCGCCGAAAGGCATCGCGGTGGGTTTGGAGCTGCGATTGCAGTTCGGCATCGGACAGGCCCCGCAACCCCGCCATGCGCGCGGCGCAGTCCTGCGCCAGGCGCCGCAGCCGGCGCACCTGCCAGGGTTGGCGGCGCACGGCACCGACCAGATCGTCCACCAGCGCGTCGAAGCCTGTCGGCAGCGGACGGGGTGGCGCCAGCACCGGCCGGTCCGCCTGCAACCAGCCAGGGCTGCGGGCCTGCGCTGGCGGCCATGCAGCGGTCATACCCTGAATCGGCGCTGCAGCAGCTGGCGCACGCTGCGCTCCCACTGCAACAGCAGCGGCTTGGGTGGCAGTGTCAGCCGCATCACCCCCAGCCGCCCATGCACCAGCCTGACCTCGGTGGCCTGCAGGGCGTCAAAGTCGGCGTGGATGCGAAAGAACGGCTCGGCCGCCATCACCCCGTTGGGATCGCCAGGCTGCACCGCGATGTCGCCGCCACCCGCAAAGCCCAGGGCACGGGACGGCAGCACCCCGTGCTCGAAGGGCATCACCGAGACACCACGCAGCAGCAGGTTCCGCCCGTCCTCCCCGCCCAGGCGCACCTCGGCGCGCTCGACGTCGCCCTTGAACAAGTGGGTCGCCACCTGGGGCAGGATCGCCACGAACCGGTGCCCGCGCTCGTCGATGATCGCGCCCATGGCCGCGCCGCGCGCAAACCAGCGGCCGCGCCCTTGCTCCACCTCGCCAGCGCTCCAGACGCCGGACACCGGGGCCACCACCGTCAGCGCTGCACGTTGGCGCTCCAGATCGGCCAGGCCCGCCTCGGCCGACTCACGTTGCTGCCGCAGTGGCGCCACATCGGCCAAGGCCAGTGCTTGCGCCCGCAGCTCCTGCATCTGCAACTGCTGCAGTTGCATGCGCGAGGCGCGGATCTCGGCCAGCAGGTCGGGGTTCTCCAACCTGGCCAGCGCCTGCCCTGCAGTGACCTGCCCGCCCGGTTTGACCAGCAACTCGACCAGGAAGCCCGCCGCCTCGCTGCTGAGCTGGCGGAAGACCTTGGACTCGACCACACCAGCGGCCCGGATGCGGTCTGGAAACGGCACCCAGCCCAGCAAGCCCAGCAGCACCGCGGCCAGCACCGCCACCGAGACCACGGCGCGGGCCCGCTGGTGGGCCAGCTGCGGGCTCAGCAACAAGTGGTGCATCAGCTTGCCCATGGGCAGCACGGTGGCTGACAGCCCCAGCAGCACCGCCAGCAGCAGGCCAATGTCGAGGTACTGTTCGGCGATGAAAAAGGCGATCGTGGCCATCAGCAACAGTGCGTACAGCACACTGGTCACGCCGTACAGCGGTAGCAGCCAGGACTCGGTGGGGCTGTCAGCCACCGGCGTGGCCAGCTTGTTGCCCAGCAAGTGGCGCTGGCCCAGATAGCGCAGCTGGTCGCGCGAGCGCTGGAACAGGTTGGGCATGTCGATCAGGTCGACCAGCATGTGGTAGCCGTCGAAGCGCAGCAAGGGATTGAGGTTGAACACCACCGTGGACACGCTGGCCGCAAAAATCACGTTGTAGGCCAGTGCACCGCTGACACCCGGCGCGGAATAGGCCCAGACCATCGCCGCCACCGCCGCCACGGCCAGCTCGGCCAGCACGCCGGCCGCCCCGACCAACAGCCGCGGCCCACTGCGCCGGAAGCCCCAACTGGCGCTGGCGTCGACATACGGCAGCGGCGCGAACAGCAACAGCATCACACCCATCGTGTGGACCTCGCCGCCAAAGCGCTTGCAAACCGCCGCGTGGCCAAATTCATGCACCACCTTGGCGATCGCGAACCCCAGGTAGAGCAGCACCAGGTTGTCGGGCGCCAGCAGCCCAGCCGCCTGGTGGAACACTTCGTCGCCTCGGTCCATCAGCGCCTTCACGCCCAGGCCCAGCAGCAGCAGGTAGGCCAGCAGGCCAACCGGGCTGACGAGGCCGCGGATCAAGGGTTGGGCACGCGACAGCATGCGGTCCGGATCGAACAGCGGGATGCGGATCGACAGCAGGCTCATCCACCGCGCGCGCCGCTCGCGCCCACGGCGCTTCTGGTACCGATCGAACAGGCTCGCGCTGGCACCGGCGCGGTCGGCCTGCAGCAGGTTCGACAGGTTGAGCTGGCCCAGCAACTGCACCACCTCCTGCTGGCTGAGCATCGACTCGGGATCATTGGCCAGCGTGTCACGCCAGGCCTGCTCCACCGTGCGCCCTGTGCCCAAGCGGGACAGGAATGCGTAGGCGTCCTCGTTGATGCGGAAGAACTCGTTGCTCAGGGGGTTGCTCAGCACATACCAACGCGTGCCGTGCGCGGTCTGGCGCCGCGCACGGACGTCTGGCCGCAGCGAAGCACGCAAGCCCGCCACGCGGTGCCAGGCGTCGCTGAAAGTTTGGCTGCTGGCATCGCTCACAGCCACAGCGCCCGTTGCAGGAAGCGCAGGCTGCGGTGGGTCAGCACCCACAACAGCGAACGATCGCCGGCGTCGATCTTGGCGGTCCCGCCCATCCCGGGTCGCCACCAGGACTGCACCTCGGCATCGACGCGGGCACGCGCCAGGAAGACGTTGCGACCGTCCTTCATGGTCGACATCGGCTCGATGCGCTCGATCACCAGGGCCACCTTGAGATCGGGCCGGCCGACGAAGGCCAGTTCGCCACGCCGGCCAGTGGCCGTCTCATGGATGTCGGTCTGGTCGATCTCGATCTCGACATAGGTGCTGTCCAGACGGGCGATCTTGAGCAGCAAGTCACCCTTCTTGACGGGCCCGCCGAGGTTCTTCTTCAATTCACCTTCGACCACGACGCCGGTCATCGGCGCGCGCAACTGGGCGTGCGCCAGGTGGTCTCGCACCAGGTCCAGCCTGGCAGCAGACTGGCGCTGACGCGCCAGCGCGATCTGCATGTCGGCCAATTGCCAGACGGCCTGGGCCTTCTCCGCCTCACGGGCAAAGCGCCCGACCTCGGCGGCGGCCATCGACTCCTCCAGCAGCAGTTCGCGGGTGTCGAGCGCGACGGTGGCAGCACCTTGCGTGACCTGGTCGCCGATCTCGACATGGACCTCGCGCAGAAAGCCGTCGAACGGCGCTGGCACGAAGACCATGTCATCGCTGCGCAGTGTTGCAGCAGCGTCGATGCGGTAGGACCAGGGCAGCACGGCCGCGACCAGCAAGGCTGCCACCACGCCCAGCACGGCCAGCTTGGCCAGGCTGTGCTCGACGCCCAAGAAGCGGCCCAATCCACGGCGGACTGCATCGGCCCAACGGGCACCGAACCAACGCTCCTGCTGCTGCAAGGTGCCGAGCCGGCTGGCCGCGAGATCGCAGATCAGACGCAATTCCCAGCGCTGGGCGTCATCGAACTCGCTGCTGCGGCGCTCGGCCGTCAGCACGGCCAGTGCCTGACCGCCCACCCGCAACGGCAGCGACAAGAGGTGGCTCACGCCCTGGGTCTGCGCATACTGCAGATGCGAGCGCGCAACCGCCGTGCTGTGCGCGGGCGCAGGCACCACGATCTCGCAGTCCTGGTCCAGCGCCTCTTCCATCACATCTTCCAGCGCCTGGGCCGCCGCCATGCTGCGGTCGAACTTCTCGATGTTGCTGACCGCCTGCAGCCGCACCAGGTCGCCGTCCAGCCAGCCCAGCGACACCCGGTCACAACCGAAGCGCGCGGCCAACGTACCGCACAGCATCATGCTGGCCTTGACAAAGCGCTCTTCGTCACCGAGCCGGCTCGCCAGGCCCAGCGCCTCATGCAGCCGCTCGGCGTTGCCGGCCACGCTGCGCAGTCGGCGCTGCAACTCGAACTGCTCGGGCGTCTCCACCGCCAGCAGCAGCAGCGGCAATTTGGCGGCGGGTTCGGTGTCGGCGCCGTCACACAGCAGGACCAGCACGGCGGCATCGGTGCCAGCCTCGGCGATGGTCGGCACAGTGCGCAGGCTGGCGCCCAAGCCGGCACCGCCATGCGCAGCTTGGCCGGAAGGACCACCGACCACACCCGGCGCGACGGCGGCTTCCGCCAGGCGCAGGATGGCCGCCGCATCACCGGCCGGGCCGCTGCCATTGACTGGCCACTGGCAGGCCGCGCGCCAGCCGGCACCAGTCGACCGCACCAGCAACAAGCAGCGCCGCACCGACAGCGACTGGCTCAAGGCGGCCAGGTACAGCGGCCAGAACTCAGCCGGCGAGCCGCTGAACCGGCCCAGACCGGCCAAGGCCTCCATGCCCTGCGTGCCGTCCCGCGCCGACCGCTGGGCCGGCGACTCGATCTGCTGGTTGATCATCGGGCGGCATCGGACGCGGGCCGAGCCGCAGGCGCCGGGCCACGACTGGCACCGGGATGGACCGACATCTGCCCGGCGATGCCCGGGCGCACGGCCTTGTCGGCGTTGTCGAACTCGGCGATCACCTCCACCAGCCCGCTGGCAGCGTCGGTCAGCGGCGAGACGAAGCTGATCCTGGCCTGGCGCACGATCTCGTCCCCATCGCGCGACAGCGCCAGCCGCGCCGTCATGCCCACGGCCAGCCGCGCCGCAGCGCTGGCCGGCAGGGTGCCGACGAAGCGGACGCGGGCGATATCGACCAAGCCGACCGCAGGCTCATTCGCCGCCAGGCTCTCGCCCACCCGAAAGTGGATCTTGGCGATGGTGCCATCGGCCGGGGCCCGCAAAATGCGCCGCGCCAGCGCCTCCTGCGCCAGTTCGTACTCGACACGCTCACGCTTCTTGGCCATCTCCAGCCCGCCGAGCTGCGCCAGTACATCGCGGTGGACCATCTCCTCGTCTTCGACCTGTTTGCGCGAGACCACCTGGGTCGCGAGCAGACTGCGGGCGTTGGCCACTTGCTCGCGCAGCACGGCCTCGCGCTGCCGCAATTCACCCAGCTTGGCCACATCGTCGAGCAGCAGCTTGCGCCGGTCGACCTCCAGCGCCTCGAGCGTCTTGTCGAGGGACAGGATCAGGTCACCCTTGCGGACACGGTCGCCCTCGTTGACCACGAGTTGCTCTACCCGGCCGGCCACCGGCAGGCTCAACTTGAGATCCAGCCTGGCCCGGGTGATGCCGCTGATCACCGGCTGCGCCCACACCGGGCTGCCAACCACGGCCACCACCAACAGCGCGGCCGCCACCATGCGGGCGCCCCACGGCCCCAGCCCGGGCATCGGCGCCTTCAATCCGTCATCACTCACGGGTAGCGCTCCAGCAAGGTGCCCGTCGCCAGCCCCAGCAGCGCCAGGCCCTTGGCATTGGCGACGGCCTGCTCTTGCATGGCCGTGCGGCTGTTGATCACCCGCTCCTCGCTGATGAGCAATTCACGTATCTCCACGCGCCCGGCCAGCAACTTCTGGCGCAGCGCCTGGGTCAACCGGCTCTCGCGATCGGCGATCTCGGCGAACAAGCGGTGGCGTTCGATGCTGCTGCGAATCACCGCGTGGCTGCTGTCGATGTCGCTGGCCAGCGAGGATTCGACCGCCTTCAGGCCCAGCAGCGCATCCTCCTTGCGAACCTGGGCAGCCCGCAGGTCGGCGGCGGCCTGGCGGTTCTCTCCCAGCGGGACGGAGATCTGCAAGCCGATGGACCAGGACGGATAGTCGGCAGTGCGGCCAGGCGCCAGTGCCGACCGGACCGACTGCGACAGCCCGTTCTGCCCGTAGCTCGCCACCAGGTCGATGCGGGGCAGCTTCTGGTTCTGGGCGAACACCAGCTGGACACCCTCGCGCTCGACCATCAGCTTGCGCATGCGGTAGTCGGGCCGGCTGTCAAAGGCGGTCTGCAGGTCAAGCGCGAGATCGAGCCGGGCCTCGGTGACCTGCGGCAGTGCATCGGTGGCGCGCAGCGTCGCCCAGCCGTCAGCCGCCGTCAGCAGCAGCAGGCCACGCATCTTGTTGATGCGCTCGACCACGGCCTGGCCGGCCTCGCTGGCGCCCGCGCGGTAACGCGCCAGGTTGTTCTCGACTTCCCAGATCTCGGTCTCAGCCAACCGCCCCTGCTGGGCCAGCAACTTGGCGTCGGTGGCCAGCCGCTCAGCCATCTTGATCTTGTCATTCCAGGCAGCCAGACGCTGCTGCGCCAACCCGAGATCGAGGTAGGACAGCACGGCGTCCGCGACCGTGCTGGACGCCGTGTCGGCGGTGGCCTGGCGCGCCGCGTCGGCGTCGAGTTCGGCCACCCGCACCCGCGACCGGGTCGGCTCGAAACCGGCATCGCGGGCCAGCGGCTGCGTCACGGTCATGCCATAGAAGGCCTTGTAGTCATTCGCGCTTGAATCGCGCAGGCTCTCGTTGATGTTGGTCAGAAAGCGGGCCATCGTGCCCTTGACTTCGACCTTGGCCCCGGACGGGAGCAAGGTGCTGACGCCGGCCGACACGTCCTGCCCCTTGCGCTCGTACAGGCCCAAGCCCTGCCGCAGCAATTCCTCCTCGGGCGTGTTCTGCACGCGGCTGAGGGCGTTGACGGCTGACACCTCGATCTGCGGCTGGAACACCGCACCGGCCCGGCTGACCGCTGCGTCGGCCAGTTCCTGTTCGTTGCGCTTGGACCGCACTGCCTTGTTGGCCTGCAGCACCCGCTGGACGAACTGGTGGAGGCTCAGGTCTGTGGGCAGCAGCGGCGCAGCCACCACCGGGCCCGCCACGGGCACTTGGGACCAGGCGGCTTCCGTCAAGCACATGGCACCACCGGCGACCAGCAAGGCCAGACAGCGGCTCAGCGTCAGCCGCGCTGGCGGGCCAGACCATGCATTGACCACGGCCCGAAGACGCGCAGGATTCTGTGGCTTGGCCACTTTGCTGAATCTCCGCGCAGGGCGGCTGGCTTCGACCAGCCTTGGGGTGCTCAGAATTGGGGGCATGTGATCAAGCATCCTCAGGTGCGGTGCGGTTCGATGGCAAACAGTCGGCGGGCGACAGGACCGCCGGGGCAACGTGCACGGTTCTCTGGTGCATCTGGCGATGGCATGGGTCGGCGGTCATGCACTAGGTCCACCAGGGACACCGGGGTCACCGCCACCTGCCCGTACCTCGCCGGCCTTCTCGGCACCTGGCAGGCGTTGGGCCTGGAGGTCGGCGCCGGTGTTCAAGGGCGATGCGGAATCAGGCGGTGCGCCAACAGCGCGCGATCTGATCCTTGCGTACAGATCCGCCATCATCTGCAGCACCGTTCCAAGGCGGCGCGGCACCTCGCTGGGATTGCCGGCTTCCGCGTCGACGTCACCAAGCTGGGCAGTCACCACATCCGCAAGGCTTGCCGGGGCATCACTGGTCGCGTCCGGCGTCCCGCGTTCAGTCCCAGCCTCCGGCACGGTCTCCACAGCCCCGCCGTCTGTTGACGGTGCCGGCGCCGCTGATGGCAACGGGCCCGCAGCGCTTGGTGACGCTGGCTCCTGCGGTCGGGACGGCACGCTGGTGGTTTCGGCCGCGCTGGTCAGCCCCGCAGAGGCCGATTGCGCCTGCGATGGCGCGGTACTGACGGTGGCCGATATGACCGCGGTGGGATTGCTGGCGGATTGGGTCACCGGCGCGGCCTG